>NZ_VCKZ01000041.1 GCF_005889745.1 Actinomadura geliboluensis
GGGCGAAGACGTCCTTCGGGGTGCACAACTGGCCGACGAGCGTCGCGGGGGACTCCGGGCCCGTGGCGGTCAGGACCTGGAAGGGCTGGTCATGGCCCTTCGTCACCGGGGTTCTGAGGTGGTGCGTGCCGCCCCGGAGGATCACGTAGGTCTCGCTTCTGGTCGTCTTCACGTCCAGCACGTCGGTGACGTACCACCCGTGGTAGGCGGTGATGGCGCGGCCGGGCTCTATGCGGACCGTGGCCGGAATGGAAGCCAGCCCCGTCGCGTAGGTGCGCCAGTCGAAGAGGGCTCTGGGGGACGTGTAGTCCACTGCCATGCCACCCCCGACGTTCAGTTCGGGGTCGTCCACGCCTTGGGTCTTCAGCCAGGGGAGCGCCCAATCGGCTATCTGGTGGGCGAGGTCGAGCATGGTGGGGGCGTCCAGGCCGGAGGCCAAATGGGCGTGGACGCCGCGCAGGGTGAGGTGGGGGTTGTCGGCCAGGAGGCGGGCGCATTCGTTGAGGGCGTCCTCGTCCATGCCGAAGGGGCCGCTCATGGTGAGCGCGGCGTTCGGGGTGCGGAGAGGTAGGTTCGCGCGGAGCAGGATGTCGGCGGGCCCCAGCGCGGCCAGGTTCCTCAGTTCGTTAGGGCTTTCCACATGGGCGCGTTCGACGGTCAAGGCCAGGCGTAGTTCTTCGAGTGTCTTGCCTGGGCCGCCGAAGGCGAGCGGCACGCCGAGCAGGGTCGCCCGGACGTGGGCCAGTTCGCCGCCCGAAGCCACCTCTATGCCGTCCACATGGGGCGCCAGGGTGCGGAGTATCTCGGCATCAGGGTTGGCCTTGGCGGCGTAGAACAACTCCGTGGAGCCAAGCGCTTCTCGGATGGCTTCGACGTGTTCCCGTAGACCCGGCAAGTCATAGACGTAAGCCGGGTAGCTGTCGAGGCTGAGTGCGAATTCGGCGACTTCGTTCATAGCGGTCTGGGTGCTGCCAGTGGGTTGGGGGTCGGGACGTAGGTGGCGCCTCGGTCGGCTACGCGGGACCAGCGGGTGCGGAGGTTCGCCTTCGCCGGTACGGGGACTCCGGCGAGGAGCGCTCTGACTTGCGGGTGGTGGTCGTGGACGGCGAAGTGCTTTCGCGCGTCCTGCCAGAGCGTCCGCTCCAGGTGCGGGTGCAGGTCGGCGACCGCGGCGGCGACTTCGGTGAGGTGGTTGATGAGGAGGCAGTAGACGACGCGGTTCCAGCCCCGGTCGGGCGCGTAGGTGAGGCTTTCGGCGACGCGGGGCGGCAGGTGCGAGAGGTCCCAGCGGCCTGCGGTCAGCTTGGTGCCCTCCAGGTCGCGGAACGCAGCGTGGACGGGCATGCCCGTCGGGTCGACGCAGACGAGCACGTTCTGAAGGTGCGGTTCCAGGACGATGCCGTGGTCCAGGTAAGCGCGGAGGACGGGCGGTGCCACTTGCGCCACGTAGGCGTCCCACCAGGCGCGGGCTCGCTCGGGGGTCTCTAGAGCGGGCAGGTCCGCGAGGAGGGTGCTGTAGGGGTCGGTCAAGGCGCCAGCCAGCAGCGGTGTGCCGGGCAGGGATCTGACGCCCTGGCGCAGGATCACCCCCAAACCCTCGTACAGGCGGCGGTCGGGGAGTGTGACGCTGCGGTAGGCGGGCTCTGCGAGCAGCGTCGAGCCGAGCTTGTCGAAGATGGGCGGCAGCAGTTCGTTGAGGGCGATGGCGCCGCTCAGCTCGTACCAGGCGTTCTTGCGCACGCAGTTGGTGATGCGGACGTCCAGGCTGAACTTGCAGAAGACGTCGGCGTCCGGCAGGTACGCCGTCCGGACGGACGAGGTGGGGATCGCCTCGGTGTCGGACGGGCCGAGGTCGACCAAGAGGTCCTGCGCCAGAGCCTTCTGTAGGACGGGGTTGTCCGCGAGTAGGGAGAACTGCCACGGGTGGACGGGGAGCAGTGTCCGGCCTGGGGGAGCGGGAGGCCCGTAAGACGCCACGGCCGCGAACGCGTCCGGGTCTCCTTCCTCGGCGACGAGGTCGTCCGGGACGGCCAGCCAGTGCGGACGGAAGCGGGCCCGGGTCTCCGGCGCGTACTGGAGCCAGTCACCAGGCGCCCCCTGGCGGGCCTTAGGAGACGGGTGGAATCGGTGCCCCGCGACGAGAGCCTGTTCTGAGGCGATGTACCGGTCGCCGGACGCCTCGCTCCTAGCGGCGAGTATCGCGGCCAGCGCCGTGTGGCTGTCGTCCACCTGGGTGAGGAACTCGGGGTTGGGACGGCCGGTCGCCAACTCCAGTTCGCCCGCGACGAGGTTGGCCAGCCTGTCCCAGGACGTGAGGATCCACTCGTCCTCCCGCTGCTCCTCGTAGGGCGGCGCCAGGCGGTAGGTGGGGCCTGCCGGTGGCCGGGTCAGGCGCGCGCGCAGGACGACGCCTGCGCGGGGCAGGCGGGCGAGGAGATGGTCGCCGTCCGGCCACAGCTGCTGCTCGGGCGCGCAGACCTCCCGGATCAGGCAGTTGAGCAGTGCGGTCGCGGTGGCGTCGCCGGCCGTGACGGCCGGTCCGGTCAGTTCTGTGAGCCCAGTCAGCGGCACGTCGCGTCCAGTAGTAGGTAGTTGGGCCCCGGCGGGCCGTAGTGCTTGTTGATGTCGGCCGCGCCGGTCCTGGCCTTGTCGACGAGCGTCCCGGCGGTGAGCATGGCCTTGCCCGGCAGGGAGCCGGCGTCGAGCGTGCGGGAGCGCAGGAACGCGTCCGCCGGGCCGAGCGCGGCGTCGAGCCGCTCGCGGACCATCGCGAGCCCCGTGCGCCACGGGAGCAGCCCCCGCTCGGCCAGGCCGACGGCGACCGCGGCGGCGCACAGGTGCAGTGTGATGGTGACGAACACGCGGGCGAGGGCGTCGGGGTCGGTGGTCGTCATCCGGCGGTCGATGAGGTCGCGCGGGTCCGTGCCGGGGGACGGGGCGAGGCGCTCCCCGAGCAGCGACGGGTCCATCAGCGCGCCGTCGTTGTCCTTGATGAGGAGACGCAGCGGAGAGGCGTCGTCCAGGACGAGCGCGACGTTCTGCTGATGCGCCTCCAGCGCGATCCCGTAGCGGAACAGCGTGACGTTCCACTCGAACAGCGCGGACAGGTACGTGCCGAAGAGTTCTTCGACGTCCCAGCGTTCGATGACGTAGCCGCCGTCCGGGGCCTCGGCGAGCAAGGCCGCCACCGGGACGATGTGCGCGCGCGCCGTTTCCGGCGGGAAACGCCGCACGAGGTAGGCCAGGAGCGGGTCGTTGGCGTGGCCGTAGGTCTGCTCATCGGCGAGAAGCACCGGGAGCGCCGATTCGCGCTGGAGCACGCGGCGCAGGATGCGTTCGACAAGTGCTCCGTCATGGAGCGTGCCGGGCATGATGGTGCGCCGGTTGCGCAGGCCGAGCGTGCTGGTCGGCAGCGGCATCTTCACGTGGACGAGCGGCGCGGTGCCGCTGAGCACGGCCACGGTGCGCATCGACAGTGTCGGGCCGACCCGCAGGAACGGCTCGGGCGCCGGAGCCGTCCCGGCCTCCGCGCGCACCTGCCGCACCGCCAGCGGATGGACGGGGAACAGCGCCCCCGCCGCCCCGCCGGAGCCCAGACCCACGTCGGACGGCGCGGGCCACCACTCCGGCAGCGGCCCGGCGAGCACCGGGTTCCGCACGGGCGCCCACCGCAGCGGGAACGATGGCGCGAACTCGGGCGCGTAGCGGCTCAGATCGGCCATGGACAGCCCCGCGCGGCTCCGCCCCGCCGGATGCACCGGGTGGTCGTTGTAGGCCGCCAGCGTCTCGTAGAACGTCCCGGGGCCCGTCCGCAGCGCGTCCGGGATGCGCGCCAGCCGCCGGTGCACGGCGGGACGCGCGTCGTCGTGCAGTTTCCCGGCCGCGAGCGCGGCCCGGCATTCGCGCTCGAAGGCCGCCGTGTCGTCGCGCGGGTCGGCCACCGAGCGGACGGCCTGGAAGACGTCGCTCAACTTCAGGTCCTGCCCACCAGGGGCCACGACGAGTTCGGAAAGGAAGACCGGGCGCGCGCGCAGCAGCCGCACGGAACGGCCGGGCAGTTCTAATCTCTCGCCCCTGATGAAGCGCCGCATGCCGCCGTAATCCTCGCGGAGCAGCGCGTCCAGCACGCGGGCCGCCAGCGGGCCCTCGCCGCGGTCCGGCGGCGAGGCCGCGTCGGCGCGGTCGGTCACGTGATCGTCCAGCTGTGGTCCGCGCGGAAGCGCGCGAGCGCGGCCTCGACCTCGTCCGGGCCGGGGCCGATCGCACGCACGGTGCCCAGGTAGTCGCGGTTGGTGCGGGTCACCGCGACCGGGTCGCCCACCGCGCGCTGGGGGCGGTAGGAGAGTCGCACCTCACCATCGTCCACCCGCACCGGGCCGGGGGCCGCGGTGAGGACGCCGGAGCGGTCGGCGATGACCGGCTCCGCGACGGCGTGACGCGGACGTGGGACGTGCACACCCGGCACAGGCCCGCCCAAGTGGACCTGGAGGATCTGCTCGAAGAGCAGCACGCCCAGCAGGTCGGCCAAGAGGAAATCGCAGTGGTCGCCGATGAGCCGGTAGTTGACCTCGATGATGCGGGCGCGGCCCTCATGGACGACGAACTCGGTATGGCACGCGCCGAACCCGACCCCCAGCGCCTCCAACTGGCGCAGCACCTGGGGCGTCTCCGGAGGCGGTGCCGCCCACTCAAGGCGCTCCTCAACGAAGAACGGCGGCGCCGAGACCGTCGTACGGAACGAGCCCAGGACGCGCAGTTCCCGCCCATCGCCGAGCGTCTCCAGCGTGTGGAGGTGCCCAGGCAGGTACTCCTCGGCCACGAGGGGGTCGTCGCGCCGGGCGGCGATCTCGTCTGCGCGTGCGGCCAGTTCCGCCGCGTCCTCGACCAGGAACACGTCCTCGCTGGCGACGCCCTCGCGGGGCTTCAGGACGAGCGGGTAAGGCGCGTCCGGCGGCACCTCGCGCGCGTCAGCGGAGAACACCGGGTCGATGCCCGCGAGGTGGCGGCGCATGAGGGCCTTGTTCTTGGCGCGGGTGGCCGCCCGCCAGTCCTTGGCCGGAAGACCGAAGTACGCGGCCGCCAGCGCGGCGGGCGCCTGCAGAAAGTCGCTGTTGGAGAAGACAGCGGCGGGCTCAGCACCCGCCCCGCTGATGCGGTGCACGATGTCGCGGAAGTCGGAGACGTCGCACTCGACGACCGGCCCGCCGAACGCGTGCGCGCCGGACCGGTAGGCTCCCGGACGGTCGGTGAGCAGCACCGCGTCCAGCCCGAGGCGCGCGGCGGCGGGCACGAACCCGTGCGTCACCGAATCGGTCGCCTTCCCGGCGACCAGGTAGAGCGAGGCGGCCACGATCGGCCTTTCCAGTTCGGTTCGTGGGTGAGGTAAGCCTTGCCTAACTCGCAGTGATCATAGTGGCGGGGCGGCACCGCGCGCGCAAGAACGATCGCACCGCGTGTCCCGGTCCCCGGCGCGTGCCCTCGCACGGACGGTCCGGTGGTCCGCCCGGCGCGGCGTCCGCCAGGATGGGGCCATGGATCTTGTCGACCGGTGGGTCGCGCTGGCGGGGCCGCACACCCGGCATATCGGGACGGAGTTGGACGAGCGCTACGGCGAGCCGCACCGCCGCTACCACACCCGGGCGCACCTGACCGCCGTCCTCGACCTGGTGGACGAGCTGGCCGGGCATGCCGCCGATCCCGACCTCGTCCGCCTCGCCGCCTGGTTCCACGACGCCGTCTACGACCCCGAGCGCGCCGACAACGAGGAGCGCAGCGCCCGCCTCGCCGTCCGCATGCTCGCCGACACCGACCTCGCGGCCGCCGGCGTCCAGGAGGTGGCCCGGCTGGTCGAGCTCACGACCACGCACGCCCCCGGCGAGGACGACCGCAACGGCCAGGTCCTGTGCGACGCGGACCTCGCCATCCTCGGCGCGGACCCCGACCAGTACGCCGCCTACACCGCCGCCGTCAGGGAGGAGTACGCGTTCGTCCCCGACGAGTTCTTCGCAGCCGGACGCGCAGAAGTGCTCAACGGCCTACTGGCACTCCCCAAGCTCTTCCACACACCGCCCGCACGCGAACGGTTCGAGGAACGCGCGCGCAGCAACATCCGCACGGAACTGATGCTGCTCAACGCCTAGCGCGCCGCCTCAGCGCTCAGTGAGTGACGCGCGGGCGGTAGCTCTTGCGGCGGCGCAGGCCCGCCTTGGTGAGCCGCAACAGCAACTCCTGGCAGCCGACCGCCTCCGCCCCCTGCAGCACAGCGGCCTCGTACAGCTCGGACGGGACGTCGTAGTGGTCGCGCTCGAAGGCCCTGGGCGGCATCCCCAGGTCCGCCGCGAACGCGTGCAGCTCCTCGTACGAGACATCGCTCACCATGTGCGACCAGACACGGCCGCGCGCGGGCCACAGCGGCGGATCGATGAGGATCAAGCTGCTTCCCCTAACACTCCGTTGACGTCGATGTAAGCTCGCGGCGGTGCCGGCCGGAGGGTGCCGGCCGGAGAAGGCCGGACGCGCCGGTGCCGGCCGGTGGAACGCCGTTGCAACGGTACGACAGAACGCACATGCGAAGGGGCATGCGGTGAACGACGTGGTCGGGTACATCCAGGCGGAACGGGACAGATTCGTCGCCGATCTGAAGGAGTGGCTGGCGATCCCGTCCATCTCCGGGAACCCGGCGCACGCCGCCGACGTCCGCGACTCGGCCGCCTGGCTCGTCTCCTACCTGCGCGGGCAGGGCTTCCCGACCGTCGAGATGTGGGAGACCGGCGGCCATCCGGCCGTCTTCGCCGAATGGCCCGCCGACGACCCCGGCGCCCCCGCCGTCGTCGTCTACGGCCACCACGACGTCCAGCCGGTCGAACCCCTCACCGAATGGGAGACCGACCCGTTCGCGCCCGTCGAGAAGGGCGACCAGCTCATCGGGCGCGGCGCCTCCGACGACAAGGGCCAGGTCTTCTTCCACACGCTCGGCCTGCGCGCGCTGCTCGCCGCGTCCGGCCGGCAGGCCCCGCCCGTGACCGTCAAGCTGCTGGTCGAGGGCGAGGAGGAGGCGGGCTCGGTGCACTTCGCCGACCTGCTCCGCGCCCACCGCGACCGGCTCGCCTGCGACGCCGTCGTCATCAGCGACACCACGATGTGGGCGGCGGACGTCCCGTCCATGTGCACCGGGATGCGCGGGCTCACCGAGGTCGAGGTCACGCTGCGCGGCCCGTCCACCGACCTGCACTCCGGCTCGTTCGGCGGCGCCGTCCCGAACCCGCTGCACGCGATGGCGGCGCTGCTCGCCGCCCTGCACGACGCCGACGGCCGCGTCACCCTCCCCGGCTTCTACGACGACGTCGTCCCGCTGACGGACGAGGAGCGCGCGTCGTTCGCGCGCCTGCCGTTCGACGAGGACGAGTGGCTGCGCACCGCGGGCGAGAGCCGCGCCGCGCGGGGCGAGAAGGGCTACACCACCCTGGAGCGCATCTGGGCGCGCCCCACCGCCGAGATCAACGGCATGTGGGGCGGGCACACCGGGCCGGGCGGCAAGACGATCGTCCCGCGCGACGCGCACGCCAAGATCTCCTTCCGGCTCGTCGCCGGCCAGGACCCCCGCAAGGTCCAGGAGGCGTTCAAGGCGTGGGTCGCCGAGCACGCCCCGCCCGGCGTGGACGCCGAGGTGCGCTGCCCGGCCGGCGGCGTCCGCCCGTGCTTCTCGCCGATCGACTCGCCCGTCGTGGCCGCCGCCCGGCGCGCGATGGAGCGGGCGTTCGGCACCGAGGTGCTGTTCACCCGCGAGGGTGGCAGCGGCCCCGAGGCCGACCTCGCCGACATCCTGGACGCGCCGCTCGTCTTCGTCGCGGTCGGGCTGAACGGCGACCGCATCCACGCCCCCAACGAGAAGGTCGAGATCCCGCTGCTGCTCAAGGGCGCCGAGGCCGCCGCGCACCTGTGGGAAGAACTCGCCACCGCGCTGCGCTGACATACCCGGGAGAGGAGCAGTTGTGACCGAAGCCCCACTGGAGTGGCTCGCGCTCGCGCGCGGAACCCTCGACCGGGCCGCGCTGAACCGCCGCGACGACGCCTGGCTGGACGCCGCTTGGAACGATCCGGAGACGCGCGTCCTCGTCATCCAGAACGGGCAGTCCCTCGTGGTCTATGAGCCCAGCCCGGCGCTCGTGCTCGTCCCGCCCGCGCAGGCGCCGGACGGCGAGCGCTGGCTCCTCGGCGCCGACGACGGCGGCACCGTGTACTTCGGCGTGTCCGGGCCGCTGCCCGCCATCGAGGGGGCCGAACCGGCCGGGCTGCGCCGCGTCGGCGCGCTCCTCGGCGACCGCGACTCCGGCCTGCTCACCCACGCCGTCGCGCTGGAGCACTGGCACGGCACCCACGGGTTCTGCCCGCGCTGCGGCGCCCGGACCCGGGTGGCGTCCGCCGGGCACGTGCGCGTCTGCCCGGAGGACGGCTCGCAGCACTTCCCGCGCGTCGACCCGGCCGTGATCATGCTGGTGACCGACGAGGACGACCGCATCCTGCTGGCCCGCGGCCCGCAGTGGCCCGCCGACCGCCGCTCCATCCTCGCCGGGTTCGTCGAGCCGGGCGAGTCGCTGGAGCAGGCCGTCGCGCGGGAGGTGAAGGAGGAGGTCGGGCTCGCCGTCCAGGACGTCCACTACCTCGGCAGCCAGCCGTGGCCGCTGCCGCAGAGCCTGATGCTGGGCTTCACCGCGCACACGGACGGCGCCGTCCCGCTGAACCCCGACCCGGAGGAGATCCAGGACGCCGCCTGGTACACCCGCGACGAGTTGCGCGCCGCCATCGAGGCGGGCGAGATCGTCGCGCCGGGCCCGCTGTCCATCGCCGCGCAGCTCATCATGCGCTGGTACGGCGGCGAACTCCCCAAAATGCCCGCCTTCTGACCTGCCCGGCTTCTGACATGGCGAGGCCCGCCGGCCGGTGGCCGGCGGGCCTTCCGCGCGACCGGGCTACGCGGTCTTCGCGATCTCCGCCAGGCGGCGCTTGACCTCCTTGGCGCTGGGGTTCGTCGCGGCCGTGCCGTCCGGGAACAGGACCGTGGGGACGGTCTGGTTTCCGCCGTTGACGCTCATGACGAAGTCGGCGGCCTCGGGGTCGCGCTCGATGTCGACCTCGACCATCTCGATGCCGTCCCGCGCGAGCTGGCTCTTCAGCCGGCGGCAGAACCCGCACCAGGACGTCGTGTACATGGTGAGCTGGCCGGTCGTCGGCGTCGCCATCGCTTCGTGGTCTCCTCGTTCGTTCGGACAGTCGGTGCCTACGCCAGAACAGTAGACAGCCCCCGGGCATTCCTGGTCGTCCACAGGCGGCGTATCGGCTGATGCACGTGGGACGGGCTGCGAGTATGGAGGCATGTTGGCTGAGTCGGTGCTGGAGGGACTCGACCCCGAACAGCGGGCGGTCGCCGAGGCGGTGAAGGGGCCGGTGTGCGTGCTCGCGGGCGCCGGGACGGGCAAGACCAGGGCCATCACGCACCGGATCGCCTACGCGACGCTGACCGGTGTCGTCACGCCGCAGCGGGTGCTCGCCGTGACGTTCACCACGCGCGCGGCGGGGGAGCTGCGCAGCCGGCTCCGGCAGCTCGGCGCGCCCGGCGTGCAGGCCCGCACGTTCCACGCGGCGGCGCTGCGGCAGCTGAGCTACTTCTGGCCGCGGGTCATCGGCGGCGAGGCGCCCAAGATCGTCGACTCGAAGATCGGGCTGGTCGCCGACGCCGCGCGCGCGTGCCGGCTGTCGTTCGCGCGCACCGAGCTGCGCGACCTCGCGAGCGAGATCGAGTGGGCGAAGGTCACCCAGCACCGCCCCGAGGACTACCCCGCCGCGGTCGCCAAGGCCGACCGCAAGCCGCCCGCCGACGTCGTCGACGTGGCCCGCGTCTACGCGATGTACGAGCAGCTCAGGCGGGAGCGCAACCTGCTCGACTTCGAGGGGATGCTGGAGCTGACCGCCGCCGTCCTCACCGAGCACCGGGAGGTCGCGAACCAGGTCCGCGAGCAGTACCGGTACTTCGTGGTCGACGAGTTCCAGGACGTCAACCCGCTGCAGAAGATGCTGCTCGACACCTGGCTCGGCGACCGCGACGACCTGTGCGTCGTCGGCGACCCCAACCAGACGATCTACTCCTTCACCGGCGCGTCCCCGTCCCACCTGCTCGACTTCACCCGCGAGCACCCGGGCGCGAAGGTCGTGAAGCTCGTCCGCGACTACCGGTCGACGCCGCAGGTGGTCCGGCTGGCCAACGGCGTGATCGGGCAGGCGCGCGGCGCCCGCCACAAGCTGGAGCTGCTGGCCCAGCGCGCGGACGGCCCCGAGCCGGTGTTCAACGAGTACGACGACGAGGTCGCCGAGGCCGACGACGCCGCCCGGCAGGCCCGCAAGCTGATCGACGAGGGCGTCCCCGCGCGGGAGATCGCGATCCTGTTCCGCGTCAACGCGCAGTCCGAGACCTACGAGTCGGCGCTCGCGGCGGCGGGCGTCCCGTACGTGCTGCGGGGCGCGGAGCGGTTCTTCGAGCGGCCCGAGGTGCGCGAGGCGGTGGTCCGGCTGCGCGGCGCGGCGCGGGCGGGCGCCGACCCCGAGACCGACGGGATGGGGCTGATCCAGACCGTCCGGCACGTCCTGTCGGGGGCGGGGTTCACCGACCAGCCGCCCGACGGCGCGGGCGCGGCCCGCGCGCGCTGGGAGTCGCTCGCCGCGCTCGCCCAGCTCGCCGAGGACATGGCCGCCGACAACCCGAAGGCCGGCCTCGCCGACTTCGTCGCCGAGCTGGAGGAGCGCGCCGCCGCGCAGCACGCGCCGCCGCTGGAGGGCGTCACGCTCGCGTCGCTGCACGCCGCCAAGGGCCTGGAGTGGGACGCGGTGTTCCTCGTCGGGCTGGCCGAGGGCACGCTGCCCATCATCTACGCCAAGACGCCCGCCCAGATCGAGGAGGAGCGCCGCCTCCTCTACGTCGGGGTGACGCGGGCCCGCGTGCACCTGGCGCTCTCGTGGGCGCTGTCGCGCTCGCCCGGCGGGTCGCAGACGCGCCGCCCGTCCCGCTTCCTGGACGGCCTGACCGGCAAGACCACCACGCACACCCCGCCCCGCGCCGACCGCTCCAAGCGCCGCCCGGCCAAGGGCCCGCAGCCGTGCCGCGTCTGCGGCCGCCCGCTGACCGCCGCCGTCGAACGCAAGCTCGGCCGCTGCGAGGACTGCCCGTCCGAGCTGAACGAGGAACTCCTCCTCGCCCTGAAGGACTGGCGCGCCGAGGTCGCCGCCGAGCAGAAGATCCCCGCCTACGTCGTGTTCACCGACGCCACCCTGCAGGCGATCGCCGAGCACGCCCCCGACTCCCTGGAGGATCTCGCCCGCATCCCGGGCGTCGGCAAGGTGAAGCTCGACCGCTACGGCGACGCCGTCCTCACCCTCTGCGGCCACTGACCCGCCGCCTCTCGAGCTGCCCGGCCTGGACGGCCACCGAACCGGCCACGCTGGCGAGGACGCGTGCCGCCGGTGTTCCCCAGGCCGGGGAGCGCAGGTCCGCAGGGGTGAGATTCCGGTCACGGGGGCTTAGCGGACGAGCCGGTGCCGCGGGGGTGAGATCCCGGTCACTGGGGCCGATACGGAAGACTGGCCGCCGTGAAGGAATCGCTCAAGGCCCTGCTGGACCTGCTCGACCTCGAACAGATCGAGAACGACATCTTCCGCGGCCGCAGCCCCGAGGAGCGGCGGCAGCGCGTCTTCGGCGGCCAGGTGGCCGGGCAGGCGCTCGTCGCCGCCGGGCGCACCGTCCCCGCGAACCGGCCCGTCCACTCGCTGCACGCCTACTTCATCCGGCCCGGCGACCCGCTCGTCCCGATCGTCTACACCGTCGACCGGGTGCGCGACGGCCGGTCGTTCACGACGCGCCGGGTCATGGCCGTCCAGCACGGCAAGGCGATCTTCACGCTGTCGGCCTCGTTCCAGATCGCCGAGGAGGGGCCGTTCCACCAGGCCCCCATGCCGGACGCGCCCGCCCCCGAGACGCTGCCGGACGGCCTGACCCGGCTGACGCCGGTGTTCGGCGAGGTCGGCGCGCGCGAGTTCGTCACCCGGCGCCCGTTCGACATCCGGCACGCGACGCCGCTGACCTGGGAGGCGGCCAAGGACCCGGCGCTCGCCACCCCCGAGTCGAAGGTGTGGCTGAAGGTGGACGGCGACCTGCCGGACGACCCGCTGCTGCACGTCTGCCTGATGACCTACGCCTCGGACATGACGCTGCTCGACACCGTCCTGCTCAACCACGGCCTGGCCTGGGGCGACAAGCGGACGATGGGCGCCAGCCTCGACCACGCGATGTGGTTCCACCGGCCGTTCCGCGCCGACGACTGGCTGCTGTACTACCAGGACACACCGTTCGCCGGCGGCGCCCGGGGCCTCGCCCGCGGGCAGGTGTTCACCCGGCAGGGCGAGCTGGTCGTCTCCGTCATGCAGGAGGGCCTCGTCCGCGTCTCCGACGGCGAGCGCAAGCGCTGACCACGGCGGGGGGCACGCCGTTGATCAAGGTGCTGCTGGCGGAGGACGTGCGGATCCTCCGGGAGGCGCTGGCCGACCTCCTCGACCGGGAGGACGACGTCGAGGTCGTCGCGCAGGTGGCGGCCGGGGACGCGATCGTCGCCGCCGCCCTGCGCACGGGGCCGGACGTCGCCGTGCTCGACATCGAGCTGCCCGGCCTGGACGGCGTCAGCGCGGCGGCGGAACTGGCCCGGCACCTGCCGGGCTGCCGCGTGCTGATCCTGACCGGGGTCGGCCGGCCCGGGACGCTGCGGCGCGCGATGGCGGCCGGGGTCGCCGGGTTCATGGTCAAGGACAGCGCGCCCGGCGAGCTGGTGGCGGCCGTCCGCACCGTCGCCGCCGGCGGCCGCGTCGTCGACCCGCAGCTCGCCTTCGCCGCGCTCGACGCCCCGGACTGCCCGCTCACCGACCGGGAGCGCGAGGTGCTGCGGCTGACCGCGTCCGGCGCGGAGCCGCCGCAGATCGCGGCCAGGATCGGGCTGTCCTACGGGACCGTCCGCAACTACCTCGCGTCAGCGGTGACCAAGCTGGGCGCCCGCAACCGGGTCGACGCCATCCGCATCGCCACCGAGGCGGGCTGGATCTGACGGGCCGGCGTCCGGCACCTCGACGGTGAGGGTGAACCGGCCGTCCGCGTGCTCGACGGCCAGCGCGCCCCCGGCCTCCGCGGCGCGGGAGCGCAGGTTGGCCAGCCCGGCCCCGCCCGCCTCGCCCCGCCGCGTCCGGCGGGCGCCGGCACGCGGCGCCCCGTCGTTGGAGACGCGGAGCCGGACGGGCGTGATCGAGATCTCGCAGCGCCGCGCCCGCGCGTGCCGGACGACGTTGGTCACCGACTCCCGCAGCACGACGGCGAACAGGGCGGCGACCGCCGCCGGCGGCTCCGCCACCGTGACGCGGACCCGCGCCCCGGCCGCGCCCAGCAGGTCCCGCGCGCTCTCGACCTCGGCGGCGAGCCGCAGCGGTGCGGGCTCCGCGCCGATCGAGCGGACCGTCGCCAGCGCCGCGCCCGCCAGCTCCGCCAGCCGCGCGCCGTCCGCCGGGCCCGCCGCGATCCCGCCCCGGATGATGATCGCCGACAGCTGCGAGCCGAGCAGGTCGTGGACGTCCCGCGCGATCCGCAGCCGCTCCCGGAGCACGGACGTGCGGGCCAGCTCGCCGCGCGCCCGGTCCAGCCGGGCCGCCGTGACGGGCAGCCGGCCCAGCGCGTGGACGGAGATCATGAAGGCCGCCGAGGCGAGCACGCTGAGCAGCACCACCGCCGGCGGGCGCGCGCCGTACAGCAGCGGGAACGGCATCAGCAGCAGCGCGGCGGCCGCCGCCCACGACCAGGGCGGCCGGACGTTCAGCAGCACCACGCCCGCGACCAGCCCGCCGTACGTCGCGGGCAGCCCGCCGTAGGCCGCCGGGACGAGCGGCCCCGCCACGGCGAACGCCGCCAGGATCAGCGCGATCTGGGCCGGGAGGGCCCAGCGCCGCGGCCGGGCCTCGCCGCGCGGCAGCACATGGTAGAGCTGCAGCGCCGCGACCAGCGGGAGCGCGACCGCCGCCACCGCCAGCCGCGCCGGGTCCACCGCGACGCCCGCCTCCCGCGCCATCAGCACGCTGGTCGCGACCGTGCCGAGATGGTCCAGCTCCAGGACCAGGAGGACGGCGAAGGCCAGCCACGGGGCCGCGCCGACCGGGCCGCCCGTCCAGGCCCGCGCCCGCGGGATCTCCGCCTCCACGGCGGGTCCGGCGGCGAGCCGCCCGCCGAGCCCGGCGATCTCGGCGGACGAGGCCGCCAGCGGCTCCGCGAACGGCGGCACGGGACCGGAGAAGGCCACCCGCAGCCGCTCGGGCCCGCCGGGGCCCGTCCGGCACTCGATCACGCAGCCGTCGGGGCGGCCGTCCCGCAGCGCCGCCACCACGGTGCGGCGCAGCACCCCGGCCAGCGCCGCGTCGGCGCGCGGCGCCGGCGGCACGGCGGCGTCCGCCTCGACGCGCACCGGCACGCCGGACGCCGCGAGCACCGTGCGCGCCGCCTCGATCTCGGCCGCCAGCGACCGGTCCCGGTAGTCGTCGGCGACCGACCGGGCGCGGGCCAGCGCCGCCCGCGCCGCCGCCGTGATCTCGGCCGGGTCGGCGGACGCCGCGGCGGCCGACAGCCGCCGCCCCAGCTCGGCGCGCAGGCCGCGCGCGATCCGCAGCCGCTCCCCGGCGGCGCGCCGGGCGGCCAGCTCGGTGCGGGTGGCCTCCAGCGCGCGGACCAGATGCCCGAGCCGGGCCAGGGCGAGGAACTGGAGCCCGCCGGTGAGCGTCACCACGGCGGCCCAGATGGCGTACCCCGTGCCGGCGTCGGGCAGCCACATCGCCCTGATCACGAACTCGGCGGCCACGATGGACGCGGCGGCCGGCAGGCGCACGCGGGCCGGTGCGGCGAGCATCAGCACCGACGCCATGAGCAGCGGCGCCGCGGGCCGCCAGGCGCCGCCGAGGACGAGCAGCGGCGCGTACGCCAGCACCGCCTGCGCCGCGAGGTTGCCGAGCGAGCCGCGCCAGGCCAGCGCCCGCGCCTGCAGGGCGCCGAGGCCGAGCGCCGCGCCCGTTCCGGCGAGCAGCGCCGCCGCGCCGGGCGGGCCGCCGGGGCCGGGGTCCGCCCACAGCACCAGGATCCGGTACGTCCAGAACAGGACGATCCCGGCGAAGAGGGGCAGGCGGCTGTCGCGCATGGCGGCAATTATGCAATCTGCACGTCAGCGGCCTGCGAACCGCAGTTCAGGCCGTGCACCGGGCACTACTCCCGCGGGGCGCCGCGCAACAGACTCGGAGTACCGAATGAGGAGGGCTCCGATGAGCTTCGAGATCACACCGTTCCGCATCGACGTGCCGCAGGCCGACCTGGACGACCTGCGCGACCGCCTGGCCCGCACGCGCTTCGCCGACGAGCTGCCGGAGTCCGAGGTGACCGACGGCGTCCAGAAGGGCCCGGTCCAGCCGGGCTGGGAGTACGGCGTGCCCGTCTCCTTCGTCCGCGACCTGGTGACCCGCTGGATCGGGTTCGACTGGCGCGCCCAGGAGGCGCGGATGAACGAGTTCCCGCAGTTCACCACCGAGATCGACGGCCAGCTGATCCACTTCCTGCACGTCCGGTCGCCGGAGCCGGACGCCACCCCGCTGATCCTCACCCACGGCTGGCCGAACACGTTCACCGAGTACCTGGACCTGATCGGCCCGCTCACCGATCCGGCGGCGCACGGCGGCGACCCGGCGGACGCGTTCCACGTCGTCGTCCCGTCCCTGCCCGGCTTCGGGTTCTCGGCGCCCACCCGCACCAAGGGCTGGGGCTCGGCCCGCACCGCCGACGCCTGGGCCGAGCTGATGGCGCGCCTCGGCTACGACCGCTTCGGCGCGCACGGCAACGACGCCGGCGCGATCGTCAGCCCCTGGCTCGGACGCCGCCACCCGGACCGGGTGATCGGCGTCCACGTCAACCAGATCTTCTCCTTCCCGACGGGCGACCCGGCCGAGCTCGCCGGCATCACCCCGGCGGAGGAGGAGTACCTGCGGTTCCTGCAGGGGTTCGTCGCGCACTCCATCCACGACCGCGCCCAGCAGGCCCAGCCGCAGACCCTCGCGCACGCGCTGTCGGACTCGCCGGCCGGGCAGCTGGCCTGGGTCGGCCAGCTCCTGGCCGGCCTGCCCGACCCCGACACGATCCTGACCATCGCCACGATCTACTGGCTGACGAACACGTCGGCGTCCACGGCCCGCTTCTACTACGAGAACCACCACGAGCCGCAGGCGTCCGAGCCGACCACGTTCCCGATCGGCCTGGCGTCGTTCGCCTACGACTTCCGGCCGCTGCGCCGCTTCGCCGAGCGCGACCACCGGAACATCGTCCACTGGCGCGAGTACGACCGCGGCGGTCACTGGGCCGCCCACGACGCCCCCGACCTGCTGCTGCAGGACGTCCGCGAGTTCTTCCGCGAGCTGCGCGACCGGTCGGCGGGCTGATCCCCCGGCCCCGCCGCCACCCGCGTCCGGAGGTGGCGGCCGGGCGGGCCCGGCCGTATCCTGGGAAGATCGTTCTTCACGGGAATCCCGTGAGGTTCGACGCCGGTGAGACGGCGCGGGTTTCCCGGGAAAAGGGTGAACTCACCCACAAAACCGCAGGTCAAAAATATCTTGCTTGATTCGGCGAGATCCCCGTACGCTCGTCGCGAGCAATCAGCCGGCCGTCCGGTGTGGATCTTGATCCCGCCGGGTCCGGTCCGAGGAGCCAGAGAGGTGGTGTGCAGTCCGGTGAGCAACACGTTGAGCGAATTCACGTCGTCCTGGAACGGCGCACGCCTCGGTGCCTCGATGCCCTGTGTCTCGCTGCGCGGCACCTCCTCGTCCCGCCTCGCCATGCCCGGCGCCTATGCGCGCGTGTGGCTGCGTGACGAGCAGCGGGCGAACCCGCGCGATCTGCGATTCGAGCAGCTGATCCAGGACGACCAGGGGCGGAGTGTCTTCGAACGCCTTATCGAGGACATGGACGTCCCGGCTCCGGCCACGGCCCACACGGGCGCCACCGTCAAGGGTGGCGTGTCGGGTCCGTACCCCTGGAGGCGACCGGTCTAGCAAGACAACCGGCAAGCCCCCAGGCCGCGGATCCAGACACCGGATCCGCGGCCTTTCTCTTTGTCCAGACCCACCGAACACCCGTTGAGATCCAACGAGAGGAACAAGGGTGACTGTGATGCAGGGGGCCCTCGCGATCAGCGAGGAGGACCTCACGCTTCCGTGCCGGACCGACCCGGAGCTGTTCTTCGCCGAGGCTCCCGCCGACGTCGAGCTCGCCAAGGCCCTGTGCCTGGAGTGCCCGCTCCGCAAGGAGTGCCTCGCCGGCGCTCTCGAGCGCAAGGAGCCGTGGGGCGTCTGGGGCGGCGAGCTCTTCGTCCGCGGTGTGATCGTGCCGCGCAAGCGGCCGCGCGGCCGCCCGCGCAAGCACCCGCGGCCCGACGAAGTGACGGTGTGAGGCAGTGATGCCCGCGACGCTCAGCCGAATCGACCCCGGAGGCGTGGCCCCCACGCGGGGACCGCGCCTCCGGGCGGCCGGGGAGAACGAGATGACGTTGCTCAGCCAGGACCTGTCGAGAGAACGAATACCGGCGACCGTGCCGGACGAGATGGCCGCCCGTGTGCGCGCGCTGCGGCGGGCGCGCCGGGACGCCCGGACCAGGGCGTCCCGCGTCCGGCGCGTCCTGCTCGCCCCGACCGCCCGGGGCGAGTCGTACACGCACGCCCCGCGGTCCCACTACCGGGACTGACCGCGCAGAGGCCGCTCACCGGGGGCCGGCCTCTGCCCCAGACGAACGAGTGCCCGCCCGGTCGAGGCCCCGCCCGTCCTTCTTGGATGGTTTGGCGGACGGGAGCGCCTCCCGGCGGGCACGTGGAGCGCGTCCGATGGCCCCACTCCACCGGACGCGCGAAAGAGCGGAGCCCCGCGCACCCCATCAGTGCGCGGGGCTCCGCCATGTCCGCTCGGCCCGCCATGTCCGCTCGGCGCGGCCGGAGCCGGTCAGCCGGAGACCAGCTCGCCGTCCTCGTCGTCGGCGAAGCCCGGTACCCACTTCAGCGACTCGGCGCGGGCCGGGATCTCGCATTCGAGCTGGCACAGCACGCCGGTGCCGGCCGACAGCACCCGGTGGATGATCACGTACTCCGGCGGCAGGTTCAGCTGCCGGACGACGTTGGACGGGCGCAGGTCGGTGACCTGGGCCGCCATGTCGCGCAGCCACTCCCGGTTGAACTTGAACGTCTCGGTGACGAACGGCTCGGTGATCGGGGCGAGGAACGCCTGCAGCGACTCGGCGTCGATCTCGACGCCCTCGCGGATGAAGTCCTCGCGGCGCAGCGCGTCCTCGACCTCGTCGATGTCGGCCATCGTGCCGATCCGCAGCAGCAGGCCGAGCCGGCGCTGGAAGCCGCCGGGGATGCGGTCGACGGCGCCGAAGTCCAGGACGCCGAGCCGCCCGTCGTCCAACAGCCGGAAGTTGCCGGGGTGCGGGTCGCCGTGCAGCATCCCGGAGCGCTTCGGCCCGGACAGCAGGAACCGGCAGTACAGCAGGGCCGCGTGGTTGCGGGTCTCCTGGTCCCCATCGCTGATGATCTTCGAGAGGAGGGTGCCCTCCATCCACTCGGTGATCAGGATGTTCCCGGACTGGGCGATGACCTCCGGGATGTAGAAGTCGGGGTCGTCGAGGTAGGCCGCGCGGAACTGCGACTGCGACTCGGCCTCGATCGTGTAGTCGAGCTCCTCGACCACCCGCTCCTTGAGCTCGGCGAGCATCGACTTCACGTCCAGCCCCGGCATCAGCACGCCGAACAGTCGGCCGAGGCGGGCGAGCTGGTTGAAGTCGCTGATCAGCGCCTTCCCGGCGCCCGGGTACTGCACCTTCACCGCGACGGCGCGGCCGTCGTGCCAGACGGCCCGGTGCACCTGCCCGATGGACGCGGCGGCGGCCGGCTGGTCGTCGAACGACTCGAAGTAGTCGCGCCAGTCCGGGCCGAGGAACTCCTCCAGCACCTTGTGGACGGTCGACACCGGCAGCGGGGGAGCGGCCTCCTGCAGCTTGGTCAGCGTGGCCCGGTACGGCCCGGCGATCTCCGGCGGCAGCGCCGCCTCGAAGATCGACAGCATCTGGCCGAGCTTCATCGCCCCGCCCTTGAGCTCGCCGAGGACCTTGAACAGCTGCTCGGCGGTGCGGGTCTGGATCTCCAACGCGACGGCCTCGGCCGGCTTGCCGAAGGTCCGCTTCCCGACGCCGAGCGCGGTGCGACCCGCGAAGCCGATGGGGAGGGACGCCAGCTTTGCTGACCGCGTCACCGCGCGGCGGGGAAGATCGCTCACGCCGTACATTGTCGGTGATCGGATGTCGTTCACGCCACAACCACCGCAGAGTAAAGCCGGTGCCCTCTTCGGCGCACCTCGCTGACCTGCTCGTACGTGGTAAGTGTGCGCTTTCTCACGGCCCCGGGGCGGTGCCGCCGAGCGAGATTCGGTACCGTGCCGGGCATGCCCGGAGACTCCGCCGACCCGCTGCAGGTCGAACGCCGCCCCGACGGGGTCGCCGTCCTCACCCTGAACGACGCCGACCGCCGCAACGCGATGTCGGACGAGATGACCGCCGCGTGGAAGGACGCCATCGAGCGGTTGCGCGGCGACGCCGGGCTGCGCTGCGTCGTCGTCACCGGCGCGGGCAGCGCCTTCAGCTCCGGCGGGAACCTGTCCTGGCTCGCGGACACCAACTCCGTCGCGGTCCCGCCGCTGCGCGACCGGATGCTGGAGTTCTACCGGACCTGGCTGGCGATCCGCGGCCTGGAGGTGCCGACGATCGCCGCGGTCAACGGGCACGCCGTCGGCGCCGGGCTGTGCCTCGCCCTCGCCTGCGACCTGCGCTACGCGGCCGAGGACGCCAAGCTCCTCGCCCCGTTCACCGCCCTCGGGCTGCACCCCGGCATGGCCGCGACGTGGCTGTTCCCCGAGGTGGCGGGGCTGCCGCTGGCCCGCGAGATGCTGCTGGCCGGACGCGTCCTCACCGGCGCCGAAGCCGCCGCGAACGGGCTGGCCAACCAGGCGTTCCCCCGCGCGGAACTGCTGGAGAAGGCGCTCGGGGTCGCCGCCCGGATCGCCGCGCAGGCGCCGATCGCGACCCGGCTCACCAAGGTCGCCCTCGCCGGCGGCGGGCACGCCGGCATGGAGGCGGCACTGCGCTGGGAGTCGCTCGCGCAGCCGGTCACGATGTCGTCCCGCGACATGCGCGAGGGACTGGCCGCCCAGCGGGAGAAGCGCAGCCCGGAATTCACCGGCGAGTAAAGCCGGCGACACCTCCCCGAGGATTTGTACAAAGCCCCGGGGGATGGTCAAAAGATAGGCGTTGACCTGCGGCAACGTCAAACACCCCCTTTGGCGCGGGCAAATCTTCGAGTACGGTTCAGGCGTGCCCCCAAACGTTGAGGTCCGCCGCAGCGCCAGACGCAGGCGAACCGTGTCCGCCTACCGTGACGGCGACAAGGTGGTGGTGATGGTTCCGTCGAGGCTGAGCAAGGCCGAAGAGGAACAGTGGATCGCGACCATCTTGGAGCGGCTCGCGGAGCGGGAGCGCCGCCGGCGGCCCACCGACGCCGACCTCCAGTCGCGCGCCCGCGACCTGTCCCGCCGCTACCTGGACGGCCGCGCTGACCCCACCAGCGTCCGCTGGGTCGCCAACCAGCGCGCCCGCTGGGGGTCCTGCACCCCCGACGACGGCACGATCCGGCTGTCGACCCGGCTGCGCGGCATGCCCGGCTGGGTGGTCGACTACGTCCTCGTCCACGAGCTGGCGCACCTGCTCGTCCCCGGGCACGGCGCCGACTTCTGGGACCTGGTCGCCAACTACCCGAAGGCCGACCGGGCACGCGGCTACCTGGAGGGCGTCGCCGCCGCCGCGCACCTGCCGCTGGAGGCCGACGCGCCCGACGACGAGGTCGGCGGCATCCACCACGGCGACGGGCTGCACACCGGCGACGAGTTCCCGCGCGAGGCCGCCGGGTGACCGACGGTCCCGCCGCGTCCGCCCGGTTCGCCGCGGTGCTCTCGTTCCCCGCCCGGGACGGGGGCGCGCCGCCCGCCGGCGTCGATCCCGACGAGTTCCGCCTCGCGCTGCTGGAGGACGCCTACGAGGTCGTCGCCGGGCTCGAACTGGTGACGCCCGCGCTCGTCCTCGACCCGCCCCACCAGCCGGACGCCGAGGCGGTCACCTGGCCGGGCACGCCGATCGTCCGGGAGGGCACGCTCGCCGGCGCGTTCGCGGCCCTGCACGCGCTGGGCGCCGGGTCCGCGGCACTGGTCGCCCCGGACGCCCCCGACCTGCCGCCGCTGCTGCTCGGCAAGCTGTTCCGCGCCCTCGGCAGCGCCCCGGCCGCCGCCTGCCAGGCCGAAGGCGCCGGTCAGGGCCTGGTCGCGCTCGCCGCGCGCCTCCCTCTCCCGGGCTGGCTCGCCGCCGCCCTGCACGACGTCGACCTCGACACCCCGGACGCCCTGTCCCGGTTGCGCGCCGCCGCGCCACGCCCCGGCCTGGTGCCGCAGGGCCCCGGCTGGCACCGCCTCCGCACCCCCGCCGACCTGCGGTTCCTCGACCCGGGCCTGGAGGGCTGGGAGAACACCCGCGCCCTCCTGGAAGGCCACCCGCTCAGCCGCTGAACCCCTCAGCCCGGCGTCCCGACGGCGAGCGCGTGCCGCACCAGGGCGCGCGTGCCCTCGTCCGCCGACGCGGGCAGCGCCCCCACCGGGAACCACCGCGCCTCGTCACCGCCGGGCACCGGTTCCGGCACGGCCCCGGGCGGCGCCGTGGCCGTGAACTGGACGTCCAGATGCGGCAGGTCACGGCCGCCGCACCGAGCGTGGTAGCGATCGAGGCGCAGGGGAGTGCCCGCCACCTCCAAGTCCGGGATGCCGGACTCCTCGACGGCCTCCCGCCGCGCGGCGGCCGCCAGGGTCGGGTCGCCGGGCTCGCAGTGGCCGCCGAGCTGCGCCCACCGGCCCATCTTGCGGTGGTGGGTGAGCAGCACGTGCGCGCGCGCCCGGTCGAGGACGGCGACACCGACCGTGATGTGACCGGCGTCGCAGCCGCGGTCGGTGCCGTCGGGATGGGCGAGCAGGTGCTCCAGGAACGCCTCGCGGAGACGGCCCTGCCGCGGGTCGGGCGCCTGCCACCGCCGCAGCAGCGAGATCGCGTCGACGTGCCGGGCCGCGCCGGCCGGCGAGTCGGCGGGCCCCCGGCTCATCCGATGTCCTCGGCGTCCCACTCGGTGAGGAAGTCGTCGAGGAACCGCTCCAGGACGCGGTGCCGCCGCTCGGCCAGCCTGCGCCCGCCGGCGGTGTTCATCCTGTCCTTCAGCAGCAGGAGCTTCTCGTAGAAATGGTTGATCGTGCTGCCCTGGCGGTTCAGGTAGTCGTCCAGCGACGTGTGCAGGTGCGGGGACAGGCCCGGCACGTGCATGGGCTCGCCCTTGTAGCCGCCGTAGGCGAACGCGCGCGCCACGCCGATGGCGCCGATCGCGTCGAGCCGGTCGGCGTCCTGCACGACCTTGCCCTCGATGGTCGCCATCTCCGACGCCGTCCCCGCGCCCTTGAAGGACATCGCGGCGATGATGTCCGCCACGTCCCGCGCGACGCCCTCCGGCTCGCCCAGCCCGACCAGCCATTCGAACGCCCGGCGCGGCCCCTTGGTCAGGTCGCCGCCGTTGAGCTTGTAGTCGGAGATGTCGTGGAGCAGCGCGGCCAGCTCGACGACGTGCAGGTCGGCCTGCTCCTCGCGGGCCAGCTCCAGGGCCAGCCTGCGGACCCTCGCCACATGCCACCAGTCGTGCCCCGAGGAGTCGGCCTCCAGCGTCTCCCTGGCGTACTCGGCCGTGCGGTCGATGACGTCGGTCTTGTTCATGGGTCGATGCTCCCGGATAGCAGGATGTCGTCGCGGGTCAGCGGCCGGGACGCGGTGGGGGCGGGGTCTCGGAAACCGTCGAAGTCGCAGTGCCGGCACAGGTCCAGCTCGGCGCGGGCGGAGCGCAGCAGGGCGGAGCGGTGGTGCGCGAAGAGCGCCGACCGCCAGATCTCCACCAGGGGCGTCTCGGCCACGTCTCCCATGCGGACCTTGCCGTGGGCGTCAAAGCAGCACAGGTTCACCTCACCGGTGTACGAGATGTGCAGGTCGGTGAACGGAAGCGCGCAGAAGCCGTGAGGCCCCGCGGAGGGCCGCGGCTTGTTCGGTGCCAGGCCCGCCCGCGTCGTGAGGACCTCGGTCCGGCGCCGCACGCTGATCCGTATGTCATGATGCCGCAGGCGGCCGGCTTCGGCCACCAACTCGCGGACGGGCGCGATGACGCGGCTGCCGTCGGTGTAGTTGTTGATCGTCAGCGTCGACAGCCCGGCCTCGAACAGCTCCGCCACCAGCGCCGTCCGGGCCAGGATCCCGTTGGTGAGGACGCGCAGCTCCGCCGCCGGGCAGGCGCGGCGGAAGACGCCCACGATCTCCGGGAGCCGGGCGTCCAGCAGCGGCTCGTTGTTGCCGAACAGCGCGATCCGCCGGTCGTAGCCCAGCTCGCCCAGCTGGCGGGCGATCAGCTCGACCACCGCCAGGTCCAGTTCCCCCGGCGGACGCGGGTCCACCGACCGCGAGACCGGGCAGAACGAGCAGTTGTGGTTGCAGCCCGCGCGCGTCTCCACCGAGACCAGGTGGAACAGGGGGTCGCCGGCCGACCAGGCCCGCTCGAACCGCGGGCGCAGGACCCGGTCCACCGCCGCCCGCTGCCGCTCGGTGTTCTTCTCCTCCTCCAGCGCGATGACGGCCGGATCATCGGTGACCTGGACGTCCTCGCCGCCGTCCGCCAACCAGGCCGGCGGGGTGACGCCGCGCGGGAACCTGATCCTGATCACGGGCGCGTGCCGTCCAGCGTCGCGAGGACCCGCCGGTAGGCGTCCAGGACGTCCGGGAACGACCGCTGCTGCGCCACCATCTCCCGCAGCGCCGCGAGGTCCACGAAGTGCACGGGGCTGTACTTCGGCGCGTCGAACGCCGTCTGGTCGTCCAGCAGCCGCAGGACGTAAATCAGGTCGTAGTGGAACTGCACGAACCCGCGCTGCCGATGGATCTCGCGCTGCACCAGAAAGGGCGCCGCGAAGCGCTGGATCTCGCCGAGGTGCCCGGTGTTCCCGTCGATGCCGTGATGGAAGCTCTCGTCGAACCGGTAATCGCGCGGATTGAGCCCGAGCCGCTCTTCCAGGCGCAGTTGCAACGCGAAGTTCGGGAATTCCGAACGCTTGACGCGGCCGCCCGGCGGCAGCATCACCTTGTGGTGCGGATGCCGGTACAGCAGCAGTTCGTTCCGGGAGTTCAGGATCAGCGCCTCGACGGCGTACCGGCCGCCCACCAGATAGGAGAAGACGTACTGGGTGAGCAGTACCAGTAACCACAGGACCAGGGCGCCCAGCGCGACGCCGAGCAGCAGTTCCCGAGCCGCCGGATAGCGGTCGTCGATATAGCTGGAGGCCAGGTTGATCAGCACGCCGACCAGGGCGACACCGAAGGCGAACCTGACGAAGGAACGGAACCTGTCCAACCGAAGCCTGCCCTCGATGCGCATGTGCCGCCGGATATGACGGGATCAGCGTACGTGGGCGCGCTTATCCGCTCAATGAGTCATTTTCCGTGACCTGCGGTGCGCTTTCGGTGGAGCGGCCGGCGGAAAGGCGCGGCCGCCCGGCTGCCCGGGCGGCCGCGTTGCGTCTCCGGGCGCCGTCAGGCCCGGCCCACCCGCGGATAGCGGGAGTTGTCGGGCCGGCGGCGGCGCCGCTCCTGGTCGATCGGGCGCTGCCAGCACAGGCTGGCGCGCGCCACCCGGCGGCGGACCGCGTTCGTGGACGATCCGGGCTCGTACCGGCAGCCGGGCACCCGGGACGGGCGTGCGCGGCTCATGCGCGCGGCCCGCCGTCGTCCGGGCGGGCTCCGCCGCCTGGGTCACCCTCGTCCGGGCCCTTCTCGTCCGAGCCCTTCTCGTCCGAGCCCTTCTCGTCCGAGCCCTTCTCGCCGGGCTCGCCGCCCTCCTCGGGCGCCTTCGTCAGGTCGGACCAGTCGAGGTCGGACAGGCCCTCGATCTCCTCGCGGCCGTGCACGAAGCCGTCCGGGTCGTCGAGGTCGTCGGCCGTCGGGAGCAGGTCGGGGTGGTCCCAGACGGCGTCCCGGCCCTGCGTGCCGCGCGCCTCCGTCAGCGACCGCCACAGCGCGGCGGCCTCCCGCAGACGGCGGGGCCGCAGCTCCAGGCCGACCAGCGTCGCGAACGTGCGCTCCGCCGGGCCGCCGGTCGCGCGGCGCCGCCGCACCGCCTCGGCCAGCTTCACCGAGCCGGGCAGCCGCCCCTCCGCGGTCTCGTTCACGACCGTCTCGACCCAGCCCTCGACCAGCGCGAGCGCCGTCTCCAGCCGGGCCAGCGCCGCCTTCTGCCGGGGCGTCTCCTCCGGCTGGAGCTGGATCTCGCCGCCCAGCGCCTCCTGGAGCGCCTCCGGGTTGCTCAGGTCGAGGCCCTGCACGGCCTGCTCGATCCCGGACAGGTCGACGGTGATGCCGCGCGCGTACTCCTCGACCGCGCCCAGCAGGTGCGAGCGCAGCCACGGGACGTGCGTGAACAGCCGCTGGTGGGCGGCCTCGCGCAGCGCCAGGTAGAGCCGGACCTCGTCGTCGGAGACCTCCAGGCCCTGCCCGAACGCCTCGACCCCGGCGGGCAGCAGCGCGCCGACGCCGTCCGGCGCGAGCGGCAGGCCCACGTCGGCCGAGCCGGTGACCTCGCGGGCCAGCGCGCCGAGCGCCTGCCCGGCCTGGCCGCCGACCATCGCGCCCGCCATCTGCTTGACCATGCCGATCAGCGGGCCGGCCATCGCCTGCACGTCGGCGGGGATCTCGCCGCCGCCGAGCGCCCCGCCCATGGAGTCGACCATGCGGGTCGCGATCGGGTCGCAGACCTTCGCCCACACGGGGATCGTCTGCTCGATCCATTCGGACCGGCTCCACGCCTGCGGCGTCCGGATGCCGGCCGGCAGCGTCGTCCGCTCGTCCAGCCACAGGTCGGCCAGGCGCAGCGCCTCCACGACCTGGCGGCGCTCGGCGTCCACCACCGACGGGTCGCCCTGCTCCACCACCGTGTGGCGCGCTATGTTCTTGGCCAGGTCCCAGTTCAGCGGGCCGCCGCCCCCGCCGCCCGCACCCTGTGCGCCGATCATGTCGGCGAACCGGTGCAGCATGTCGGCGAACTGCGCCATGTCGCCGCCCATGCCCTTGAATGGATCCTGGGGCCGGTCGTCGTCGTCGCCGTTGCCGGGACGGTTGAAGCCGAAGGGAGTGTCACTCATCGGTTCGCCCCTGGGATGCATGATGGGCTCATATCCGCAACGTTAGCCGGTCCCGGCAAGGTCGCGTACTCAAGGAAGGGGGCAGCCCCGTGGCAACGGGCAAGGTTCGCCCTCGGCGTAGCAAGGGCCCGGTCGTCGCCGTCACCGGCGCCGCCTCCGGGGCGGGACGGCTGCTGGCCGCCCGGCTCGCCGAACGGGAAGAGATCCGCAAGGTCGTCGCCGTCGACGGGCAGCGCGGCGACGTGCCCGGCGTCACCTGGCGCGTCACCGACATCCGCGACCCGCTGCTGTCCGGGCGGCTCTCCGACGTCGACGTGCTCGTCAACCTGGACATCGAGCGGTCCCCGGACGCCGACCCGCGCGAGCGCCGCACCCACAACGTCCGCGGCGCCCAGACGGTCGTCACCGCCGCCGCGGCGGCCCGCGTCCGCCGGGTGGTCCTCGTCACGTCCGCGATGGTCTACGGGGCCGAGCCCGGCAACGAGGTGCCGCTGGCCGAGGACGCGCCGCTGCTCGCCGAGGCCAGCACCAGCATCGCCGGGGACTTCCTGGAGATCGAGGAGCTGGCCGCGACCGCGCCCGTCACCCATCCCGGCCTGGACGTCACCGTCGTCCGCCCCGCCGCGCTCGCCGGCCCCGGCGTCGACACCGTGATCACCCGCCACTTCGAGGCGCCCCGGCTGCTGTCGGTCAAGGGCAGCACCCCCGGCTGGCAGTTCTGCCACATCGAGGACCTCGCGTCCGCGCTGGAGACCGTCGTCATCGACGACGTGCGCGGGCCCGTCGCCGTCGGCTCCGAGGGCTGGCTCGGCCCCGACGAGGTCGCCGAGATCACCGGCAGGCGCACCTTCGAGCTGCCCGCCGCCCTCACCTTCGGCATGGCGCAGCGGCTGCACAGGCTGGGCATGACCCCGGCGCCCGCCACCGACCTGCATTACGTCGCCTACCCGTGGGTCGTCGACTGCGCGCGGCTGCGGGCCGCCGGGTGGAAGCCGCTGCACGACAACGCCGCCGCCCTGCGCGCCGTGATGGAGGAGACCGCCGGACGGCACGCCGTCGTCGGCCGCCGCGTCGGCGGCAAGGAGGCCACGATGGCGACCGCCGCGGGCGCCACCGTCGCCGCGATCGGCGCCGCCGCCGCGATCCGCCGCGCCCGCAAGCGCCGCCGCTGACCCCCGGCCGGGGTCAGCGGCGACCCCCTCAGCTCGCCGGAGGGGTGGCGCTCGGTGACGGCGACGGCGACCCCGGCGGCGACCCGGACGGGGACGGTGCCGGGCTCGGCGACGTTTTCGGCGCGGCCTTGCCCGCCGCCGCCAGCGCGGCCTGCGCGTCCTTGATCCGCTTCCAGGCCTCGCCCATGCCCGGGTAGTCGCCCTTCTTCTGGGCGTTCTCGTAGTCGGTCACGGCCTTGTTCAGGTCGCCGATCGCCTTCTGCGCCGCCGCGCTCAGCTGCTGCCCGCCCGGCGCGCCCGGCGACTGCGGCGGCGCCCCGGGCTGCGCGGGCGCGCCCGCCCCGCCGAGGACCTGCTTCAGCGCGTCCTGCAGCGTGTCCGCCGCGGCGATGCTCTCCCCGTACCGGACCAGGATCTTGCCCATGATCGGGTACGGCTGCTGCTCCGCGCCGCCCGCCGCCTTCGTGTACATCGGCTCCACGTACAGCAGGTCACCGCCGAACGGGATCGTCAGCAGGTTGCCGGCCACGGTCTTCGTGCCGCCCTGCCGCAGCGCGAACAGGTCGCTCTTCACCTTCGAGTCGGTCTCGAACGAGTTCTGCACCTGGCCCGGACCCGGCGGCTGCGCGTTCCGCGGCATCTGCAGGATCTGGATCTGCCCGTAGTCGCGCCCCGGCGTCGACCCGACCGCCATGAACGCCGCCAGCTGCGGGTTGTTGCGCGGGTTGAAGACCGTCGTCAGCGAGAACGACTCGGTGTCCTGGCCGGGCATCCGCAGGCTCTGGTAGTACGGCGGCTGCCGCTTGCCCTTCACCGTCGGGTCCTGCGGGACCTCCCAGAAGCCCTCGCCGTTGTAGAACGCCGACGGGTCCGTCACGTGGTACTTGGTCAGGACCTTGCGCTGCACCTTGAACAGGTCCTGCGGGTAGCGGAAGTGGGCCTCCAGCTCCGGCGGGATCGACGAGCGCGGCTGGACGGTGTTGTCGAACACCTTCATCCACGTCTTCGTCACCGGGTCGTTCTCGTCCCACTGGTAGAGGTGCACGGTGCCGTCGTAGGCGTCCACCGTGGCCTTCACCGAGTTCCGCATGTAGTTGATGTGGTCGTTCGCCTGCCGCGCCACCGCCGACCGCGTGTCGGTGATGGTGTCGCGGGTCGCCTCCCCGAGGCTCATCTCCTCCGAGTACGGGTAGCTGCTGGACGTCGTGTAGCCGTCCACGATCCACAGGATGCGGCCGTTCACCACCGCCGGGTACGGGTCGCCGTCCAGCGTCAGCCACGGCGCCGCCTTCTGCACCATCTGGCGCGGCGTCCGGTCGTAGAGGATCTTGGCGTCCTTGTTGATCGCGCCCGACAGCAGCAGGTTCTTGTCCTGGAACTTCGCCGAGTACAGCAGCTTGTTCAGGAACGAGTCGATGCGGACCCCGCCCTGCCCGGCGTAGGTGCTGCTCTGCTGCCCCGACTCGCTGTTGTCGGGGTAGTTCAGCTCCTGCTGGCCCTGCCCGCCGACCACCGAGTACTTCGGCGAGCGCTCCCCGAAGTAGATCTCCGGCTTCGCCACCTGGATCCGCTGGTCCGGGGACGCCGGCATGTCGCGGGTGATGAAGGCCGGCTCGCGGGAGTCGAACCGGTCGCCGTACGCCGACACGAAGCCGTAGCCGTGCGTGTAGACCATGTGGTCCTTCACCCAGCTGCGCTGCCCGGCCGGCGCGCCCGACAGCTCGCGGAGCGCGACGACCGTGTCGACGAGCTTGCCGTCCACCTGGTAGCGGTCCACGTCCAGCGTGTCCGGGAACTGGTAGAACGGGCGGATCCGCTGCAGCTGCTGGAACGTCTCGCCCACCACGTTCGGGTCGAGGACGCGCACGCCGCCGAGCTTGTCGGCGTCCTCCTGGAGCTGCTTCTTGTCCGTCACGGGCTGCGTGCCGTACGGGACGACCTTCGCGCCGTCCACGCCGTAGGCGGCCCGGGTGAACTTGATGTTGCGCGCGATGTACTCGCGCTCCTTGGCCAGCTCGTCCGGCTTCACCTGGAACTGCTGGATCAGCAGCGGGTACACCCCGCCCAGCAGGATCGCCGACAGCACCAGCAGCGTGAAGCCGACGCCCGGCAGCATCATGCCGCGCCGCAGCAGGTTGCTGAAGAACATCGCCGCGCACAACAGCGCGATCACGGCGAGGATCGTCTTCGCCGGCAGCAGCGCGTTGACATCGGTGTAGGACGCGCCCGTCGCCACCCCGCGTTCGGAATGCATCAGGCCGTACCGGTCGAACCAGTACGCCACCGCCTTCAGCAGGATGAACAGCCCGAACAGCACCGACAGGTGCGCGCGCGCCGGCGGGCTCGCCTTGTCGCCCGGCCCCTGCAGCCGCAGCCCCCCGTACAGGTAGTGCACCATCACCGCGGCCAGGATCGACAGGATCACCGTCGCGAAGACCACACCCAGCACGAGCCGCATGAACGGGTACGTGAAGACGTAGAACGACACGTCCTTGTGGAACTGCGGGTCCTCCACGCCGAACGGCGTGCGGTTCAGGAACGCCAGCCACACCGGCCACTGGCCCGCCACCGACGAACCCGTCAGCACGCCCAGCAGCCCCAGCAGCGACACCGCGATCATCCGGCGCCGCGGATCGATCACCGAGCGGTACCGCTCCAAGCCCTGCTGCTCCACCGACAGCGGCCGGTACGCCGGACGCAGCCGGTACGCGACCATCACATTGGCGCCCACCACCAGCGACATCAGCAGCCCCGCGCCGAAGAACAGGACGATCTTCGCCTGCAGCTGCGTGGTGTACACCTCGGAGAAACCGATCGAGCGATACCACAGCAGGTCCGTGTACACGGCCGTGAAGATCAAGAACGCGACCAGCAGCACGGCCAGCGCCACCAGAGCGGGCAAGACGATCCGCGTCCGTCCGGTACCGAGCCGGCGCCCGAAAGCGGGAGTCCGGAAGGTCAAGTCGGCCCCTCCGATCGAGAAACTCGCTCACCGGCCGCCCGCCGGTGCTGTAGATGCAACTTACCGACTGGCGCGAGGGTTCCGGCACTCACCGTCGCAGGAAGGGGAAAGATGGCCCCGTGAGTCATTTGGAAACAGCCGTGCTCGATCTTGAACGTCACTCGGCGGAGAAGGGCTGGGACAGCGCCCCCAGCCTGTACGCGCTCGTCCGCAGCGCCGAACTCCGCCGCGCCGAGCCCGGCCTCGCCGACCAGCTGCCCGCCGACGCCGACGCGCTCGTCCCCATCGAACAGGAAGGACTCCCCGAGGAAAGCAGCGTCGAAGACGCCCTCGCGGGCATCGTCTGGCCCGACACCGTCGACGGCTGCGTCCTCGTCATCGAACGGGTCGTCCTGCCCCCCGGCGTCGAGGACGACATCCCCGACGACGCCGCCGAGGCAGCCGCGTTCGTCGGGAACCACCCCGCCCGCGAAGAGGTCCGCATGGTCGTCGGCGTCCTGCGCGACGGCGCCCGCCACGCCGCCGTCCGCATGCGCAGCCACGACAGCGAGGACGCCGTCCTGCGCGGGCCCGACCTCGTGCCCGGCCTCCCCGACGTCCTCGCCGCCACCTTCGACCCCGACGACCCCGGCGCGTCCCGCCCGGAATAGGACGGCCGCCGGGAGGTAGCCTGCGGAACGTGACCCACAGCGTTGAAGCCGGCGACGTCATCCGGCTGGCCGGCGTCCGCGAGACGCCCCTGTCCGTCGACGAGGTCTACCGCGCCGTCGGCGCCCCGAGCGCCGGCGGCATCGCCCTGTTCACCGGCACCGTCCGCGACCACGACCACGCGCGCGCCGTCAGCGGCCTGTCCTACAGCGCCCACCCCACCGTCGAACGGGAACTGCGCGCCGTCATGGAGAAGGTCGCCGCCGACCACCCCGTCCTCGCCCTCGCCGCCGTCCACCGCGTCGGCGACCTCCGCATCGGCGACATCGCCGTCATCGTCGCCGCCTCCAGCGCCCACCGCGCCGAAGCGTTCGACGCCTGCCGCCGGCTCATCGACGACCTCAAGGCCGGCGTCCCCATCTGGAAGCACCAGACCTTCGCCGACGGCGGCGACGAGTGGGTCGGGGCCTGCTGAGCCCCCTGACCGCATAGAGTTTCCGGCATGTCTCGTCGTGCCGCCACGCTCTCCGCCGCGAGCGTGCTCGTCCTCCTGCTCGCCGTCATCGGCTCCTTCATGCGCGTCCCCTACGTCGCGCTGATGCCGGGCCCCACGAGCAACACCCTCGGCACGAACGACAAAGGCCAGCCCCTCATCCGCATCGAAGGCCGCAAGACCTACCCCGACCAGGGGCACCTCAACTTCACCACCGTCACCTACCGCGGCGGGCCCGGCGGCCGCATCGACCTCTTCACCGCCCTGCGCGGCTGGCTCGACGGCGACACCGCCATCGTCCCCGAAGAGACGATCTTCCCCAAGAACGAGTCGCCGAAGCAGGTCGACCAAGAGAACACCCGGGCGATGCAGGACTCCCAGCAGAACGCCGAAGCCGCCGCCCTCCACCAGCTCGGCATCCCCCTCACCACCCGCGTCGTCGTCGACGGCGTCCAGAAAGGCCGCCCCGCCGACGGGATCCTGCGGCCCGGCGACGAGATCACCGCGCTCGACGGCGCCAAGGTCACCAGCGTCTCCCAGGTCACCGGCGCCATGGCCAAACGCAAGATCGGCGACACCGTCACCCTGGACTACCGGCGCGGCGGCACCGAGCAGAAGGCCAAGGTCACGACCGTCGCCGACCCCTCCGGCAAACGCGCCGTCGTCGGCATCGTCCTGTCCGACCAGTACAAGTTCCCCTTCAAGATCGACATCAGCATCGGCGACATCGGCGGCCCCTCCGCCGGCCTCATGTTCTCCCTCGCCATCTACGACAAGCTCACCCCCGGCCCCCTCACCCAGGGCAAATTCATCGCCGGCACCGGCACCATCACCCCCGAAGGCCACGTCGGCCCCATCGGCGGCATCCAGCAGAAGATGATCGCCGCCCGCAAGGCCGGCGCCACCGTCTTCCTCACCCCCAAGGACAACTGCACCGACGCCGTCGCCGCCCGCCCCGACGGCCTCCGCCTCGTCCGCGCCGACACCCTCAACGGCACCATCCAGGCCATCAACGCCCTCAACACCGGCAACGGCCACATCCCCGCCTGCAAATGACCGCCACCGACCCAACCACTCCCACCCATGCCATAGACTTAAGACATCACCGCGGGGTGGAGCAGTTCGGTAGCTCGCTGGGCTCATAACCCAGAGGTCGCAGGTTCAAATCCTGCCCCCGCTACTGGTCCTGGGGTCCCCTTGGTCGCGAGCTTCGCTCGCTCCCCAAGGGGACCCTTCGCCATTCCCGGGGGGCGACCCCCCCTGTCTCTTATACCCATCT
>NZ_VCKZ01000378.1 GCF_005889745.1 Actinomadura geliboluensis
GGCCCTCCGCGTAGGACGCGTCCGCCCGGCGCGGCAGCGACAGGTGCAGCCGGACGCGGTGGTCCTCGCAGCGGTTGTCGAAGGTGACGCGCAGCCGCAGGAACGGCTCCCCGGCGCGCAGCTCGGCGCGGGTGGTGACGGTGACGTCCTCCTCGGCCGCGGACCGCGCGCCGGCCTCCAGGTCGCCGCGGCAGGGCCACCTGTAGGTCCGGACGATGTCGACGGCGGCGACGAGCGGACCGTCCAGCGCGGAGCGGACGTCCACCGACACGGGGTCGCCGACGATGAGGTCGGCGGCGGGCGGCGCGTAGTTGTAGGAGTCGCCGTGGTCGCCGCCGTCCACGATCCGCCCGACGCCCTCGACGACGTCGCCGGACGGGGTGCGCAGCCCGAGCGTCCCGTCGGCGTGCACCTCGGCGCGCAGCAGCCCGTTGTCGAGGAACTCCCGCCCGGCCGTCACCGGGCCGTCCGCGACCCGCGCGGCGGGATCCGGCGCCACCGCCGCCAGCCCCAGCGGCGGCACCTCGACCAGCGCGGCGACGGTGCGGCGCGGGTCGGCCAGGATCCGCACGCGCCACTCCCCGTCCGCGCCGCGCAGGGCCTCCCGCACGTCGCCGATGTCGAACGGGACCCCGGCGCGGGCCGTCACGTGGAAGGTGAGCACGCGGTCGTCGCGCGACACCGACCAGTCGCGGATCTCCTGCCCGAACAGCACCCGCCCGTACACCCGCTCCAGCAGCACCGGGAGCTCGGCGGCCGGGTGGACGGCGTCGTCCAGCACGGTCGGCGCGACGGCGAGCGTCTGCACCGGCACCGGCCGGCCGTCGCCCGTGACGAGGCCCGGCTCCCCCTCGGACGGGATGTCGAGGGTGACCAGGCCGGTGCGGTGCTCCGGGGTCGGGTTGAACACCAGGTGCGCCCCGAGCGGGACGGACGCGGCCCGCTCGGCGGTGACGAGGTCGCAGACGGCGCGGCCGAGCTGCTCCGCCTCGGCCATGTGCGCGGCGACCTGCTCGGCGGTCTCGTCGCAGCCGCAGCCGGTGACCGAGTCGTGGCAGCTCGTCTCGATCAGCCGCCGCCACGCCAGGTCCAGGAACCGCTGCGCGTCGCCCGCGTACCAGAGCGCGGTCAGCGGCTCGGCGTACCGCTCGACGAGCCGCTCGGCGCGGCCCATCAGCTCCTTGAGCCGGATCCGGGCGGACAGGACGCCCGGCAGGATGTTGGCGCGGGCGTGCGAGCGCAGTTCCCCGCGGACGCGCGGCAGCCCGTCGGTGGACGCGGTCCCCTCCGCGAAGTAGCCGGCGAGGGTGTCCAGCCGCATGCCGAGGCCGGCGGCGGCGATCCGGTCGGCGAGGTCGGCGGCGGGCGCGGTGTGGTCGGCCCCGTACATCGCCAGCAGCGGGCCGCCGTGCGGGTACCAGCGGCCCATCGCCTCCGCGAACCCGGCGACCCGGCCGGGCAGCAGCGAGGCGCCGTCCCCGGCGCCGCCGGGCTCCCCGAACTCCTCGAACATCGACGCGGCGTTGCCGTAGCCGCCCTCGGGGAGGTACTGGGTGCGGATCGCCGTCCCGTCCGGGGCCTCCCAGGCGAACGCGGAGGTCCGGACCCGGTCGGGGACGCCGCGCCACACGCACGCGTGCTCGATGCCCGCGAGCCGCAGGATCTGCGGCATCTGCGCGCAGTGCCCGAACTGGTCGGGCAGGTAGCCGACCATCATCGCGGCGCCCAGCTCCTGCGCGCGCCGGATCCCGAGCTCCAGGTTCCGGACGATGTTCTCCCCCGAGCACAGGAACTCGTCGTGGAGGATCTGCCAGGGCCCGACGGCGAGCCGGCCCTCCCGGACGAGCGCGGCGAGCCGCTCCCGCCGCTCGGGGCGGATCTCCAGGTAGTCGTCGACCGCGGCCATCTGCCCGTCCAGCGTGAAGCGCCAGCGCGGATCGGCCTCCATCCGGTCGATGACGCCGTCCAGCAGCGACACGAGCCGCAGCCGGAAGCGCTGGAACGGCAGGTACCACTCCCGGTCCCAGTGGGTGTGCGGCACGACGACGATCTCCGAACCCTCTACCCGCACAGTGCGATCACCTCGTTCTCGTGGCTCTCCAGGCGATGCATGCCCGGGTGCTCGGCCGGTATCCGGACGAATTCGGCGCGGACGGCGATCCGCCCGCCGTCGGGCTGGACGAGGACCGCCCCGTCCGCGCCGGCGGCGATCAGCTCGTCCTCGACGCGCAGCAGGACGGGCGCGTCTCTCGCGGCGGACACGGCGGTCCGCCCGGCCCTCAGCGCGCCGAGGACGTCACCGTCCTCGCCCGCCAGGACCCAGGTGACGGGCTCGCCGAGGGTCTTGTGCTGCGCCGGGTCGTGGAAGTCGCTGCCGCCGAGCGGGACGACGCCGCCGGGCCGCCACAGGTCCGCCCAGGCGAGCGGGGCGCCCCAGCGCCGGTCCCACCAGGACGAGTGCCAGATCTCGGCGAACGGCGGGCGGTCTGGCACTGGGAGCGGGCGACGCCAGGCGCAGTCGCCGCTCAGCGGGTGGTTCACCGACATCAGGCCGCCGCGCGCGGTGGCGTGCGCGGCCCAGTCGGCACTGGGCCGCCGGAAGTCGACCCAGCCGGTGTCGCCGAACACGTTCGCGTGCCCGAGGTCGGTGGTGACCTCCTGGCCGGGCAGCAGCAGCACGCCCGCGCGCGCCCCAGCGGCGGCTAGTTCGGAGTGGTGGCTGACGGTGTTGTGGTCGGTCACCGCCAGGTAGTCGAGACCCTGGGACGCGGCAAGGCACGCCAGTTCGTGGACGGTCAGCGTGCCGTCGCTGTGGACGGTGTGGGAGTGCAGGTCACCGGCGAGCCATCGCATCCCGTGCGGCGCGGGGAGTTCCCTGCGCGGTGGACGTTCCGGCCGAGGAGGCGGGGTCTCCTCAGGGCGCGGTGGGGCCGTGGCCGATGTGGTCACGGCGACCTCGTAGGGGACGCCGTCTGGCGGTATGCGGTGGAGCCCGAGCCAGACGTGCCATGTGCCCGCTTCAAGCTCCCCTGGCAGGTACCCAGGGGTCGCCCAGTCCGGCCCAAGGGTGAACCTGTCGCGCGCCCCACCTGACCAGCCTCGGAACCCGTCCGGCCCGTGGCAGCCCAGGTCGATGACACCGCCCTCATGGGACAGTTCCACGGTGACTGACGCCGTGCCCGGCGGGACGTCGAACGGGAGTTCGCGGAGCCCCTGCTCCAGGCGGTCCTCCAGGGTCCAGCGGCCCCGGTGCACCGTGGTCATCCATGTCCCCCGTCCTTGGCCAGCGGAGCCGCAGAGCGGCCGCCTTCCGTCACGAGCTCCCCGTCGCGGTACAGCAGGACGCGTCCGGGGCGCGGCAGCGCCCAGCCCCGCTCCCCCGGCTCGGGTTCGCGCTCCTCGCCGACGACGACGTGCAGGGGCTCCCCCGCGACGTCGAGCGTCACCAGCGAGCTTCCGCCGAGATGCTCGACCACCGAGACCCGCCCGCCGAACGCGCCGTCCACCGGGCCGGTGCTGTAGTCCAGGTACTCGGGTCGTACCCCGCAGACGACGGGCTCCCCGTCCTCGACGCGCACGTCCCCGGGCACCGGCAGCTCGGTGCCGGCCACGGCCACGACCCCGTCCTGGACGCGCCCCGGGAGCAGGTTCATGGGCGTCGAGCCGATGAACGACGCGACGAACAGGTTGGCGGGGCGCCGGAACACCTCCACGGGCGTCCCGAGCTGCCTGATCCGCCCGTCCTCCATCACGGCGATCCGGTCGGCGAGCGCGAGCGCCTCGGCCTGGTCGTGGGTGACGAACACGGTGGTGACGGCCAGTTCCTTCTGGAGCCGCTTCAGGAACGTCCGCGCCTCCAGCCGGAGCCGGGCGTCGAGGTTGGACAGCGGCTCGTCCAGCAGGAAGATCCGCGGCTCGGCGACCAGCGCGCGGGCCAGCGCCACCCGCTGCTGCTGCCCGCCCGACAGCTCGCCCGGCCGGCGCGGCTCCAGCCCGCCGAGCCCGAGGTAGCGCGCGGCCTCGGCGGCGCGCTCGTGGCGGGCCGCCCGGCTGCGCTTCTTGATCCGCAGCGGGTAGGCGATGTTGTCCAGGACGGTCATGTGCGGGAAGAGCGCGTAGTCCTGGAACACCATGCCGACGTCGCGCCGCCCCGGCGGCAGCCGGGTCACGTCGGCGCCGCCGAGCCGGACCGTCCCGCCCGTCGCCGCCTCCAGGCCCGCGACCGTGCGCAGCAGCGTCGTCTTCCCGCAGCCGGACGGGCCGAGCAGCGCGAAGAACTCGCCGTCCGCCACGTCGAGGTCGAGCGCGTCCAGGGCCCGCACGCCGCCCGGATAGACCTTGGTCAGCTCCCGAATGGTGATGGCCGCCATCAGCGCTTGATCCCTCCGTGGAAGCGGAAGCCGTACCGGCGGCTCACGAACAGGTACATGAGCACGACCGGCAGGGAGTACAGCAGCGAGAACGTCGAGATCAGGGCGAGATCGGGCTGGCCGCCCTCCGTGTAGAAGGTGTACATGATCACCGAGGCGGGGGCCTTGTCCGGGTTCCTGAGCAGCAGGAACGGCATCAGGAAGTCGCCCCACACCTGCGCCACCGCCCACACCGCGACCGTGGCGAGGCCGGGCCGGATCACCGGGACCACCACGTGCCGCAGGATCTGCAGCGGCGACGCCCCGAACACCCGCGCGGCCTCCTCGTAGGACGTCGGCGTCGCGTCGGTGAAGTCCTTCAGCAGGAAGATCGCCGCGGGCAGCAGCCCGCCGGTCAGCACCAGCACCACCCCGAGCCGCGAGTCGATCAGGTGCAGGTTGAAGGCCAGCAGGAACACCGGCACCATCGCCGCCGTCCCGGTGATGATGGACGACAGCAGGAGCAGGACGTACAGCAGCGCGTCCCGTCCGGGCACCCGGACCCGGCTCAGCGCGTACGCCGCCAGCGCCGCCGCCGTCACCACGAGCGCGGCCGTCCCGGCGGCGAGCAGCACCGAGTTGCGCAGCGACGCCAGCGCGTACGGGTTGTCCAGCAGGACCTTGAAGTTGTGCAGCGTGAACTCGGGCAGGGACGCCGCGATGCCCGGATTCCTGTCGAACGGCGCGAACGCCAGCCACAGCAGCGGCAGCGCGAAGAACCCGAGGACGGCGGAGATGAACGTGGCGAGGCCGATCCGGCGCAGCGCCTCGCGGACGGCCGCGTTCACGCCGCCGCCTCGGCCGCGTCCCCCGGGGCCCGCCTGCTCCGGAGGGCGCGCAGGTAGACCAGCGCGATCACCAGGTTGATCAGGATCATCAGCAGCGAGATGGCGGCGCCGAAGCCGAGCCGGCCGTCGCCGAGCGCCGTCCGGTACACGTACACCGACATGATCTCCGAGCGCCCGTCCGGACCCCCGGCCGTGATCAGGAACGGGGTGAAGTCGTTGAACGTCCACAGGCTGACCAGCAGCAGGCTCGTCAGCACGTGCCCGCGGATGCGCGGGAGCACCGCGTCCCGCAGCGTCTGCCAGGTGGACGCCCCGGCGAGCCGGGCCGTCTCCAGGTGGGACGGTGGAACGTTCCCCAGCGCGGCGCCGTAGAGCATCATCGAGAACGCGGTGCCGCGCCAGACGTTGAACACCACGATGCAGGCCATCGGATGGTCGAGCAGCCAGGCCGTGCCGGGCGTGCCGAGCAGCGCGTTCAGGGTGCCGCCGTCGCGGTCGAGCAGCGCGATCCACAGGAACGCGATCACCGACGACGGCAGGATCCACGCGAGCAGGACCAGGCCCTCCACGAGCCGCCGCACCGGGCCGGAGCGGTCGCGCATGACCCACGCGATCGCGAACCCGAGGAGCGTCTGCCCGATCACCGCCGACCCGACCACGAACTGCAGCGTCAGCCACAGCGACCGGTGGAACTCCCCGTCGCCGAGCACGTCGCGGTAGTTGTCCGCGCCGACGAACCGGGGGTCGCTCGCCGCGATCCCGGTGAGCCGGTAGTCGGTCGTGCCGAGGTAGAGCGTCCAGAGCGCCGGGAACACCAGGAACACCGCGACGAGCACCAGCGCGGGCGCCGTGAACGCGGCCGCGCGGGCCCGGCCGAGCCCCGCCGCGTCCTCCCCGAAGGACGCGGCCCGCGGCGCGGCCCGCGGGGGCTCGGCCTCAGCGCGGGGTGACGTTGGCGGCGCCACCGACGGCCCCTTCGAGCTTCTTGGTGTACTCGGCGGCGGCCTGCCGCGGCGACTTGCCCGACACCACGGCTGCCGTGGCCTCCTGCAAGGCCGTCGACACCTGCGGGTACACGGCGAGGCCCGGACGGTACGACGTGACGGGCAGCACCTTCTCCGACACGAACGTCAGGAACGGGTCGCCCGCGAGGATCTCCTTGTTGACGTCCGTCCGGGACGTGAGCTCCGGCGTGCCGGCCGTCCGCGCCTTGACCATCTCCGGGGAGTTCATGAAGACCAGCAGCTCGAACGCCTGCTGCGGGTACTTCGTGTTCGGGTTGAGGACGGTGACCGCGCCGCCCGACATGCTCACGAAGTCCTGCCCGCGGACGCCCTTGCCCGGCGCGACCGCCGGGATCAGCGCGTAGCCGACGTCCCGGTCGCGGGACGGCATCTTCGCGACGCCCGTCTTCGGATTGATGACGTCGCGCCAGAAGTAGTCGCCCTCCGCCAGGATGCCGATCTTGCCCGCGGCGAACTCCTCGAACGACTTGTCGCGCCCCTTCGCCTCCTGCTGGAGCTTGGGGTCGCCGAGGCCCTCAGCGCCGTAGATCTGCGCGTACAGGCCGAGCACCTGCTGGACGGCGGGGCCGCCGCCCGTCCACTTGCCGTCCGCGTAGACCTCGGCGCCCGCACCGGCCAGCAGCGGCAGGACGCCCTGCATCGTGGTGGCCTCGCCCATCGCGGTGCCCGCGTTCAGCTGGACGGGGGTCACGCCGGGGAGCTTCTTCAGCGCGCGCGCCGCCGCGATGATGTCCTGCCAGGTCTTGGGCTGCCAGTCGGCCGGAAGGCCCGCCTGCGCGAACAGCTTCTTGTTGAAGAACAGGACGCGGCCGTCTGTCGCGGGAGGGACGCCGTAGCGCTTCCCCTCGAACGTCGCCAGCTTCTGGACCGAGGCTGGGATCTTCGTCCAGCCGTCCCAGGCGTCGGCAGGGGCGCCGACCACGTCCGTGAGCGGCCTGATGTAGCCCGCCTGGGCGAACTCGCCGACCCAGATGCCGTCGACGTCCATGATGTCGGCACCCGAGCGGGACTTCAGGTCCAGCGCCAGCTTCGTCTTGTACGCCTCGTCGTCCACGCCCTGGCCGCGGAACGCCACCTTCGCGGTGACGCCCTTGGCCTTCTGCGCCGCGACGAACGCCGGGATCACCCTCCTGGTGATCCACTCGGCCTCTTCGGTGTTCTTGCCGCCCTCGATGGCGTTCCGGGTGATCGTCAGGGAGAAGCTCTTGGCGCCCTTGCCCCGGTCGGGATCCGTCGAGGATCCGCCGCCGCCGCACCCGGCGAGCAGCGCGCCCGCCATCGCGAGCGCGGCCGCCGCGCCGATCCGCCTCCTGGAGAAGTCCACGGTGACCTCCTACAAGCGTCACCTCGAACGTGAACGAAGAATCCGATCACGTAAAGACCCCGGCGGCCACTTCTTCGATCAAGGGTCCATGAGCTCGGCGGAGCGGGCCGCGAACGCCTCCATCGCCTTGGCGGTGATCGGGCCGGGAGCCGCCGGGAGGACCGTGCCGTCCACCGCCCGGATCGGCTGCACGTCCCGGGTCGTGGACGTCAGGAACGCCTCGTCGGCGCGGTACAGGTCGTCGAGCGCGAGGTCCTCCTCCTCGCCGCCGCACCACTCCAGCGTCAGCGCCCGCGTCACCCCGGCCAGGCAGCCCGACGACAGCGGCGGCGTCACGAGCCGGCCGCCGAGGACGACGAAGATGTTGCTGCCCGTCCCCTCGCACAGGTTCCCCGCCGTGTTGCCGAAGACGGCCTCGCCGCCGCCGCGCTCCTTCGCGTACGCCAGCGCCAGCGCGTTCTCCGCGTACGACGTGGTCTTCAGGCCGGACAGCGCGCCCCGCTCGTTGCGCGGCCACGGCACGACCGTCACGTCCGCCGTCGGCGGGAACGGGTCCTGCGGCCCCGCGATGATCGACACGGTCGGGCCCGCGTCGCCGCGCGCCGACCCGAGCGGCCCCGGGCCGCTGGTGTAGGTGATGCGGACACGGGCCAGCGGCCACTTCGGCGCGGCCGCCAGCACCTCCAGGGTGCCCTGGGCGAGAGCGTCGTGGTCGGGCTCCGGCAGCCCCAGCCCGGCCGCCGACCGGGCCAGCCGGCGCAGATGCCGGGTCAGCGCGAACGGCACCCCGTTCGCCGCCTTCACCGTCTCGAAGATCCCGTCGCCGACGAGCATGCCGTGGTCGAACACCGACACCACCGCCCGCTCGGGATCGACCAGTTCCCCGTTCAGCCAGATCCTGGCCTGCGCCGTCACCGGAAGCCACCTCCCCAAAGCCGGACCGCCGCGGCCCGGACTCGCGCCCTTCGCACGACCGTCCCCGGCCGATGGCCCCACAGTACGGCGCACGGGGCCGCCGGTTCGAGTTCTTCGCGCCGGCCGCGGCACATGCGGACCGCCGAAACGGGAGGAACCACCCGGACGGTCAGGGCAGCACGCAGCCGAACGAATCCGCCAGCCCCCGGCGGCCCGCCTCCGTCACCAGCAGCGCCCGCCGGGTCGTCCCCCGCTCGAACCAGCCCAGCTCCATCATCCGCTCCGTCAGCGCCGCGCCCAGCGCCCCGTTCAGATGCGGCCGCCGCTCCGTCCAGTCGAGGCACTGCCAGGCGAACCTCCGCCGCGCCCGCCGCAGCGCCGCGACGTCCAGCCCCAGCGCCCCGAGACGCTCCTCGCCCTTCTCCGTCACCTCGAACGCGTCCGCGCCGTCCGCCACGATCAGGCCGCCGTCCAGCAG
>NZ_VCKZ01000788.1 GCF_005889745.1 Actinomadura geliboluensis
CACCACCCTCAGACTCACCCCCCGCTGACCACGGAGCGAATCGCGCCGGCCGCCGCGACGGTCACTCGACGTCGACGCCATGGTCGCGGGCAAGGCCGCCGAGGCCGTCCGCCCAGCCCTGGCCGAGCGCGCGCAGCTTCCACACGGTTCGTCCGTTGACGGTGCGGCGGTAGAACTCGGCCATCACCATGGCGCGCACGGCGGGGTCCGACGGCGGGCGGAACGTCCACGTCATGCCGGTGACACAGCGCAGGTCCAGTGCCGCATGGGTGAGGGCGGCGCAGGTCAGGCCGGTGTCGACGTCCATGTTGATCGACACGGCCACACGGTGGACGTCCGCGGGCAGCGCGGACAGGTGCAGCCCGGCGCGCTCGGTCACGACCTGTGCTTCGGGCTGCTTCCCCAACAGACGCGCCGCGCCACCTGCCGCCGCCGGTTGGTGGTAGAAGACGAAGTCCTCGTCGCCCCGCACCTTGCCGGACGCGTCGAGCAGGAGGAGCGTCAGGTCGGCGTCCGCTCCGGTGAACGCGAACGTGATCAGCAGCCCCTGCAGCGCCTCCTCGGGCAGCACGAGTGTCCGCTCGCCCAGATCGGGCTGTTCGTGAT
>NZ_VCKZ01000379.1 GCF_005889745.1 Actinomadura geliboluensis
CTGCTCGCGCAGCTCAAAGACCATACGGACCGCGCGTTCACGCAGCTCAACGGAGTACTTTCTCGGGGGTGCCATAGCCCCTCACCCTTCCAGGTTTCAGGGCCTCCACCCAACCCGGGGCGCTCCACTGTGTGAGCGGGAGGTGCTGTTCGGGCTGGGCGGGTCGGCCTACGACTGGAATGACCGTTCGGCCGACTGTTCCTGCAGACCCTGGTGATGGTCGCCGAGTTCGAGGCCAACCTGGCCGCCTGCGCACCCGCGAGGGCATGGCGCTGGCCAGAAAGAACGGCAAAGTCAAAGGCAAGCTCGCCGCCCGCTGGAAGGCCGACGGAGACCAGTACAAGAACATGTTCAGCGCCAAGCATGTGTACTGGCGCGACAACCGAGTTGTCGGCACCCTGCTCGGCAACTGGTACGACTGGGACCGTATCGCAGAGCACCAAGCCTTTGACAGCAAGGTCGACTGGCCGCCGATCGATCAGATCCGCGGCGTGCTCAGTGGGGCTCCCCGCTGCCCCGCTGAGCACGCCCCCGCAGGGAGGCGCGCACTTATGAGCACGAGTCTGATGGCCTCGCACGACTGGCTGGTGCAGCCCCGGTACTCGCAGGTGGAGGTCAACGGCGCCGACGCGCCCACCGGCGCCATGCCCACCGCTGCTCCCATGAGCAGCAGCGCGTGCGAGGGAACGAAACTGCTGCTGTTCACCAGCGGAAGTGACCTCCCAGTCCACATCCGCGTCGAGTCGTGGACCAGTGAGCCGCTGACCGGAGACCCACGCCTGGACATCGAAGCGGCCACCTGGACCCTCCACGTCCCCGCCGGCCGGATCACCGTTGCCGATTCCGCATCAGCCGATCCCTGGGCCTTCGAACTGCCCGCCCCCGGCCACTACCGGGTGCGGGTCAACGCCTTCAACACCGACACACGGCAACTGGCCGACGACGCCCAGAAACGATCCTCCGACTTCGACGACCCGGTCTACCAGACGGAGGTGGCCAAGCTGACGGGCCGGGAACTGTGGTTGCTGCGCCTGTGGCCAGCCACCACTCCGCCACCCACGTGAAGCCCTAGACACACCTATGATCACCGTCCGCGCGGCCGATCTCGCGTGTTGCGCGTGAGTGCAGGAATCGGCTGGAAGTGTGCATGTGACGGCGCCTGAAGTGACGCGGTTCCTAAGAACCTACTTCGTCGCCGCGCCTTCCGGGCGCAGGTTCTGATGGCGGATGGGATGGTGGCTCGGCGGTGCGCCCGGGCGCCTGCTCACAGATCGCTGTCGGTGCTGCTTCCCCTCTCCCCCGCGATTCCTGGCTCAGACTGCCGCCAGCCTCGTCTGGCCCGCTTGCGACGGCCGAAGGCACAGGTCGCTAACCTCCACTCGATCAAAAAGCACCTCGTGTTGCACTTTGCGGCCGCAGCAGGCGCCCGGGCCAAGCCCAAGACCCGGTACACCGGGATGACTCCGAAGCGGTCACGCAGGTGATCGAGAATTATGACTAATTCGTCCCGGACTGCCAGGCACGGCCACGAAAAGGCGGACGCCGCCTTGGCGATCTCGCTTGTGACGTGCCCTCCTATGTTCCGACCTGGGGTAATACCTGCACCGACTCGAAAAGGGCGCTCTCGGCCAGCGCCATATCTGCGAGATGCTCTGTGACCTGTCGACCGATAGTGGCCAGTGGAGTTTAACTCAACCTGACATCCGAGCGGTTCCAGCCCGCGGATGGGAGTGGCAGAACATTGGGACTGTTGCGTGACAGACCCCTGAGAAGTCGGCAAGCTTCTTCAGGTTGGCGACCAGTTCCATAACATAAAGGTGCGAACCCTACATATCAAGCAAAACACGCCATCTCAGTAAGGCGTCGCGTGAATTTTGGTCATGCGATAATCTCTCTTCTTTCTCGGCATCAACCCGCAGAGCGCACCTCTAGACGACGTCCCAGCGTTACCCGGCCGACGTGACGTCTGAGGGGGATGGTGGGTTGACGTATCGGCCCAGCCCGGCCATCTCCCCACCATCACCGTGTGCTACTGGCCGGTCGTCGCTACAACTGGTGCCTCATCATTCAACCAAGGGGAGGCGCACGTGAAGAAGGTCCTCGCGACGGCGGTGGCCGCGGTCACCGCGCTCGGGGTCATGGCGGTGCCGGCGGAGGCGGCGTCGGCGGTGCAGATCTACCGGGTGTACTTCGACTCGCCGGGCAAGGACACCCGGTCGAACAAGTCCTTGAACGGCGAGTGGGTGCAGCTGTTCAACACTTCCAAGACGTCCCGGCAGCTGAAGGGCATGAGGCTGCGAGACCGGACGGGCTACACCTATACGTTCGGGTCGTTCACGCTGAAGGGCCGCAAGTCGGTGTACGTCCACACCGGGAAGGGCTCGAACTCGGCCGCGCACCGGTACTGGGGTCGCACGTCGTACGTGTGGAACAACACCGGCGACACCGCCTACCTGCTGTACTCCAACGGGAAGCGGGCCGACTCGTGCTCGTGGACGAGCAAGGGGTCCTCGAAGTACTGCTGACTCACCCATGCTGCGGCCCGGCCGGTCTGCCCGCCGGGCCGTAGCTGGCGCTGTGGCAGCTCGTCACAGCCCGGCTGCCGCGCTCGTCGCATGGGCGGCGCAGACTGAGGTCGCCAAGCTGACCGGCCGCCAACTGTGGCTGCTGCGCTGTGACCAGCCGCCACTCCGCCGCCACCCATGGGAGAAGGCCCTCGGCCCGCTCTCCCCCATGCACGTGTTCGGCAGTTCCTGCACCACCGCTATGAAATACATCGCCGCCGCCCACTTTGAACGCACGAGCCAGTTTCCCCTCCTCGGCGATGGCGTGAGGGGAGGGGGCTTCTGCATCGCATGGGGCGACCCGTGGCGAGTGGGCGTGGCCGCCGGTTCGTGAGCGTGGGGACGAGTTGAGCGGCGTCACCGAAGGCGGCCACGGCAATCACCAGTACGGATCGCCTTGGACGTACCTTCCGCCCTCATCGCGTGACGGCAGGATCCGGTTCGGCTTGTAGAACTTGTCCTCCAAGGCGTTGCCGTGGCGGAATTTTGGTCTCCTGGGACGAACGCGCGCGAGAGAATGTGCGTTCTGGGTTTCCTCCTTCCTCGCTTGGAGGGGGCAGCCGGTGCAGGTTCTCAGGACGTGGTAGCCGTCGCGGCGCAGCGCGGCGACGTTGTGGGCGGCATCGTGAGGCCGCCACATCCCGGCTCCGAGTCACCCGCCCCCGGCGTCAGATCCACTCTTGCCGTGACGCGTGCAGGGCAAGCTGGAAACGGTTGCTGGCGCCCGACAGGTGGTAGAGCTGCTCGATCTTACGGGACAGGGTGCGCCGGCTGATGTTGAGCAGTTGCGCGATGGATTCATCGGTGATTCCGCTTCCTAGGAGCTCCAGGATGCGGCGTTGGGTCGGGCGTAGAACTGGAGGTGCCTGACTGTGCAGGTGCATGGGATACGCCGATCGCCAGGAGATCTCGAATAGACCAAGCAATGCCGACATCAGACTCGAGGGATAGACCAGGAGCAGGGAGTCGTTGCTTCGTGCCTCGACTGACGACATCGAGACCAGAGCGACGCGCCGGTCGAATATGGTGAGCTTGACCGGTACCGTCGGGGTGACGCGAGCATTCTCACCTGCGGCGATACAGGGCTGGATGTTGCTCGCGTAGTAGTCAGCGTTCCTGACGGCCGAACTGGAATAGACCACACGATACGTGACGCCATGCTCCAGATTGTCCAACTCTGTGGGATTCGGCCGGCCGTGGGTGTGGTAGGGAGGGGAGTCGAAGCGGACCACTTCGGATGTCACAGCCCGCTCCAATTGCCATATTCGATCGACAATTTGAGGGCCTGTAACGACCTCGACTAAATTCTCGGTGTTCTGCATTCCGGCTGAATGGCGGAAATCCTGGTAGGCATCGAGGGCGGCGAGGTGCGCTTGTTTGAGGTCCGCCGCTCTGGCATGAGCCAGGTGCTCCAAGGCGATGGTGGGTTCGGCGGGAAAGACCATGGCGTGCTCTGGTCCGCTTGATACGACCAGGCCCGCATCGACCAGGTACTCGATGGCTTCGGCTGCGTCGTCCATGGACCACTGCAGGCACGCTGCCAGTTCGCTGAGCGCGCAGGGGCCCTGTTGCAGCAGCGCTTGGAACGCGATGGCCGGCGACTGCGGTATTCCGAGTTCTCTCAGATGCTCCGTCAGATGCTTGCTCGGCAAGTTCCTCCTCTTCCCGTGCGTTTGGAAGGCCAGGAGGCTCCGTGGTCGGCTTGCGCGGGCGTCTCGGAGTCGCAGGATGCCACGTCCGCAGCGCCCGGAGAAGAGGCGGCCGCCCGCAGACCCTGCCGGACAGAGGTGGGGCGACGGACCGGCGCCCATGAACGAGGCGCCCATTTGCGCCATTGGCCACGGGTGGACAGCGGGCCGGTGCCGCGCAGGGTAGACCAGGGCAAGCGCGAGATCGGGGGCCGTGATCGCCGACGAACGCTGGAGTACCCCGTGAAGTCATTCTCCCGCACCATCGCGACCAGCCTCACTCCGATGCTCGCTTTAGCGATGGTCGGCGCGTTGGCCGCTGTTCCCTTCATCTCCTTGACCGCCTCACGCGCTGAAGGGGTCTCGCCTCCGCCGCCTCGCCGCGTTGCCGACACGGTCCCCGGCAGCTACATCGTGGTCCTCAAGGGCACGGCGCTACGGGCGGATGCCGTGCAGAACGCGACAAAGCGGCTCGTCCGGGCGCATGGCGGCCGCGTCCGGCGCCTCTACAGCGCGACGCTGAGGGGCTTCGCGGCGGAGATGACCGCCGGGCAGGCGCGCGCGGTCGCCGCCGATCCGGAGGTGGCCTACGTCGAACAGGACGCCCGGCATCACGGGGCGGGCATTCAGCCGAATCCGCCCTCGTGGGGGCTCGACCGCATCGACCAGCACGACCTTCCGTTGGATCGCAGCTACACCTACGCCATGGCGGCGGACAATGTCACCGCCTACATCATCGACAGCGGGTTGCGGACATCGCATACCCAGTTCCAGGGCCGCGCGACCATCGGCGTGGACGAGGTGGGCGACGGCAGGAACGGGGCCGACTGCCTCGGGCACGGCACCCATGTCGCCGGCACCGTCGGAGGCAGGGACTACGGCGTCGCCAAGGCGATCAAGATCGTTGCGGTGCGGGTGCTGGACTGCGACGACAGCGCCACCACATCGGCGATCATCGCCGCCGCCGACTGGATCACTGCGAACGCCGTCCGGCCCGCGGTCGTCAACATGAGCATCAACGGCCCCGCGAGTGCGAGCGAGGACACCGCGATCAGAAGGTCGATCGAGTCCGGTCTCACCTGGTCCGTCTCCTCGGGCAACGCCGGCAGCGACGCGTGCGGCAACTCACCGGGACGCATCAGCCAGGCGCTGGTGGTCAACAACGCCAACTCCGACGACACCCGCAGCCCGGACTCGAACTACGGTCCATGTACCGACCTTTTCGCACCGGGCACGCGGATCAACTCCTCGTGGAACAGCGGTGACACGGCCACCAGAACGATTTCCGGCACCTCCATGGCGGCCCCGCATGTGACCGCAGCAGCGGCTTTGTGGCTGTCGGCTCACCCCGACGCCGCACCGGCCGAGGTGCAAGCCGCGCTGGTCGCCGCCGCCACCCAGGGCCGGATACGCGATGCCGGTGCCGGGACGCCCAACCGGCTGCTGTTCACCGGAACCGACGGCTCCCCGGGCAGTGCGGTGGTGTTCTCCGACGGGTTCGAGTCGGACCGGGGCTGGCAGCGCAACGCCGCAGGAGGCGACACCGCGACCGCCGGAGTGCTGGAGCGGGGCGTGCCGCAGCAGACCACCTCCACCTACAGCGGCCAGGTCAAGCAACTGACCGCCAGGTCCGGGACGTTCGCGCTCGCGACCGGGGCCTCGGCCGGATCGGCCTACGGCGCCAACGACCTGGACGGCGGCACCACCAGCATCACCTCACCCGCGATCGCCCTCCCCACCGGCGGCCCCCTGACCCTCAACTTCGCCTACAACATCGCCCACGGCGACAACTCCGGCACCGACGACCACCTGAAAGTGATCGTCACCGCAGACGGCCAGACCAGCACCGTGTTCACCAGAACCGGCGCCGCCACCGAAGTCGCCGGACGCTGGCAGACCGCCACCGCCGACCTGAGCGCCTTCACCGGCAAGACCGTCCACATCCGCCTGCAGGCAGCCGACGCCGGCACCCCCAGCCTCTTCGAGACCGAGATCGACGACCTGTCCATCACCGGCCCCTGACACCACCGCACGACAGATCGCAACCAGTGCGCCCGGTGGACGCCTGAGACCGGCGACGCTCTCAGGCGTCCACCGGCGCCCCGGTGCCGAGCGTGAGATGAGGAGGCCGTCATGTACCTTTCCAGCATCGACCGGCGGTGGAGACACCGCACCGCCGGGGGCCTGTGGCGCGGAGCCGGCGGGACCGGCGGCACCGTGTTCGTGCTGGGGACGGTGAGCCTGCTCACCGATGTCTCCGCTGAGATGGTCACGGCCGTTCTGCCTCTCTACTTCGTCTTGATCCTTCATCTCACGCCCGCGGCCTACGGTGTCGTGGACGGCCTCTACACCGGCGCCACCGCCGTGCTGCGCCTGGTCGGCGGCTACGTCGCCGACCGGCTGCACAGACGCAAATCGGTCGCGGCCGTGGGTTACGGCATCTCGGCTCTGGCGAAGCTGGGCCTGCTAGCGGCGGGGACTTCGGTGACGGCCCTGAGCGCGGTCACTGTCGCAGACAGGGCGGGCAAGGGGCTGCGCACCGCGCCACGGGACGCGCTCATCACCGCTTCCGTCCCGCAACCGGTGCTCGGCAGGGCCTTCGGGATCCACCGGGCCATGGACAGCATGGGGGCCTTCAGCGGCCCGCTCGTCGCACTCGGGATCCTGACGCTGATCGGAACGACGTCCCAGGCCGCTTTCGAATCGCTGTTCCTGACCAGCTTCTGCATCGCCGCCTCCGCGGTGCTGATGCTGGTGACCTTCGCCCGGGACCGGCCGGCCGCGGCCGCGCCGGAGCGTCCCTGCCGCGACGCCGACGTCGCAGGTCCGCGTGCCGCCGCCGGACTCCTGCGGGACACCGGAGTTCGGAGGCTGGTGTGCGCTGCGGGCCTCCTCGGGCTCAGCACCATCGGGGACGGGTTCGTGTACTTGATCCTGATGCGGCGCGAGAGTCTTGCCATCGGCTGGTTCCCGCTGTTCGCGGCCGGTACCAACCTGGCCTACCTGATCCTTGCCGGCCCTTTCGGCGCGCTCGCCGACCGTCTCGGCCGGAAGCCCATGCTGCTGGCGGGCTACACGCTCCTGGCCAGTGTCTATGTGCTGCTCGCCCTGCCCCTCACCGGACTGCCCGTCGTCTGCGCCATCCTGGCCCTGTACGGCATGTTCTACGCCGCCACCGACGGCGTGCTCATGGCCCTGGCAGGGCCGATGCTTCCCGAGCGATTGCGCGCCACCGGCCTCGCCTACGTGCAGACGGCCCAGGCCCTCGCCTACTTCGTCTCGTCCGTCGCCTTCGGGTTCGCCTGGACGTGGTGGGGCCTCAAGACGGCCACCGGGACGGCCATCGCCGCCGTCGCCGTGGCGGTCATCGCGACCACAGTGCTCATGCCCCATCAGGAAACCTCGGAGGCCCGATGACGATGAAGCCGCAGACCAGGCGCCGACGCACCATGAGCGCGGTCACAGGAACGGTCCTGCTGGCAGTTGTCGCCGGCTTGTCCGTCAACGCCGCCCGCGATAGAGCGTCCGAGGGGACAGGCGGGATCGGGCCGGTATCACTCGCACCCGGAACGGGTCTGATCGCGCGCAGTACCGCGGACCGCAGCCGCGGTCGCCTGATCGCCCGATCTGGTGATCGGCGCACGGCGTCCCGCCTGAAGTGCGAACGACTGTACGCCGCCGCAGGAACCGGAATATGCCTGCGGCTTGACGGCGATCTCACGACTTACCAGCTCGCCCTCCTCGACCGCGACCTGCGGGTGCGGCGGGAGATCCCGCTCGTCGGAGTACCGAACCGGGCACGCGTGTCCCCCAGCGGCCGACTGGTCTCCTGGACCGTGTTCGTCGCGGGCGACTCCTACAACGGTGGCCGCTTCTCCACCCGGGTGGGCATTCTCGACACCTCCACGCAGCACCTGACGACCACGCTGGAGGACTGGAAGGTGACGGTGGCCGGAAAGCCGTACCGAGCGCGGGACCTGAACTTCTGGGGCGTCACCTTCAGCTCAGACGACCGTCATTTCTACGCCACGATGTCCACGCGCGGCCACCGCTTTCTTGTTCATGGAGACCTGGCGACCAGGCACTTGCGGACCGTCGTCGACAAGGTCGAATGTCCGTCGCTGTCACCCGACGAGACCCGTATCGCCTTCAAGTCCGCACGCGGCGGCGACCCAGACCGCGGCTGGCGGCTCTCCGTCCTCGAACTGGCGACCGGCAAAGTGACGCAACTGGCGGAAACCCGCTCAGTGGACGACCAGGCCGCCTGGCTGGATGCCAAGACCATCGCCTATGCCGTGCCCCGCCATCGAACGCACTCCGATATCTGGGCCGTACCGGCCGATGGCACGGGCTCGCCGCACATCATCGTTCCAGATGCCGAATCTCCCGCACCGCTCACATCTGGAGCGCAGGCTCAGTGAGTACGCGATCGCAGGCTCGAAACCGCCACCGTGCGCCGACAACGAGGTAGCAATGGCCATCAGCGTGTTCGACCTGTTCAAGATCGGTATCGGCCCGTCCTCGTCCCACACCGGCGGCCCCATGGCCGCCGCGCACCGCTTCGCCCGCGGCCTGGAACGCGACGG
>NZ_VCKZ01000380.1 GCF_005889745.1 Actinomadura geliboluensis
GTCGTGGACGGTGTCGAGGTCACCGGGGAGCCGCCGTGGCGGGCCTCCTACCGGGATCCGGCCGGGCGGCGGCGGGCGCTGGAGGCGTACTGCGAGGAGCTCTACGGGTTCACGCCGTTCGATGTCGTCGATCTGGACGTGCCTGAGGCGGGGTTGACCGGGGTCGCGTTCATCTTGCCCGCGCCGGTGTCGCCTACTGCGCGGGCCTCGCATCGGGTCTATCTGAAGCGCATGCTGCTTGCCGAGAACGTCGAGGGGCTGCTGCCTGAGTGGGCGTTCTTCGCGCGGTGTGTCGTGGACGCGGGAGAGCTGCGGCCCACCGCCAGTCGTGAAGCTCTGTATGAGGACGAGCTTCTGGAGTCGACGCGCCTTGGGCTCGGGGACGTGCTTCGGCAGTGGCTGGTGAAGCTGTCCGAGACCGATCCGGCGCGGCTGCGCGCGTTCCTGCGGCTGCATCAGCTCGGTGTGAAGGCGATGGCGCTGCACGACGACGACATGCTGCGGATCGTCGACCGGTGGCTGGACTACGAGACCTCCGCCGGGCCGATGACGCTGCACGAGTTCCGGCGGCGGCATCCGGACGGGCGGTTCACCGCGAGCGTGGACGAGTTCCGGCGGCTGTCGGCGGTCGCGGGCGCGCAGGGCATCGGGCTCGTCAACGGCGGCTACGTGCACGATACGGAGATCATCGAGCGGCTGCCCGATCTCGATCCCGACATCCGGCTGGCCCGGCTGGACGCGGCGGAGCTGACCACGACGTTCGGTGTGCTCGATCCGGCCGCCGAGCTGGCGCTGCGGCCGTTCCTCGCGGCGGCGCAGCGGGCCGTCGAGCGGCTCGGGTGCGAGGTGGTGGTCCGCGACTTCGACCCGGCGTCGCTGCCCGCGCTGTACCTGACCAGCCGGGACGCGCAGTTCCGCGAGGAGTTGACGCGGGCGAGGGAGGAGGCCGGCGAGCTGTGGGCGGACGTCCTCGGCGCCGTCAACGCGTCCGCCGGCGTCGAGCGTCCGCAACTGGTGCTGAACTACCGCAACCCGCTGGCGCGGCGGGTCACTTCGCTGGGCGACGGCGGGCCGGTCGAGCTGGCCGTCCAGGCCCTGTACGGGCAGGCGCTGCTGCTCGGCCACCATCCGCTGCGGCCCGCCGACACGGCGGTGCTGAACCGTTCCTTCATCGGCCTGCTGGAGTGGGCCGTCCACTCCCCGGAGGCCCCCGAATGACAGATGACGTCTACGCGCTGATGGCGCGGTCGCAGGAGCTGCCCTACGGGGAGGCCCGCACCGTGCTGGTCGAGGACGCGCTGCGCCGTGCCGAGGCGGCCGGTGACGACGTGCTGGCCTTCCATGTGAGGGTTCGGCTGACCGACGCCTACCGGTACGGGGGCGAGCCTGCGAAGGCGTTCGCGACCTTCAGCCGGACGCTGGCCGAGCACGACCGTGACCCGGGCCGGTTCGACGACACCCATGGGCTGCTCTGGCAGATCAAAGCGATCGTCAGCTCGCTCACGCTCTTCCCTGAGATCCCGCTGGACCGCACCTACGCCGTGCTGGACGACATGGAGCGTCGCTACAAGGCGGGCGGGCACAGCCTCCAGGCGGTGTATCACTACCGCAACGTGGTGGCCCGGCATGTCGGTGACGGGACGGCCGACGAGTGGTACGTGAAGTGGCGCGCCGCTGAGCGCGACGAGCTGTCGGACTGCGAGGGCTGCGACCCCACCGGCATGGCCCGGCACCTGATCGAGGCGGGGCGGCACGAGGAGGCGTTCGAGGTCGCCGCGCCGGTGCTGAGCGCGCAGCTGAACTGCAACGAGCAGCCGCAGTCGATCCAGACCGCGCTGATGCCGGTCTACCTGCGGCTGGGCCGTCCGGAGCAGGCCGCCGACGCGCACCGCCGCGCCTACCGGGTGCACCGGGCGCGGCTCGCCGACCTCAGCGACATCGCCGAGCACCTGGAGTTCTGCGCGGTCACCGGCAACGAGGCGCGCGGCCTGGAGATCCTGCAGCGGCATCTCGGCTGGCTGGACCGGGCGCCGAGCGCGCACGCCGCCATGGAGTTCTCCGCCGCCGCGGCCCTGCTGCTCGGGCGGCTGGCCGCCGCCGGGCACGGCGCGGCGACGGTCCGGCGGCCGGCCGCCGACGGGCGTCCCGCCGCCGATGTGCCGCTGGACGAGCTGCGCGCCGAGCTGGCGGGCCGGGCGACGGAGCTGGCGGCCCGGTTCGACGCCCGCAACGGGACGTCCTGCCAGGGCGACAAGGTGCGCGGCACGCTGGCGGCCGAGCCGGTCGCCGAGTTCGTTCCGCTGGCCGCCCACCACCGTCGTCCCGCCGCGGCTCCGGCGCCCGTCCGGCCGCCGGAGCCCGAGACGGATGATCTCAGTGCCGTGACCGATCTCGACGAGCTGCTCGACATCGCCGATCGGCACCGCAAGAAGAGCGACATGCCCGGGATGCTGGCGGCGTGGCGGCGGTTCGACGCCGCCGCCGAGGCGGCCGAGCCGACGCCGCTGCAGAAGGCGCGCAGGCTGGACGCGCGGGGCGTCGAGCACGCCGTCGAGGGGGACGCGGAGAACGCGGCCGAGTGCTGGGCGGAGGCGGCCCGGCTGTTCGGCGAGCTCGGCGACGAGACGCGGCGGCACCGCACGCTCGGCCGGCTCGGCATGATCCGGCTCGAACTCGGTGACGAGGGCGGGATGGAGCAGGTGGTCGCGTCCGCCGAGCACTTCACCGCGCATCCGGGCGAGGACGGCGACGCCGCGCCCGCGCTGCTGCGGCTCGCGACCGCGCATGTCAAGGGCGACCGTCCGGACGAGGCTCTCGGCGTGCTCGACCAGGTGGCGGCGGACGGCGAGCACGTGGGCGAGCTGTGGTTCCTGCGCGGGCAGGCGCTGCTGCTCACCGACCGGGTCGACGAGGCGGTCACGGCGTTGCGCCGCTCCCTGGAGGCGGCGCGCGAGTCCAGCGATCCCGAGCACATCGCCTCGCCCGCGCTGCTGCTCGCGCGGACCCTCGCCCGGCGGGAGGACGGCCCCGGCGACGAGGCGTTCGCCCTGCTCGACGAGGTGATCGGCGTGCTGCGCGAGCCGTCGCCGATGCGCGCCGCCGCCTACACCGAGCGGGGCCTCGCGCACCTGAACGCCGACCATGCCGCCGACGCCGTCGCCGACCTGGTGGAGGCCATCGCGGGCTGGACGGCCGAGGGGCTGCACCCGCAGGCCGTCCAGTTGCGGGTCGATCTGGCCGCCGCCTACCTGTCCACGGACCGGGCCCTGGAGGCCGCCGAGGCCGCCGAGGAGGCGCTGCCGAACCTCGACGACGACAACGGGCGCCGCTGCCGGCTGATCCTCGCGCACGCGCAGAAGCAGCTCGGCGAGGAGGACGCCGCCGCCCTGTTCACGGGTCTCGCCGAGGAGGCCGCGCGGGAGGGGCAGCACGACGCCGTCGCGCACTTCCTGAACGAGGCCGCCGACGTCCTGACGAACCTCGACATCGACGCGCAGGCCGCCGAACGGTACGCGCAGGCCGCCGAGGCGTACGAGAAGGCCGGCGACCCCTACGGGGTGGTCCGCGCCCGCCGCCGCGCCGCGATGTGCCTGATGTGGAGCGGCGAGGGGGAGCAGGCGGCGGCCGCGATGGAGACGGCCCGCGCCGCCCTCGCGGACCTGCCTCCGGACAACGAGCCCGTCCGCGTCTGGGAGACCGCCCTGACCTCCTTCGAGCAGGCCCGCGTCCTGGCCCGGCTGGGACGCCTGGACGAGGCCGCCGGCCACGCGACCGCCGCTGTGGACGGCTTCACCGCCATCGACCAGACCGAGCCCGCCCAGGACGCCGCCCGGCTCCTGGAGGACATCAAGGCCGCGCTCAGCTGACCCGTCGCGCCCCGTCCGAGGGGACGGCCTCCAGGAAGCCCGGCGGTGTCCAGCCGCGCTTCTCGTAGGCCGCCGTGATGGCCTCGCCGACCCGCTCCGCGCGGGCGGCGGGGGCCAGCACGATGACGGAGCCGCCGAAGCCGCCGCCGACCATGCGCCCGCCGCGGGCGCCCGCCCGCAGCGCCGCGTCCACGGTGGCGTCGGCCTCCGGCCACGACACCTCGAACTGGTCGCGCAGCGACAGGTGGGAGGCGTTCAGCATCGCGCCGAACTCCGGCAGGGCACCGGCCCGCAGCAGGCCGACGGTGGCCTCGACGCGGTGGTTCTCGGTGACGACGTGCTGGACGCGGCGCCGCAGCACCGGGTCCTTCAGCGAGCCCAGCGCGGCGGCCAGGTCCTTGACGTCGCGCAGCGCGTCCACGCCGAGCAGCGACGCGGCCTCCTCGCATTCGGCGCGGCGCCGCCCGTACTCGCCGCCGGTCAGGGCGTGCGAGGCGCGCGTGTCGACGACCAGCAGCGTCAGCCCGGCGGCCGCCGGGTCGAACGGGACCTGCGACGACAGGCCGCTGCGGCAGTCGAGCATCAGCGCGTGCCCGGCCTTGCACAGCAGCGACGCGGACTGGTCCATCAGCCCGCACGGCATGCCGACCTGCTCGTTCTCGGCGCGCTGCGCGAGCCGTGCCAGCGCCGGGCGGTCGATCTCGACGCCGTGCAGGTCGCACAGGGCCAGCGCCGTCGCGCACTCCAGCGCGGCCGACGACGACAGCCCCGCGCCCTGCGGGAGGTCGGAGTCGATCAGCAGGGACGCGCCGCCCGTGCCGTGCTCGCGCAGCACCCGCGCCACGCCGACCGGGTACGCGGCCCACGCGCGCTCGGCGGGCCACCCCTCGGAGACGACCGGCGGGCCGTCCACCGGCGCGGTGACGGCGGTGGACGCCTGCCGCGACCGCACCTCGACCACGCCGTCGTCGCGCCGCGCCGCCGCCACCGTCACGCCGCGCGACAGCGCGAACGGCAGCACGAAGCCGTCGTTGTAGTCGGTGTGCTCGCCGATCAGGTTGACCCTGCCCGGGGCGCGCCACACGCCGTCCGGCGCGCGCCCGAACGCCTCGCCGAACGCCGCCGCCAGGCCCTCGGTCATCGGGACCGCAGGAAGGTCCACGCGTCGTCGACCATCGTCCGCAGGTCGCGCTCGGGCTTCCAGCCGAGCCGGGCCTGGATCTTGTCGGACGAGGCGATCAGCACCGCCGGGTCGCCGGCGCGGCGCGGCCCGACCTCGGCCGGGATCTCGCGGCCGGTGACCTCGCGGCACACCTCCACGACCTCCCGGACGGAGTAGCCGGTGCCGCTGCCCAGGTTGAAGATCTGGTGGGCGCCCGGCTCGCAGGCGTCCAGTGCCAGCAGGTGCGCGCGGCCCAGGTCGATCACGTGGATGTAGTCGCGGACGCAGGTGCCGTCGGCCGTCGGGTAGTCGTCGCCGAACATCTTCACCGCGTCCCCGTCGCCCTGCGCGATCTTCAGCACGTTGGGGATCAGGTGGGTCTCGACGGTGTGCCGCTCGCCGTGCCGCCCGTAGGCGCCCGCCACGTTGAAGTACCGCAGCGACACCCCGCCGATGCCGTGCAGCCGCGCGTACTCGGTGAGGACCGTGTCGATCGCCAGCTTGGACGCGCCGTAGGGGTTGGTCGGACGGGTCGGGTCGGTCTCCAGGATCGGCGTCGACTCCGGCTCCCCGTACGTCGCGGCCGTCGAGGAGAACACGATCCGGGGCACGCCGGCGACGCGCATCGCGTCCAGCAGCGCCAGCGACTCGCCGAGGTTCTTGTCCCAGTACAGGCCGGGCTTCTGCACCGACTCGCCGACCAGCGACCTGGCGGCGAAGTGCAGCACCGCCTCGAACCCGGCGCCCGCGAGGACGTCGGCGGCCATGTCGCGCAGCGTGCCGCGCACCAGCCGGGCGCCCTCGGGCACGGCGTCCTCGTGCCCGGTGGACAGGTCGTCCAGGACGACGACCTCGTGCCCCGCCTCCAGGAGCAGTGCGGAGACGACGCTGCCGATATAGCCGGCGCCTCCGGTGACGAGCAGCTTCACTGACGAACCTCCAGAAAAGTCTCGGGCGGCGGGGCCAGACCAGGCTATCCGCAACCCCGAACGGGGAAGGCTGAACGCATGGACCGGACGCCGCCCGGGACGCCCCCGCGGCCGCCCGCGGGGCCCGCGCGCCCGCTGGTGTGGCTGCTGTCGCGCTCCGCCGATCTCGTCGTGCGGCTGTCGGGCGGCGACCCGCGCGCGCTGCGCGAGGAGATCACCGCGGAGCGGATGCGGGCCCTCGTGGCCGGGAACACCCAGCTCACCGCCGATGAGCGCACCCTCATCGGGGAGGTGTTCGCGGCGGGCGAGCGGCCGCTGCGCGAGGTCCTCGTGCCGCGCACCGAGGTCGTGTTCCTGGACGCGGAGCTCACCCTCACCGCCGCCGCGCGGCTCGCCGCGCGCAGCCCGCACTCCCGCTTCCCCGTCTGCCGCGACTCCCACGACGAGGTGATCGGGTTCGTTCACATCCGCGACCTGCTCGTCACGGACGGCCCCGACGCGCCCGCCGGGGACGTCCCGGTGGGCGATCTGGTGCGTCCGGTGAAGTTCCTGCCGCCGTCGAAGCGGGTACTGCCCGCGCTGTCGGAGATGCGCCGGGAGGGCTGCCACCTGGCGATCGTCACCGACGAGTACGGCGGGGTGGCCGGAATCGTCACCATGGAGGACCTCCTCGAGGAACTCATCGGCGACATCCGCGACGAATATGATGTGCAGGACGCGCAGGCACGGCGCCTGCACGGCGGAGTGGTCGAGGTGGACGGCCTGCTCAACCTGGACGACTTCGCCGCCGAGACCGGCATCCGGCTGCCGGACGGGCCGTACGAGACGGTCGCCGGGCACATCATGGCGGTGCTGCGCCGGGTGCCCGCCGAGGGCGACTCGGTGGAGGCCGCGGGCCGCCGCCTCGCGGTGGCCCGGATGGACGGCCGGCGGGTGGCCCGCGTGCGCGTCATGCCGCGCGCGGCGCCGCAGGCCGTGCCCGCGCCGCCCGGCACGCCGTCCGCGACCCCGCGGGCGGTGCCCGGCGACGCCGCCGGCGGCCCCTCCCGCGGGCCGGCGACCGGCGGCGGCGCTCCCGATGACACCTGAGAGAATCGGTCCGTGCAGATGCCCGAAGCGCCCACTCCCGAAGCGTCCGACGCCGGAACCACCGCGGCCCCGCCGCGGGTGCTGTCCGGCATCCAGCCCACCGCCGACTCGTTCCACCTCGGCAACTACCTGGGCGCGCTCCGGCAGTGGGTCGCCATGCAGGACACGCACGAGGCGTTCTACTGCGTGGTCGACCTGCACGCGATCACCGTCGAGCACGACCCCGAACTGCTGCGCCGCCGCACGAAGGTCGCCGCCGCGCAGCTGTTCGCCATGGGCATCGACCCGGACCGCTCCGCGGTGTTCGTGCAGAGCCACGTCCCCGAGCACGCCGAGCTGGCGTGGGTGCTCAGCTGCCTCACCGGGTTCGGCGAGGCGGGCCGCATGACCCAGTTCAAGGACAAGTCGTCCAAGCAGGGCACCAGCGGGACGAGCGTCGGCCTGTTCACGTACCCGATCCTGCAGGCCGCCGACATCCTGCTCTACACGCCCGACCCGGCGGCCGGGCGCCCGCTGCGCGTCCCCGTCGGGGAGGACCAGCGGCAGCACCTGGAACTGACCCGCACCCTCGCGCAGCGTTTCAACCACCGGTTCGGGGAGACGTTCGTCCTGCCGGACGCCCACATTCCCGAGGGCGCCGCCAAGATCACCGACCTGCAGGAGCCGGGCGCGAAGATGAGCAAGTCGGCGTCGTCCCCGCAGGGCATTCTCGACGTGCTGGAGGAGCCGGGCCCCATGCGCAAGAAGATCATGCGCGCGGTCACCGACACCGGCTCCGAGGTCGTCTACGACGAGGAGAAGAAGGCCGGCGTCACCAACCTGCTGCGGATCTACTCCGCGCTGGAGGGCACGTCCATCCCCGACCTGGAGGCCCGCTACGCAGGCTCCGGGTACGGGCAGTTCAAGAAGGACCTCGCGCAGGTCGTCCTCGACACGTTCACGCCGATCCGGGAGCGCACCCTCAAGCTGCTGGACGACGAGGACCATCTCGACCGGCTCCTCGCCCGCGGCGCCGAGCGCGCCTCCGAGGTCGCCGTGCGGACGATGGAGACCGTGCGCGAACGGGTGGGATTCGTGGGACGTGGTCGCTGACCGCGCCGCACTCGACGACGCCGCGGAGGGCCCGGGGGAGGGCCTCTCCGCGGCCGAGACCACGATGACCGGCGGCATCACCGCCCGGCCGGCGCCGGGCCGCCGCGCGATCGGCGTCGCGATCCCGATCCCCGACCCGCACGGCTCCTACCTGCAGTCGCGGCGCGCCTCGTTCGGCGACCCGCTCGCGCACGCGATCCCGACGCACATCACGCTGCTCCCGCCGACCGAGGTGGACGAGGCGGCGATGGACGGCATCCAGCGGCACCTGCTGGCCGTCGCGCGCACCGAGCGGCCCTTCCCGATCAGGTTGCGCGGCAGCGGAACGTTCCGGCCGGTGTCGCCGGTGGTGTTCGTGGCGCTGGCCGAGGGAATCGGCGGCTGCGAGCGCGTCCAGGCGAAGGTTCTGTCGGGTCCGCTGGCGCGTCCGCTGCCGTTCCCGTACCACCCGCACGTGACGATCGCCCACCACCTGCCCGACGACGTCATGGACCGCGCGTTCAAGGAGCTCGCCGCCTACGGCGCCGACTTCGAGGTGTGGGGGTTCTCCCTCTACGAGCACGGGCTGGACGGCGTGTGGCGCCGCCACTGCGACTTCGTGTTCGGCGACGGCGCCGTCCCCGCCCCCGGCCGCCGCCTCTGAGGCGGGGCGCCCC
>NZ_VCKZ01000789.1 GCF_005889745.1 Actinomadura geliboluensis
CCGCCGAGCCCCGGGGGAAGGCCTTGGGGCATTCCGCCGTCGGCCGCGGGCTGCTGGTCCTGGCGGCCCTTGCCCGCGCGCTTGCGCGGGTCACCGCTGCGCTGCTTGCCCTTCTTGTTCTTGGACGCCTTCGCGGCCTTGGTCTTCCTGCGTCCGCCGGGCATGCCGGGAAGGCCCATCCCGCCGGCCATCTGGCGCATCATCTTCTGCGCGTCGAAGAACCGGGTGACGAGGCTGTTGACCTCGCCGACGCCGACGCCGGAGCCCTTCGCGATGCGGGCCCGGCGGGAGCCGTTGATGATCTTTGGCTGGGCGCGTTCCTGCGGGGTCATCGAGCGGATGATCGCGGCGATCCGGTCCAGGTCCTTGTCGTCGATCTGGTTGACCTGGTCGCGGACCTGCCCCATGCCGGGCATCATGCCGAGCAGGTTGCCGATCGGGCCGAGCTTGCGGATCATCATCATCTGCTCGAGGAAGTCCTCGAGGGTGAAGTCCTCGCCCGAGGCGAACTTGCTGGACATCTTCTCGGCCTGCTCGGCGTCGAACGCCTGCTCGGCCTGCTCGATCAGGGTGAGGATGT
>NZ_VCKZ01000381.1 GCF_005889745.1 Actinomadura geliboluensis
GCCGCCGCGGCGGGGTTCATCGGGGTCCACGAGCGCGCAGACTACTGCCCGCCGGCCGGTGACACGCCCGCGCGCGGGCCGGTCACTGCCCGGACCTTCCGCCGGAGGCCAGGTCGAGCCGCCCGTAGAGGAAGTCGGCGGCGTTCTCGATGACCAGGCTCACATCGATCATCTCGTTGAGCGAGGCGGGCTGCGCGCCGCCGGCCCGCTGCACCCAGGTGAGCACGGCGTAGTGGCCGTAGGTCTTGGCGTAGGCGGCGCTGAACCCGGACCCGAACGCGGGGACGCCCTCCGCCTTCAGCGGCGCGATCCAGCCGGCGCCGGTCGCCGGGTCGAGGTCGCGCAGGATCTGCTTGACGCCGTCCTCGTTCTCCATGTTCAGCACGACGAACTGGCCGACGTGCTTCTTGTCGGCGCTCACGTAGGCGGCGCGGGCGAGCTGGGTGCAGCCGTGCTTGGCGAGGTCGGCCTGCAGCCGGGCGCCCCACGTGCCGTCCTTGCAGTCGGCCGACAGCTTGGAGGAGGCCAGCGCGAACGTGTACGCGCCGCTCTTGAGGGACTTGGCGCCGAACGCCTCGCCCTCGGTGACCGCCCGCTTGTCGGCGGCGCGGGACGCGATCTGGGTGAAGCCCTCGCCCAGGTAGTCCGGCGTGTAGGCGGTCGGCACCGAGGTCTTCGGCGCCTCCTCCTCGCCGCCGCCCCCGGTCAGCAGGACCACCGCCACCACGGCGACGATCACCGCGACCAGCGCGGCGGCGCCGCCGTAGAGCAGCTTCGGACTGGGGAGCTTGCGGCCGGGCTTGTCCTCCGGCCAGAAGTCCCGCCCGCCGCCCTGCTGGGCGGCCTCGGCGGAACCCGTGTCACGAGCCTCGATCACGCCCCGGAGCTTAGCGGTCCGGGCGGCCCCCGCGGGGCCAAAAGGGCTTTTCGTCCAGATTCCTTGGAACTACAGGCCGTTGGTCCCGATCACCGCGCCGACGGCGTAGGTGATGCCCGCCGCGGCGGCGCCGAACAGCAGCTGCCGGGTCCCGCCGAACCACCACGGCCGGGCGGTGATCCGGGACACCAGCGCCCCGGCCAGGAACAGGCCGAGGGCCGCGACGATCGCCGCCGGCCACAGCGAGGTGGCGCCCAGCAGGTACGGCAGCACCGGCAGGACCGCGCCGACCGCGAACGACAGGAACGACGAGCCCGCCGCCAGCAGCGGCGACGGCAGGTCGCCGGGGGTCACGCCGAGCTCCTCGCGGGTGTGCACCTGCAGCGCCTCGTCGGGGTCGCGGGACAGCTGCCGGGCGACCTCCGCGGCGGTCTCCGGGTCCACCCCGCGCGCCTCGAAGACCTCGGCCAGCTCGCGTTCCTCGGCGGCCGGGTGCCGGGCGAGCTCCAGCCGCTCGACCTCGATCTCCGCCTCCGCCAGCTCCGACTGGGAGGCGACGGAGATGTACTCCCCCGCCGCCATCGAGAACGCGCCCGCCGCCAGGCCGGCGAGGCCGGCCAGCAGCACGACCTTCTGGTCCACCCGGCCGCCCGCGACGCCCGCGATCAGCGCGAAGTTGGACACCAGGCCGTCCATCGCGCCGAACACCGCCGGCCGCAGCCAGCCCCCGGTCACATCGCGGTGCTGGTGGTGCCGCTCGGGCATCACCCCGCCCTTGCGGCCGGTCGTCTCCCCCGCGTCCGCCATCGCCCCCTACTTCCCGTCCCGGACGGGCTCTCCCTTCTCCGCCCCGGCGGACTCGGCGGCACCGTCGTCCTCATTGTCCGCGATCTCCCCCGCGGGCTCGGGGGCGGGGTCGGTCTCCGGGCCGGCCTCCGGTTCGGCGCCGGCGGCGCCCTCAGAGGTTTTCTCCGGCGCGTCCGAGGGGGCGTCGTCCTCGGAGTGCGCCTCCGATTCGCCCGTGGCCCCAGCGTCCTTCTCAGCGTCCTTCTCGGCGCCCTTGCCGGCGTCCTCGCCGGTCGCGGTCTCTGCCGCCGCTCCGGGCTCGGCCTTCGCCTCCGGCTCGGGCCCCTCGGCGGGCTCCGGCTCCTTCGTCGGTTCGGCCGCCGCCGGCTCTGGCTCGCCACCGGCCGCCGCGGGGACAGCGCCGACGTTCTCCGGGCCGGTGCGGCCGCGGGCCAGGTACAGGTAGGCGACCGCGCCGATGAACAGGACGATCGACGTCCAGTCGTTCAGCCGCAGGCCGAGGACGTGGTGGGCGTCGTCGATGCGCAGCGCCTCGATCCAGCCGCGCCCGACCGTGTACGCGGCGACGTACAGCGCGAACGCGCGGCCGTGCGTGAGCTTGTAGCGGCGGCCGGCCCAGATCACGAGGACCGCGACGCCGACGCACCACAGCGACTCGTACAGGAACGTCGGGTGGTAGGTCGCGACGTCGGCGTACTTGGGGTCGAGGGCGGGCCCCCCGTCCAGCATCGGCCGGTGGTTCTCGTCGATCTCCAGCGCCCAGAAGGCGTCCAGCGGACGGCCGTACAGCTCCTGGTTCCAGTAGTTGCCCCAGCGGCCGATCGCCTGCGCCAGCGCGATGCCGGGCGCCACCGCGTCGGCGAGCGCCAGCGCCGAGATCCCGCGCCGCCGGCAGCCGATGACCGCGCCGACCGCGCCGAGCGCGACGGCGCCCCAGATGCCGAGGCCGCCCTTCCAGATCTCCAGCGCCCGGACGGGGTCGCCGTCCTCCCCGAAGTACCGCTGGTAGTCGGTGATCACGTGGTAGAGCCGGCCGCCGACCAGGCCGAACGGCACCGCCCACACGGCCACGTCGACGATCACGCCGGGGGTGCCGCCCTTGGCGGCCCAGCGCCGCTCGCCCAGCCAGACCGCGGCGACGATGCCAAGGATGATCATGAGGGCGTAGGCGCGGATCGGGACTGGCCCGAGCTCCCAGACGCCCTGTGAGGGACTCGGGATGGAGGCGAGCTGGTGCATGACCGTTGAACCTACCTCCTTCCGGGCGCGCCGTGCGCCCTCTCCGCCGCGCTCCGCGCGACCCGCGCCGTCACCGCGGTGCTCCCGCCGTCACGACGCGGACGTTCCGCTCGACGGCGCGCCGCCCGGGGCGGGCGCGCTGCCGGCCGCCTTCGCGACGGCCTTCCGCAGCTCGTCGGGCGAGCCGAGGACGGCGTCGGCGACCTTCTTGCCGTTCAGCGCCAGGTACGGGGTGGCGTCGACGCCCGACCTCCCCGCCAGGGCGCTGGCCTGGTTCACGGTCTTCATCTGCTGCTCGCCGTTGACGCAGGCGGCGAAGGACGGGTCGCTCACCCCGACGTCGGCGGCCCAGGCGATGAGCTCCTTCGGCAGGAACCCGGTCGTGCCCTCCTGGGGCTGCTCGGCGTAGAGCCTGTCGTGGTACTTCACCCAGTGGTCGGCGGGCATGCAGGCGGCGGCGTTCGCGGCCCGCCGCGAGTTGCCCATCAGCGGTTCCTGCTGGAACAGCTGGAACGGCCGGTACACCACCTTCAGCCTGCCCTCCGCGGCGAGCTGCTTCATCGTCCCGCCGAGCCGCGCCTCCATCCCCTTGCACGCGGGGCACTGGAAGTCCTCCCAGACGTCGAGGACGGGCGCGTTCGCCCCCGGGTCCGCCATCGCGACCGAGCCGTCCTGCTGCCGGGTCGCGGGGGCGAGCGCGCCCTTGTAGTCGTTGATCGTGGGCCCGCCCCCGTCCCGGGACATGACCACGACCACCACGACCACCGCGACCGCCGCCACCGCGACGGCCCCGAGGACGACCACCAGCGCGCGCCGCCGCCGTCCCCGGGCCGCCGCCCGTGCCCGCTCCTCCGCGAGGCGCCGCCGCGCGGACCCCCCGCTGCCCTGCTCGCTCATCGATCCCCCGATCGCCACTCTGCGTGCTCTTGGCAGTCACGAGCGTAGCGGCGGGGGCGGCGGGCGTCCTCAGGAAGCGCCGTGCGGGCCGGGAGAGGTCACTTCCCGGCGCTGCCTGCGGCGTCGATCACGGCGCGCAGCCCGGCGGGGTTCATGACCTGGGCGGTGTCGAGCTTCTGGCCGTTCAGGAAGACCGTCGGCGTGCCGTCGACGCCGCGGTCCTGCAGGGCGTACTTGGTCATCGCGTCGACCGTGCTCTTCTTCTGCTCGTCCCGGACGCACTTCTCGAAGTTCGGGTCGGTGACGCCGACGTCCTTGCCCCACTTCACGAGGTCGTCGGGCGAGAAGCCCTTGGAGCCCTCGGCGGGCTGGAACTTGAAGAGCGCGTCATGGTAGGAGATCCACTTGTCGGCCGGGACGCACAGCGCCGCCTCGGCCGAGCGCAGCGAGTTGATCCGGACGGGGTCCTTCTGCTGCCCGAACAGGTGGAACGGCCGGTAGACGACCTTGACCTTGCCCTCCAGCGCGAGCTGCTGGACGGTCTTGCCGGTCGCCTCCTCGAACTGCTTGCAGATCGGGCACTGGAAGTCCTCGAAGATCTCCAGCTCGGGCTTGGTCACCCCGGCCTTGGCCATCACGATGGACCCGTCGGCCTGCCGGCTGACGGGCGCGAGGGGGCCCTGGTGCGCCTCGGCGCGGCCGTTCTTGTTCTTCTGGTCGATGACCAGGACGGCGGCGACCACGATCAACGCCACCGCCACCACCGATCCGAGGACGATGGCGAGCAGCCGCCGCTGCTTCTCCCGCGCCGCCTGCCGCTTGCGCTCGGCGGCCAGGCGCTCCCTCGCGGACCGCTCTCGTGCGGCCTTGCTCATTGGTTCTCCTATGCGTGCGGACCCGGCGCCGCCGTCGGTGCGGCGCGGTAACGGCGAGATTAGTCGACTTGACCGATCCGTCGGAATTCGTCGGCCAGGACGAGGAGGAACAGCAGGACCGTGACGACGTGGACCCCGGTGCACCAGAGGCAGATCTTGTGCAGGACCACCAGTTCGATGGTGACGAGGTACACGACCATCAGCACGCCGACGGAGACGCCCGCCACCCGGCCCCAGCGCAGCGGCGCCCACGTCGAGCGCAGCGCCCAGGGGGTCAGCAGCGCGGCGAACCCGACGAAGAAGGCGAGGCCCAGCAGCGGCATCGGGATGCCGAGCAGGGTGGAGTACTCGCTCGTGGTGACCGCGTGGCAGTCGATCGTCGAGGACGCCGAGCAGACCAGCGCGCCCTCGTCGTAGTGGGTGATCGTCAGGTAGACGGAGATCCCGAGGCCGCCGAGCGTCAGCAGCCAGGCCGCGACCTGGAACCACGCGGGGGGCGGCGGCGGCGACGCCGCCTCGGCCCGGCCCTTCGCCGTCATCTCTTGCGTCATCGTGATCCTTCCGGGACCGCCTCCTCCGGCGATCACACCCTACGGGAGCGCGGCGCCACCACAAGCATGAACTCGGCGGTGGTGCCGCCGAGTTCCCGGGGACCGGCGGGACCCGCGCGGATACGGCTTTTCCGCCGTCCGCACGGGCACCGCCGGCATGTCCGGAACGTGCTCAGCGGCCGGCGCGGACGCCCGCCGCGAGCTCCTCGGTCAGCAACCGGACCCCGGCCAGCCCGGAGGCGAGGTCGGGGGCGTCCAGGATGCGGCGGCTGAACGCCGACCCGACGATCACCCCGTCGGCGAACGCGGCGACCTCGGCGGCCTGCGCACCGGTGCCGACGCCGAGCCCGAGCCCGACCGGCAGCCCGGTCCCGCTCTTGTCGATGGCGGCCCGGGTGCGCTCGACCAGCCGCGGGGCGCCGGTGTCCACGGCCGAGCGGGCACCGGTGACGCCCATCAGCGACGCCGCGTACACGAAGCCGCGGGACGCCGCCGTGACCGTCTCGATGCGCTCGTCGGTGGAGCTGAGCGCGACGAGGAACACCCGGTCGAGGCCGTGCGCGTCCGACGCCTCCAGCCACTCGCCGCCCTCCTCGGGCGTGAGGTCGGGGGTGATCAGCCCGGCCCCGCCGGCGGAGGCGAGGTCGCGCGCGAACCGGTCGACGCCGTAGTGGTCGACGGGGTTCCAGTAGGTCATGACCAGCACCGGGACGCCGGTCGCGGCGACGGCCTCGACGGTGGCGAACACGTCGGCGATGCGGACGCCGCCGACGAGGGCCCGGTGGACGGCGTCCTGGATGGTGGGGCCGTCCATCACCGGGTCGCTGTAGGGCAGCCCGATCTCGATGGCGTCGCAGCCGGCGTCGACCATGGTCTTCATGGTCTCGATGGCGCCGTCGCGGGTGGGGAACCCGGCGGGCAGGTACCCGACGAGCGCGGCGCGCCCCTCGGCGCCGGCCTTCTCGTAGGCGGTCCGGACGCTCACTGGCCCTCCCCCTCGGGCATCAGGCCGAAGAAGGAGGCGGCCGTGTGCATGTCCTTGTCGCCGCGGCCGGACAGGCAGACCACGATCACGGCGTCCGGGCCGAGCTCCCTGCCGACCTTGAGCGCGCCGGCGAGCGCGTGCGCGGACTCGATCGCCGGGATGATGCCCTCGGTGCGGCACAGCAGCGCGAACGCGTCCATCGCCTCCGCGTCGGTGATCTCCCGGTACTCGGCGCGTCCGGTGTCGTGCAGCCACGAGTGCTCGGGGCCGACGCCGGGGTAGTCGAGGCCGGCGGAGATCGAGTGGGTCTCCAGGGTCTGGCCGTCGTCGTCCTGCAGCAGGTAGGTCCGCATGCCGTGGATGATGCCGAGCGAGCCGCCGACGAGGGTCGCGGCGTGCTTGCCGGACGCGACGCCGTCGCCGCCCGCCTCGAACCCGTACAGCCGGACCGACGCGTCCGGGACGAAGGCGTGGAAGGTGCCGATCGCGTTGGAGCCGCCGCCGACGCAGGCGACGACCGCGTCCGGCAGGGCGCCGGTCAGGTCGATGCACTGCTGCCGGGCCTCGACGCCGATGACGCGCTGGAAGTCGCGGACCATCATCGGGAACGGGTGCGGGCCCATCACGGAGCCGATGCAGTAGTGGGTGTCGTCGACGGTGGCGACCCAGTCGCGGAACGCCTCGTTGCAGGCGTCCTTGAGGGTGCGGCTGCCGGTCCTCACCGGGACGACCTCGGCGCCGAGCATCCGCATCCGGGCGACGTTGAGGGCCTGCCGCTCGGTGTCGACCTCGCCCATGTAGACGGTGCAGGTGAGGCCGAGGAGCGCCGCGGCGGTCGCGGTGGCGACGCCGTGCTGCCCGGCGCCGGTCTCGGCGATGATCCGCGACTTGCCCATCCGGCGGGTGAGCAGCGCCTGGCCGAGCACATTGTTGATCTTGTGCGAGCCGGTGTGGTTGAGGTCCTCGCGCTTGAGCAGCACGCGGGCGCCGCCCGCCTCCGCCGAGAAGCGCTTCGCCTCGGTCAGCAGGCTGGGACGCCCCGCGTAGTTCGCGAGGAGGTCGTCGAGTTCGCCGGTGAAGGCCGGGTCGCGCTTGGCGGCCTCGAACTCGCGGGTCAGCTCGTCCAGCGCCGCCATCAGCGCCTCGGGGGCGAACCGGCCGCCGAAGCGGCCGAAGTGGCCCGTGGCGTCGGGTACGGCTTCAGCACCGCGCGCGGCGGTGTCCATGGTCATGGGTAAACGGTCCTGTCGTGGAGAAGTGGCCGATGGGGTCAGCGGATGCTCGACTGGCCCCGCCATCGCTCCCGGAGCGGTTCGACCTGCATGCCCTCACCCTATCCAGTCGGCCCGGCGCGCGGGCCGCTCAGCCGCTCTGCCGCAGCGCCGGGTGGGCGCCGGCGGCGACCAGGTCGGCGACGGCGGCGCGCGGGTCGCGGCCGATGACGAGGCTCTCCCCCACCAGCACGGCGTCGGCGCCGCTGGAGGCGTAGGCGAGCAGGTCGTGCGGGCCCCGCACCCCCGACTCGGCGATCTTCACGACGTCCTTGGGCAGGGTGGGCGCGACGCGGGCGAACACGCCGCGGTCGACCTTGAGGGTGCGCAGGTCGCGGGCGTTCACGCCGACGACCTTGGCCCCGGCCTCCACGGCGCGGGCGGCCTCCTCCTCGGTGTGCGCCTCGACGAGCGGGAGCAGCCCGATGGACTCGGCCCGCTCGATCAGCGAGACGAGGGCGTCCTGCGGCAGCGCGGCGACGATCAGCAGCGCCATGTCGGCGCCCGCGGCGCGCGCCTCCCACAGCTGGTAGGAGGTGACGATGAAGTCCTTGCGCAGGACGGAGACGTCGACGTTGGCGCGCACGTCGGCGAGGTCGGCGAGGCTGCCGCCGAACCGGCGCCGCTCGGTCAGCACGCTGATCACCTTGGCGCCGCCGGCCTCGTAGTCGCGGGCGAGCGCGGCGGGGTCGGCGATCGCGGCGAGCGCGCCCTTGGACGGGCTGCTGCGCTTGACCTCGGCGATGACCGAGACGCCCGGGCCGCGCAGCGCGGCGAGCGCGTCGCGCGGGGCCGGGGCTGCGGCCGCCTTCTCCTTGACGGCGTCGAGCGGGACCTCGCGCTGCCTGTCGGCGAGATCGGCCCGGACGCCCTCGATGATCTCGTCCAAAACGCTCAAGGTCGCAGGCCCCCTATTTCAGGTCGTTCCGTGCACCGATCGTAGCCGCCCCCTGGAACGCTCTCGGCATCCGGGGACCCTTCCGGCGGGCGCCGCCCGTCAGGGCGCCAGCGCCGCCGCGAACGGCAGGTTGCGGACGACCCAGTACACGGCGAGGACGCCGACGAACGAGTACACCACGACCGGTCTGAACAGTGCGGAGCGCATCGGCATCCCCCGCGCGGCCAGCGCCGTCCACCGGACGAACAGGTACCCGAACACCGGCAGCAGGACGAAGACCAGCGGGTTGAAGCCGAACGCCGTCGCGACGTCCCCGTGCGTGAGCGCGTGGACGAGCCGCATCAGCCCGCAGCCCGGGCAGTAG
>NZ_VCKZ01000042.1 GCF_005889745.1 Actinomadura geliboluensis
TCCGGCTACCGCACGTCCACCTCGGGTTCGCGGCGCAGACCGAGCGGGGCCTGGTCGTGCCGGTCGTCCGGGACGCGCACCTGCTGTCGCTGGCCGACCTCGCCGCCGCGCTGCGCTGGACGACGGCATCGGCGGCGCGGTCGTCCTGGACGGCCGGCTGCGGCGCGGCGCGTCCGGCGGCGCCGGCGAGGTCGGGCTGCTGAAGTTCGGCGGCACCGACTTCTGCCACCTGCTGGACCGGGCCGCCGTCGCCGGCCTCGCCGACGAGCAGGTGGCCGCCTGGATCGCCGAGGCCGCGTTCGCGCTCGTCGCCGTCCTCGACCCCGGGCTCGTCGTGCTCGGCGGCGAACTCGGCCGCTCGGGCGGCGACCGGCTCGCCGGGCTCGTCGCCGACCGGCTCGGCGCCCTCGGCCCGGCCCCCACCGACGTGCGGGCGAGCCGCGTCGAGGGCGACGCCGTGCTGCGCGGCGCGGTGCTGACCGCCCTCGACGTCGTCCGCGACGCCGTGTTCGGTTAGCCCCTTGGCTGGCTGGACCCGTGCCTGGCTGGACCCGTGCCCGGCTGAGCCTGTACAGGGCTACTCCTTGGGCAGGCGTTCGCCGCTGCGGAGCCGGTCGAGGCCGAGCCAGATGAACTCCACCGCCATCTGCTCGGCGCGCTCGCGCGGCGTGTCGGGATGCTCCAGCCACCACGACACCATCGACAGCATCGACCCGTACATCAGCGGGACGAGCAGCCGCGCCCGCCGCTCGTTGACCTCCAGCGCGGCCGGGGACAGCGCCGGGTCGGCGCGGCGGCGGCGCAGCAGCAGGTCGGCGAACGCGGTGCCGAGCCGGTCGCGCAGCTCCCGCAGCTCCAGCCCGACCTCCGGCTTGTCGAGGTGCCGGACGACCACCGCCCACGCGTCCGGCTCGGCGGTGGCGTAGTCGAACAGCACCCGGATCATCGCCCGGATGCCGTCCGCGGAGCCGTGCGCGGCGAGCACGGCCTCGTTCAGCCGGCCGGTGAGCTCGCCGACGATCGCCTCCGTCACCTCGGCGAACAGCTCCTCCTTGGACGTGAAGTGCTGGTACAGCAGCGCCTTGGACACCTGCGCCGCCCCGGCCACGTGCTCCATCTGGGTCAGGTGGTAGCCGCGCCGGCCGAACTCCGCGAGCGCCACCTGCAGCAGCTGCTCGCGCCGCCGGGCGTACGGCATCCGCCGCCGCACGCCCGCCGTCTCCCCCGTGCCACTGGTCATTTACCGAGATACCTGCCCAGCTCCGCGCGGGCCACTGACCGCACGTGCACCTCGTCCGGGCCGTCGGCGAGGCGCAGCGTGCGCAGCCCCGCCCACATCGCGGCGAGCGGCGTGTCGTCGCTGACCCCGGCGCCGCCGTGCACCTGGATCGCCCTGTCCACGACGTCCAGCGCGACCCGCGGCGCGATCACCTTGATGGCCGCGACCTCCGACCGGGCCGCCTGCACGCCGTGCTTGTCGATCAGCCAGGCGGTCTTCAGGGTGAGCAGCCGGGCCTGCTCGATCGCCATCCGCGACTCGGCGATCTGCTGGCGGACGACGCCCTGCTTGGCCAGCGGGCCGCCGAACGCCACCCGCGACGCCGCGCGCTCGCACATCAGCTCCAGCGCCCGCTCGGCCATCCCGATCGCGCGCATGCAGTGGTGGATGCGGCCGGGGCCGAGCCGCGCCTGCGCGATCGCGAAGCCGCCGCCCTCCTCGCCGACGAGGTTCTCCACCGGCACCCGGACGTCGGTGAAGGTGATCTCGCAGTGGCCGTGCTGGTCGGAGTAGCCGAACACGGGCAGCGGCCGGACGACCTCCACCCCCGGCGCGTCGAGCGGCACCAGCACCATCGACTGCTGCCGGTACGGGTGGCCGTCCGGGTCGGTCTTGCCCATCACGATCATGATCTTGCAGCGCGGGTCGGCGGAGCCGCTGATCCACCACTTGCGGCCGTTGATGACGTAGTGGTCGCCGTCGCGCTCGATGCGGGTGGAGATGTTGGTGGCGTCGGAGCTCGCGACGTCCGGCTCGGTCATCGCGAACGCGCTGCGGATCTCGCCGTCCAGCAGCGGCCGCAGCCAGGTCTCCTTCTGCTCGGGCGTGCCGAACAGGTGCAGGACCTCCATGTTGCCGGTGTCGGGCGCGGCGCAGTTGGTGGCCTCGGGCGCGAGGCTGGGGGAGCGGCCCGTCACCTCGGCGAGGGACGCGTAGTCGGTGACGCTCAGGCCGTGCGCCGGGTCCTCGCTGTCGGGCAGGAACAGGTTCCACAGGCCGCGCTTGCGCGCCTCGACCTTGAGGTCCTCGACGACCGGTGGGACGGTGTGCTCCTGCCCGGCCGCGCGGAGCTCCGCCCGCTGCGCGGCGTAGACCGGCTCGGCCGGGTAGACGTGGCTGTCCATGAAGTCCTGGAGGCGGCCGAGGTACTCCTGGGCCCGCTCGCTCAAACCGAAGTCCATTCCGCTAGAGTAACTGACGAGTCAGTTACTTCGGGAGGGAGTCCCCATGGCAGCCTTCGACGGCACCGGCAAGGTCGCGCTGATCACGGGCGGATCCAACGGCATCGGGGCCGCGGTGGCGCGCCGGCTCGCCGGCGCCGGCGCCCGCGTCGTCGTCGCGGACGTCGACGCCGACGCCGGGACCGAACTCGCGAAGGAGCTGGACGGCGCGTTCGTCCGCTGCGACGTCCGCGAGCCCGCCGACAGCGAGGCCGCGGTCGCCGTCGCCGTCGAGCGGTTCGGCGGCCTCGACGTGGCGTTCCTCAACGCCGGCGTCGCCGGCGGCGGGGGAGTGGGCGACGACTTCGACCTCGCCGCCTACCGGCGCGCCATGGGCATCAACCTCGACGGCGTCGTGTTCGGCGCGCACGCCGCCCTGCCCGCCCTGCGCGCCCGCGGCGGCGGCGACATCATCGCCACCGCCAGCATGGCGGCGCTCACCGCGACCCCGTTCGACCCGGTGTACGGCGCCAACAAGGCCGCCGTCGTCGGGCTCGTCCGCGCCCTCGGCCCCACGTTCGCCGCGGAGGGCATCCGGGTGAACGCCCTGTGCCCCTCGTTCGCCGACACCGACATCCTCGTGCCGCTGAAGGGGCATCTCCAGGAGACCGGGTTCCCGATCCTGGACGTCGCCGACGTCGTCGAGGCGTTCATGCGGATCATGGAGGCCGACGGCGCGGGCGAAGCCTGGTACGTGGTGCCGGGCCGCCCGTCCGAGCCGTTCACGTTCCGCGGCGTCCCAGGCCCCCGCTGAGCCGCCCGCCCGACACCGACAGGAGAGACATGCGCGCGATCCAGATCACCGAGTTCGGCGGGCCCGAGGTCCTCACCGTCACCGAGCTGCCCGAGCCGACCGCCGGCCCCGGGCACCTGCTCGTCGACGTCGCCCGGGCCGGCGTCAACTACGCCGACACCCACCAGGCGGAGAACAGCTACCTGTCGGCGTCCACGCTGCCGATGGTGCCCGGCGGCGAGGTCGTCGGCACCACCCCGGACGGCCGCCGCGTCGTCGCGCTCGTCGGCACCGGCGGCTACGCCGAGAAGGCCGTCGCGTCCGAGGCGCTGGCCTGGGAGGTCCCCGACGGCATCGACGACGTCACCGCCCTCGGCATGATCGTCCAGGGCGCGTCCGCGTGGGTGCTGCTGCGCCGCAGCGTCCACCTCGCGCCGGGCGAGTCCGTCGTCGTGCATGCCGCCGCCGGCGGCGTCGGCACGCTCGCCGTCCAGCTCGCCAAGGCGTGGGGCGCCGGCCGGGTCATCGCCACCGCCTCCTCGGCGGACAAGCGCGCCCTCGCCCTCGACCTCGGCGCCGACGTCGCCATCGACGCCAACGAGCCCGACCTCAAGGCCGCGCTCATCGACGCCAACGGCGGCCGCCGCGTCGACACCGTCCTGGAGATGACGGGCGGCGAGGTCACCGACCAGAGCCTGCGCGCCCTCGCCCCCTTCGGCCGCCTCGCCTTCTACGGGATGGCGTCGCGCAAGGAGCCCTCGCCCGTCCGCCCCGCCACGCTCATGGCGCACTCCACCACGATCTCCGGCATGTGGCTCGCGCACGTCTTCCAGCTGCCCGGCGACGTGATGCGCACCGCGCTGGAGGAGCTGTTCGGCCTCGTCGCCGACGGCCGGCTCCGCGTGGTCGGCGGCGGCGAGTACGGGCTCACCGAGGCCAGGCGGGCGCACGAGGACCTGCGGGCCCGCCGCACCACCGGCAAGCTCGTCCTGGACCCCTCGCGCTGACCCGCCGCCGCTACCCCACCAGGCCGTTCTCGTAGGCGTACACGACGGCCTGGGTGCGGTCGCGCAGCGCCAGCTTCGTCAGCACGTGCCCGACATGCGTCTTGATCGTCTGCTCGGCCAGCACCAGCTCGGCCGCGATCTCGGCGTTGGACAGCCCGCGCGCCATGAGCCGCAGCACGTCCAGCTCCCGCGGCGTCAGCCCCGCGGTCGCCTGCGGGCTCGGCCGCTGGTGCCGGCGCCGGCGCGCGAAGTCGCCGATCAGCCGCCGGGTGATGGACGGGGCGAGCAGCGCGTCGCCCGCCGCCACCACCCGCACCCCGTTCACCAGGTCGGCGGCCGACGCGTCCTTCAGCAGGAACCCGCTGGCGCCCGCGCCGAGCGCCTCGTAGACGTACTCGTCCAGGTCGAACGTGGTCAGCACCAGCACCTTCGGCCGCGCGTCCGCCGGGTCGGCCGCCGGATCCGGCGGCCCGACCAGCTCGGCGGTGGCGGCGAGGCCGTCCATCTCCGGCATCCGGATGTCCATCACGATGACGTCCGGATCGAGCGCGCGGCCGAGCTCCACCGCCTCGCGGCCGTTGCCCGCCTGCCCGACCACCTCGATCCCCGGATCGGAGGACAGCAGCGCCGCGAGCCCGTCGCGGATCATCACCTGGTCGTCGGCGATCAGCACCCGAATCGTCACGCCGCAAGCCTACGGCCGGCGATCACCTGTTTTCTGGGGGACGACCCCCAGACCCCCGGAAGGGGCGGACTGACCGTCGCCCTCCGCTCCGCTGGCGCTCCGCTCCGGGCGCCGGTCAGTCCGCGTCTCCGTACGGCAATTCGGCGGTGACGGACCAGCCGTCGGCGCGGGGGCCGGCGTCCAGGCTGCCGCCCAGCATCGTGACGCGCTCGCGCATCCCGACCAGGCCGTGGCCGCCGCCCTGCGACTCCTCCGGCGTGCTGCGGGCCCCGTCGTCGGTGACCGTCACCGACAGCGCCTCGGCGCCGTACTTCACCTCGACGTGCACCTGGGAGCCCGGCGCGTACCGGGACGCGTTGCTCAGCGACTCCTGCACGATCCGGTACGCCGACAGGTCGACGCCCGCGTTCAGCGGGCGCGGCATCCCGACCACGACCGTGGCGACCGACAGCCCGGCGCGGCGGGCGGCGGCGACGAGGTCGTCCAGCCGCTCCAGGCCGGGCTGCGGGGCGCGCTCGGCGCCCTCGTCGTCGGCGCGCAGCAGCCCGACGACGCGGCGCGTCTCGGTGAGCGCCTCGCGCGCCGCGTCCCGCACCACCCCGAACGTCTGCCGGGCCGCGTCCGGCAGGTCGGGGATCTTGTAGGGGGCCGCCTCCGCCTGCATCGCGATCACCGACATGTGGTGCGCGACGACGTCGTGCAGCTCGCGGGCGATGCGGGCGCGCTCCTCCAGCACCGCCTGCCGGGCCAGGTCCTGCCGGTGCTGCTCCTCGCGGCGGCGCAGCTCCTCCACCGCGGAGTGCCGCCCGCCGACCGCGTCCCCGAACGTCAGCGCCAGCACCGCGATGCCCGCGAGGATCATGCCGAACCAGCCGGGCATCCCGAACAGCACGGCGGGCACCAGCACGCCGGCGACCGTCACCGCGCCGACGCCGACCGTCGTCTGCCGGTCCGCGCCGACGCCGGTGAAGAACAGGATGACGACGAGCGCGAGGATCGCGGTGACCGGCCACGGCATGAAGCCCGCGCCGTGCCGGACGAACACCGTCAGCAGCAGCCCGGCCGCCGCGACCCGCCAGGCGGCGAGCGGCCACCGCACCGCGAAGATCAGCGGCGCCCCCTGCAGCACCCCGAGCGGCCATGCCAGCCCGGGGTCGACGTGGTACCCCGAGATCGCGATCGCGATGGAGCCCGCGGTGAAGCCGATCGTCAGCGCGGCGAGCAGGGCCAGGATCGGCACCCGCAGCGGCATGGGCGCGGGCAGCAGGGTGACGGGCGGGCCGTCCCCGCCGGGCAGCAGGGCGGCGCGGACCCCGGCGGCCAGCCGGGTGCGGCCGGCGGAGGCGGCGCGGTCTGAGTCGTTCATTTGACCGGAAGCCTAGAACCCGCGCCGACCGGACCGCCTGACCCCCGGGAGGGAGATCCGATCCGCCCCTCCGGTATCAGCCTGAACTGCGCCGTCGTCCGCGTGCGATCTTGCGGTGACCGGGCCCGGCGGCGGAGACTGCGGGCATGACCGATCTCAGCCACCCGATCTTCGCCCGGCTCTACCCGCGGCTGGACGCGGGCTGCGCCAAGGCGGGCGGGACCGCGCACCGCGCCGAGCTGCTCGCCGGCGCGTCCGGCCGCGTGCTGGAGGTCGGCGCCGGATACGGGGCCAACTTCGCGCACTACCCGCCCGAGGTGACCGAGGTGGTCGCGATCGAACCGGAGCCGCGGCTGCGCGCCCAGGCCGACCGCGCCGCCGCGCGGGCGCCCGTGCCCGTCACGGTGCGCCCCGGCCTCGCCGAGGACCTCGACCTGGACGACGCCTCCTTCGACGTCGCGGTGGCCTCGCTCGTGCTGTGCTCGGTGCGCGACCCCGTCCGCGCGCTGGCCGAGCTGAGGCGCGTCCTGCGGCCGGGCGGCGAGCTGCGCTACTACGAGCACGTCCGGGGGAGGACGCCGGGCAAGACGCGGTTCCAGCGGTACGCCGACGTCCTGTGGCCGTTCTTCGCCGCCGGCTGCCACGTGTCCCGCCCGACGGACGAGTGGATCGCCGGATCGGGCTTCACCGTCCGGACCGAGCGGCACTTCGAGTTCCCCGAGGGAGGCCGCGGGAACCCCGCCTCACCGCACGTGCTCGGCGTCGCCGTGCGCGACTGAGGAACGGGCAGATCCCCGCATAAGGTCGATCTCCCGGGGAAGATCAGGGCGCATGACCACGACCGGCAGCGCACCGCGACCCTCGGACGACCCGGAGCGGGACGGCCCCTCGCACGCCACGGCCACCGCCGTGCTGCTCGCCGGCGCCGCCGCCCTCGGCGGCTTCCTGTTCGGCTACGACTCCTCGGTGATCAACGGGACCGTCGACGCGCTCAAGGACCGGTTCGAGCTGAGCGGCTTCGCGGTCGGGTTCGTCGTGTCCGCCGCGCTGCTCGGCTGCGCCGTCGGCGCCTGGTTCGCCGGGCCGATCGGCGACCGGATCGGCCGCGTCCGGGTGATGCTGCTCGCCTCCGTGCTGTTCGTCATCAGCTCGATCGGGTCGGCGCTGGCCTTCAGCGCGGTCGACCTGACCGCCTGGCGGCTGGTCGGCGGCCTCGCCATCGGCGCCGCGTCGGTGATCGCGCCCGCCTACATCGCCGAGATCGCGCCCGCCGAGCTGCGCGGCCGGCTCGGCTCGCTGCAGCAGATGGCGATCGTCCTCGGCATCTTCGCGGCCCTCGTCGTCGACTACGTCATCGCGCGGGTGTCGGACGGCGGCGCCACTGGAACGTTCCCCTGGGGCGGCGACGCGTGGCGCTGGATGTTCGCCAGCGCCGTCGTGCCCGCCGTCATGTACGGCGTGATCGCCACGACCATCCCCGAGTCGCCCCGCTACCTGGTCAAGAAGCACCAGACCGCGCGCGCCCGCGAGGTGCTCCGGCGGGTCATGGGGCACGGCGACGTGGACCTGAAGATCAGGGAGATCGTCCGGTCGATCGCCGAGGACCGGCCCGTCCACCTGCGGGACCTGCGCGGCCACCGGCTCGGGCTGCTGCCGATCGTGTGGGTCGGCATCCTGCTGTCGGTCTTCCAGCAGTTCGTCGGCATCAACGTGATCTTCTACTACTCGTCGTCGCTGTGGCAGGCGGTCGGGTTCTCCGAGGACGACGCGATGCTCACCTCGGTGATCAACTCGCTGGTGAACGTCGGGTTCACGCTGGTCGCGATCGCCCTGGTCGACCGCATCGGGCGGCGGCCGCTGCTGCTCGGCGGCGCCACCGGCATGGCGCTGTCCCTCGGCACCCTCACCGTCTGCTTCGCCACCGCCCCGGTGGTGGACGGGCAGCCCAACCTCGGCGACGTCGCCGGGCCCGTCGCGCTCGTCGCCGCCAACGTCTTCGTCGCCTCGTTCGCCGCGACCTGGGGCCCGGTCGTGTGGGTGATGCTCGGCGAGATGTTCAACAACTTCATCCGCGCGTCCGCGCTCGCCGTCGCCGCCGCCGCGCAGTGGATCGCCAACTGGGTGGTCACCACCACGTTCCCCGGCATCTCCGGCTTCTCGCTCGGCCTCGCCTACGGCCTCTACACCCTGTTCTCCGTCCTCGCGATCCTGTTCGTGATCCGCGCCGTCCCCGAGACGAAGGGCCGCGAACTGGAGGACATGGACAAGCTCGCCGCCCCGAGGGCGCGCGCATGACCGCGCCCCTCGGTTACAGTGGTGGCATGCCGCACGTCAGCATCGAGACGACGACGCCGGGTCACTCCCGGCACCGCGGCATGCACTGACCTTGCACGCGGAAGGGCCCCGGGAGCGATCCCCGGGGCCCTTCCGCTTTCCGGGGACGCCGCGGGCCCTCCACGACGAGAGGAGACCCGATGGAACCGGATGAGTCCGGCGCGGACGCCGAGTCGATAGCATCGGAACCCGCTGATCCCAGACCACCATCGCGAGGAGTACCCGTGTCCACCGTGCCCGAACTGCGCATCAGACTCGACGGCGGCGAGCGGGCGGTACCGGCGGGCACCACCGCGGGCGAGGCGCTGGACGCCGACGGCCGCACCGTGATCGCCGCCCGGGTCAACGGCGAGCTGCGCGACCTCGCCGCCGGGCTGGCCGACGGCGACGCCGTCGAGCCCGTCGAGATCGGCTCCGCCGACGGCCGCGCGATCATGCGGCACTCCGCCGCGCACGTGATGGCGCAGGCCGTCCAGGAGCTGTTCCCCGAGGCGAGGCTCGGCATCGGCCCGCCGGTCGAGAACGGCTTCTACTACGACTTCGACGTCGCCGAGCCGTTCACCCCCGAGGACCTCAAGCGCATCGAGAAGCGGATGCGCGAGATCGTCAAGCAGGGCCAGCGGTTCGCCCGCCGCCCCGTCTCCGACGACGACGCGCGCGCCGAGCTGGCCGCCGAGCCCTACAAGCTGGAGCTGATCGGCCTGAAGGGCTCCGGCCCGGTCGGGGACGCCGCGGACGGCGCCGACGTCGAGGTGGGCGGCGGCGAGCTGACCATCTACGACAACCTCGACGCCAAGTCCGGCGAGCTGCGCTGGAAGGACCTGTGCCGCGGCCCGCACCTGCCGTCCACCCGCGTCATCCCCGCGTTCAAGCTGATGCGCTCCGGCGGCGCCTACTGGCGCGGCAGCGAGAAGAACCCGCAGCTCCAGCGGATCTACGGCACCGCGTGGGAGTCCCGCGACAAGCAGGACGAGTACCTGAGGTTCCTCGAGGAGGCCGAGAAGCGCGACCACCGCCGGCTCGGCGCCGAACTCGACCTGTTCTCCTTCCCGCCGGAGCTCGGCAGCGGCCTGCCGGTCTTCCACCCCAAGGGCGGCATCATCCGCAAGGAGATGGAGGACTACATGCGCCGCCGGCAGCAGGAGGCCGGCTACGAGTTCGTCAACACCCCGCACATCACCAAGTCGTCGCTGTTCGAGACCTCCGGCCACCTGCCGTACTACGGCGAGGACATGTTCCCGCCCTTCGAGGTCGACGACGTCGAGTACCGCGTCAAGCCGATGAACTGCCCGATGCACAACCTGATCTTCCGGGCGCGGGGCCGCTCCTACCGCGAGCTGCCGCTGCGGCTCTGCGAGTTCGGGTCGGTGTACCGGTACGAGAAGTCGGGCGTGGTGCACGGGCTCACCCGCGTGCGCGGCATGACCCAGGACGACTCGCACATCTACACCACCAAGGAGCAGATGGGCGACGAGATCAAGTCGCTGCTGACCTTCGTGCTCAGCGTCCTGCGCGACTTCGGCCTCTCCGAGTTCTACCTGGAGCTGTCCACCCGCGACGACTCCGACAAGTTCATCGGCGAGGAGGCCGACTGGGCGGAGGCCACCGCGGCGCTGCGCCAGGCGGCCGAGGAGTCCGGGCTGGAGCTCGTGGACGACCCGGGCGGCGCCGCGTTCTACGGCCCGAAGATCTCCGTGCAGGCCAAGGACGCCATCGGCCGGACCTGGCAGCTGTCCACCATCCAGCTCGACTTCAACCAGCCGAAGCGGTTCGGCCTGGAGTACCAGGCGGCGGACGGCACCCGGCAGACCCCGGCGATGATCCACCGGGCGCTGTTCGGGTCGGTGGAGCGCTTCCTCGGCGTGCTCGTCGAGCACTACGCGGGCGCGATGCCGCCGTGGCTGTCGCCGGTGCAGGCCGTCGGCATCCCGATCGGCGACGCGCACGTCCCGCACCTGGAGCGGGTCGCGGCGAAGCTGCGCGAGCGGGGCGTCCGCGTCGAGGTCGACACCTCCTCCGACCGGATGCAGAAGAAGATCCGCAACGCGCAGAAGCAGAAGATCCCCTACATGCTGCTCGCGGGCGACGACGACGTGGCCAAGGACGCCGTGTCGTTCCGGTACCGCAGCGGCGAGCAGAAGAACGGCGTCCCGATCGACGAGGCGGTCGACGAGATCGTCAAGGCCGTCGAGGCCCGCGTCCAGATCTGAGCGCGGGCGTCACCGCACCGGGGCCGCGGGCGCGGGCCCGGTGCGGTGGCGGCGGCTCCGGCGGCGGGCGGCTCCGGCTCCGGTGACGGCGGGGTGCGGGCCGCCCGGAGTTGGTAGCCTCTTCGATCAATTGCCACGACGGGGAGACGGCGGAGATGAAGTCCAGGAGACCGGCGCGGCGGGGCCGGCCGCCCCGGCTCTGGGGCCGGATCGCGGGCTACGGCGGCACGCTGGCGCTCGTCGCCGCCGCCGTCGCCGTGCTGCTCCAGCCGCTGATGGACGACGGGAAGAAGAGCGCGGCGGGCGCGCAGGGCCCGGTGAGCCCGTCCGCGTCGGCCGTCCCGGGGCAGGCCGGTGTCCCGGGCGCCCCGGGGGCGTCGGCGACGCCGACCAATCCGGTGCCGCAGCAGAACGGCGGCGGCCGGCCGTATCCGACCGCCGGGACCGGCGGGCAGGGCGGCGGCCCTACGATCCCCGAGCAGAACACCGGCGACACCCTCGACTGGTGCCCCGACGGGACGGGCCTCTACCGCGTCACGTCCGCCGGGGTGAACGTGCTCGTCACCGTCTCCGCCAGCGGGCTGATCCGGGCCGAGCTCGTGCTGCGGGGGCGGGCGCCGAAGTCGCAGCAGGCGACCGCGAGCGCGGGCCGGCCGCACACCTTCTACTTCGCCGGCGTCTCTGGGGGCCTCGTCGAACGCGTGAAGGTCACGACCGTGTCGGTCGGCGGCGGCATGCAGAGCTGCTACGCGCGGGGCGTCTGACCCGCCCCGCCGCGGCCCCGTGACGGCGCGGCCGGCATCCGGACGTCCGTCACGGACACGTTGACCGCCGCCACCCGCGAGCCGAGCATCAGGCCCGCGATCCGCGCCACGTTGCCCTGCACCATCGCGGCGACGTCCTTGATCACCGTGCCGTACTCGACCGCGATGGCGACGTCGACGGTGGCCTCCTCGTCGCCCACGGCGACGCGCGCGCCCGCCGGGGCGAGGCCGGCGACCCCGGCCACCTCCTGCGCCGCCAGCTCGGCGATCTTCGCCAGCACGGCGTCGTCGATCGTGACGCGGCCCTCCACCGCCACGGTGACGTCGTTGGCGGAGCCGTGCAGCGTCATCGGCGGCGCGGCGGCCGCCCCGGGCGCCGACGGCGGGCCCGCCACTCCGGGTGGCGGCGCCGCCGGGCCGGGCGCCGGTGCGGGTGCCGCCGGTGCGGGCGGGGCCGGCAGCGGGACGCCGGGCGGCGGCACGGTCGTCGCGCGGTCCGGCGCCCCCGGGAAGAACGGTTTCGCGCCGGGGTCCGGCCTCGACTCGCCGCCGCCGCTCTGCCGCCTGTCGAGCCCGGTCATGATCGCTCCCATGGTGAGTTGAGATGACCATGGTGTCGGAGTCACCGGCAAACGTCACGCGCGAACCCGTGCCCTGGAGGGGATCCCGGCTACAGCCCCGGCCGCTTCTCTCTCTATGCTGCTGGTCAGGCCGTGAACAAAAGGAGACCACCGCCTTGACCGCAGAGCCGGAGGAGTCCGTGGTGCAGCAAGGGCGCGAGGACGCGCCCGGGGCCGGCGCCGGGAACGCGCGCACGCCCCGCTTCGAGGAGGAGAGAGGCGGCGCGGGCACGCCCGACAACTTCCAGCGGCTCTGGACCCCGCACCGGATGGCCTACATCAAGGGGGAGGGCAAGCCGAGCGGCGCGGGTGCGGGCGACGGCTGCCCCTTCTGCGAGATCCCCCAGATGGACGACGACGATGGCCTCGTCGTGGCCCGCGGCGAGTCGGTGTTCGCGGTGCTGAACCTCTACCCGTACAACTCCGGGCACCTGATGGTCGTCCCCTACCGGCACGTCGCCGACTACACCGAGCTGGAGGAGCCGGAGTACGTGGAGCTGGCGACGTACACCCAGCGCGCCCTCACCGCGCTGCGCAAGGCCAGCGGCGCGCAGGGCTTCAACGTCGGCATGAACCTCGGCCTCGTCGCGGGCGCCGGGATCGCGGCGCACCTGCACCAGCACGTCGTCCCGCGCTGGGGCGGCGACACCAACTTCATGCCGGTGGTCGGGCACACGCGGGTGCTGCCCCAGCTGCTGCGCGACACCCGCCAGATGCTCGCCGACGCCTGGCCCGTCCAATGACGGGCGCGGCACCCATGGCGGGCGGGGTGGAACCGCCGGTGCTGGTGTTCGACGGCGACTGCGGGTTCTGCACGTCGTCGGCGCGGTTCCTGGAGCGGCGCGTGCCCGTCCGGGCGGCGGTCGTCGCCTGGCAGTTCGCCGACCTGGACGCGCTCGGCACGACGGCTGAGCGGGCCCAGTACGAGGTGCTGTGGGTCGACCGGGCCGGACGGGTCAGCGGCGGCGCCGAGGCCATCGGGCGGATGCTGACGGCCGCCGGCGGCCTGTGGCGGGTGCCCGGCGTGCTCCTGCGGGTTCCGCCGGTGAGCTGGCTCGCGCACGGCGTGTACCGGCTCGTCGCGAACAACCGGCACCGGATGCCCGGCGGGACGGCGGCGTGCATGCTGCCCGCCGACCGGCGTCCCGGCGCCGGGACCTGACCCGGCGCCGGTGCGCCCCCGTCTCAGGCGGCGGTCTCCGCGGCGGGCTCGGCGGCGGGCCTGCCGCCGCCCAGGCGCTCGGGCAGCAGCCCGGTCAGCCGCTCCAGAGGCAGGAACGCCGCGAGCCAGATCGCGTGCGGCAGGAAGTGGATCGTCATCAGCGCGTAGGTGACGACGTGGAAGCCGGCGAAGAACAGCACGAGCGCGTACAGCGGCCGGCCCCGGACGAACAGCATCACCGGAGACAGCGCCTCTGCGAGGAACATGAACCACTGGCTGGCCTTCAGCATCACCGGGTAGTCGATGAAGCTGCGGCCGAGCGGCGTCCCGCGCCGGCTCAGCGCCCACTGGACGGTCGACCCGTTCGGCCACGCCGGGAACCCGCCGATGCGCACCTTCGCCCACGCGGACAGGAAGTACGCCGCGACCACCCCGATCTGGACGCACCTCACCGACCACGCCGACGCCTCGCAGCGCCGCGAGTCGCCGATGCCCGCGCGGCCGACGCTCGGCAGCACGAACAGCGCCACGACGAGCGCCAGGTGGTCGTGGTCGACCTTGCCGTACGACATGCTGATCGTGACCCACCACAGGTACCCGCACGCGGCGACGTAGCCGCTCGCGCGCGGCAGCACCCGCCCGGTCATGGCCACGAGCCCGGCCGCGATGGTCACCACCAGCAGCGTGTACATCGACCACGGCGTGGGCGCGGGCAGGTGCAGCAGGCGGGCGAGCAGCACCGGCTGGTACAGGTCGGCGGGCAGCCGCGCGTGTGACAGCGAACTGCTGGTCAGCAGCAGCATGTCGAACGGCAGGAACACGTAGCCGAGGACCCGCAACCAGGCGATCCGGGCGCGCGGCACCGGCCCGAACCACCAGCGGTCCCACGGGGTGCGGGCCGGTTCGGGGGCGTCCCCGGCGGGCCGCACCGGCCGGGGCGCCTCCGGCGTCGCCGCGGCCGTCACCGGACGTCCCAGACGACGCGGTTCTGCCGCATGGTCGACACGACCTTGCCGCTCTTCAACTTCTTGATCTCCTGCACGACGTAGATCCGGGTGAGCCGGGGCTGCCCGGGGTGGAGCCTGCGCTGCCCGTCGGCGATGCCCTGCAGCAGCGACGGGTCGCGGACGATCCGCGACATCTGCCCTTCGATCTCGGCGCGCTTCATGCCCGTCCCGACGGCGTCGAAGGACAGCTTCACGTGCGCGCCGGCGGCGGTGTCGGCCTCCAGCCAGTAGGAGCTGATCGTGCCGCCGTCGTTCTTCACCGAGAACGCGAACTGCGTCATCGGGCCGAGCGGGAACGCGTCGTTGCTCCCGTACGCGCTGGTGTAGAACAGGGCGCCGACGACCACGGCGCCCGAGAGTGACCGCCAGAGCCGCGCGCGAGGCCCCAGCCGGAGGGCAGGAAGATCCACCCGGCAAGCCTAAAGCCCCGCCCGGCCAGTGCGGGCGGGGCTTTCGGCATGCGCGCGGGCCCGCGCGCGGCGCCCGAACGGGGCGCCGCGCCGCTAGTCGTCGCGGGACTCGGCGGCGACCTTGTCGGCCAGGTGGGCCGGGAGCGGCTCATAGCGCAGGAACGTGCGGTTGAACGTGCCGGTGCCCTGCGACATCGACCGCAGGTCGATCGCGTACCGGACGATCTCCAGCTGCGGCACCTCCGCCTTGATCATGGTGCGGCCGCCCGGCACCGCCTGGGAGCCGAGCACCCGGCCGCGCCGCGAGGTGAGGTCGGACATGATCGGCCCCACGTACTCGTCGGCGATCAGCACCTCCACCTCGTCGACCGGTTCCAGCAGCAGGATCGGCACCTGGCTCGCCGCGTCCTTCAGGGCCAGCGCCCCGGCGGCCTGGAACGCCATGTCGGACGAGTCGACCGAGTGCGCCTTGCCGTCGTGCAGGGTGACCTTGACGTCCACGAGCGGGTACCCGGCGGACACCCCGCGCGCCATCTGCTGCCGGACGCCCTTCTCGACCGACGGGATGAACTGCCGCGGCACCACCCCGCCGACGATCTTGTCGACGAACTCGAAGCCCTCACCGGACGGCAGCGGCTCCACGTCGATGTGGCAGATGCCGTACTGGCCGTGCCCGCCGCTCTGCTTGACGTGCCGGCCGAGCCCCCGGGCCGGCCCGCCGAACGTCTCGCGCAGCGGGACGCGCAGCTCCACCCGGTCGACCTCGACGCCGTACCGGGTCTTGAGCCGGTCGATGAGCACGTCGGCGTGGGCCTCGCCCATGCACCACAGCACCAGCTGCCGCGTCTCGGGGTTGTTCTCCAGGCGGAGCGTCGGGTCCTCGGCGACGAGCCGGCCGAGCGCCTGGCTGAGCTTGTCGTCGTCGGCCTTGGACTTGGCGCGGATCGCCACCGGCAGCAGCGGGTCGGGCATCGACCAGGGCGCCATCAGCAGCGGCGCGCCGGGATCGGAGAGGGTGTCGCCCGTCTCGGCGCGGCTCAGCTTCGCCACCGCGCAGATGTCGCCCGCCGAGCAGGACGCCGCGGTGCGCTGCGTCTTGCCGAGCGGGGAGGTGAGCGCGCCGACCCGCTCGTCGACGTCGTGGTCCTCGTGCCCGCGGTCGGCCATGCCGTGCCCGGACACGTGCACCGTCGTGTCGGGGCGCAGCGTCCCGGAGAACACCCGGACCAGCGAGATCCGGCCCACGTACGGGTCGGACGTGGTCTTGACGACCTCGGCGACCAGCGGGCCCTCCGGGTCGCAGGAGATCGCCTTCGGCGGCCCGCCGCTCACCGCCGTGACCGGGGGGATGCCGTGTTCGAGCGGGGAGGGGAACGCCTGGGTGACGACCTCCAGCAGCTCCAGCATCCCGATGACCGGGCCGGGGTGGTCGCCGTGCGGGACCGACGTCGCGAGGACGGGGTAGAAGCTGCCCCGCGCAACGGCCGTCTCCAGGTCCCCGATGAGCGCCTTGACGTCGATGTCCTCGCCGGACAGGTATCTGTCCATGAGGGTCTCGTCCTCGCTCTCCTGGATGATCCCCTCGATCAGCGACGCGCGCTGCTCGGCGATCTGCTCCAGGTACTCCGGGTCCGGATCGCACTCGGTGCGCCGCCCGGTGGAGTAGTCGAGGCAGCGCTGCGACAGCAGCCCGATCAGGCCCTTCAGCCCGCCGTCCCCGCCGGCCGCGGGGAAGTACAGCGGGGCGACGCCCTCACCGAAGACGTCCTGGCAGGTCATCACGACGTCGTCGAAGTCGCCGCGCTGCTGGTCGATCTTGGTGATGACGACCGCGCGGGGCATCCCCACCGCCGCGCACTCCTCCCACAGCATCCGGGTGAGGCCGTCGATGCCGTCCACCGCCGAGATCACGAACAGCGCCGCGTCGGCGGCGCGCAGCCCGGCCCGCAGGTCGCCGACGAAGTCGGCGTACCCCGGCGTGTCGATGAGGTTGACCTTCACGTCGCCGTGCATGAGCGGGGCGAGCGCCAGGTTCACCGAGCGCTGCTGGCGCACCTCGACCTCGTCGAAGTCGCTGACCGTCGTGCCGTCCTCGACCTTGCCCGCCCGCTGCACCGTGCCCGTCGCGGCGAGCAGCGCCTCCACGAGCGTGGTCTTGCCGGCTCCCGAATGGCCGACCAGCGCGACGTTGCGCACCCTGTCGCACCCGCCGGCCTCCGGTGCCCTGCCGGGGGCTCCCGGGTGGCCTCCCTTGTCCGCCATGACTACCTCCTCGGACGGGTCTCCGCGCGGAGGCCCGCGTGCGGCTTGGGCCCGGCCCGGCGGGCCCGGCCCCGACGTCCGAGTGCGGCGTCCGACCTCGTCCCATCGCGCGTGACCGACGTCACACCCGTACCACCACCCTTTCCCGTGATGGCCGGGACCACAAGGGGGGAACCGCAATCAACCGTCATCTGTCCGGGCCGCCCGGCCCCCAAACCCGGCGCCGACCACGTCTCCGCCCCGGCCGCACTACGATGGGCGCGCTGCGGAGGCCCGCCCCCGGCCGGAGCAGGGCCCGCACCCCGGAGACCACGAGAACGGACGGCGATGCTCAACAAGATCAGGCCCGCGCTGGGGCGCGTCCTCACCCCCGTCGGGCAGACGGTCGCGCGGACCGGAGTGTCGCCCAACGCCATCACCGTCATCGGCACGGTCGGCGTGGCCGCCGGCGCGCTCGTCCTCTTCCCGCGCGGGGAGTTCTTCTGGGGGACGATGGTCATCACCGCGTTCGTCCTGTTCGACATGCTGGACGGCGCGGTCGCCCGGGTCACCGGCAAGATCTCCAAGTTCGGCGCGTTCCTGGACTCCACCATGGACCGCGTCGCCGACGCCGCGATCTTCGCCGGGCTGATGATCGGCCTGTACCGGGACGGCCAGGAGCCGCTCGCCGGGGTCGCGCTGTACTGCCTCGTCGCCGGCGTCGTGGTGTCCTACGCCAAGGCCCGCGCCGAAGGGCTCGGCTACACCTGCAACGTGGGCATCGCCGAGCGCGCCGAGCGCCTCATCGTCGCGCTCGTCGCGGCCGGGTTCGACGGCCTCGGCGTCCCCTTCATCCTCGCCGTCGCCCTGTGGGCGCTCGCCGTGCTGAGCACCGTCACCGTCGGGCAGCGGTTCGCCACGGTGTACGTCCAGGCGAAGGACGCCCCGGCCGTGGACGGCGCCGAGAAGGAGAACGGCGCGGCGAAGACGCCGGAGCCGCGGCCGTGACCACGCCCCGCCGCCGCGGCGGCGCGCCGCCCTCGCTCCGCGACGAGGTGACCGACGCCGTCTACGCGCTGGGCTGGACGGTCGTCCGCAAGATGCCCGAGAGCATGGCCCGGCTGGCCTTCACCGCGATCGCCGACCGCACCTGGCACCGGTACGGGTCCGGGGTGCGGCAGCTGGAGAAGAACCTGTGCCGCGTCCTCGGCAAGGACGCCGTCGACGACGAGGTCCGCGTCCTCAGCAAGAAGGTGCTGCGCTCCTACCTGCGCTACTGGCTGGAGGTCTTCCGGCTGCCCGAGTACGACAAGGCCCGGATCCTCGGCCGGATGCGCGTCACCGGCGAGAAGAAGATCTTCACCAACCTCGACTCCGGGCGCGGCGTGATCCTCGCGCTGCCCCACATGGGCAACTACGAGCACGCGGGCGCGTGGCTCGTGCACTGCGGCTACCCGTTCACCACCGTCGCCGAGCGGCTGGAGCCGGCGTCGCTGTTCGACCGGTTCGTCGAGTTCCGCGAGAGCCTCGGAATGGAGGTCCTCGCCCACCGGGGCGCCTCCGCGTACGGGCGGATGGCGCAGCGGCTGCGCGCCGGGCGGCCGGTCTGCCTCGTCGTCGACCGCGACCTGACCGAGAGCGGCATCGACGTCGAGTTCTTCGGCGCCACCGCCCGGATGCCGGCCGTTTCCGCGGCGCTCGCGGTCCAGACCGGCGCCGCCCTCATTCCCGTGACACTCTGGTACGAGGGGGAGTACTGGGCGGCACGTGTCCACGAGGAGATCCCCGTCCCGGACGCGGGCGCCAGACAGGAGAAGATCCAGGCCATGACCCAGGAGCTGGCGCGCGCCTTCGAGGAGGGCATCGCCGCGCACCCCGAGGACTGGCACATGCTGCAGAAGGTCTGGGTGGACGACCTGCCGGGCCGCCGGGGAGCGGGCGGCGGGGGATGAGAGCCGGCCGATGAGGATCGGAATCGTCTGCCCGTACACCTGGAACGTCCCGGGCGGCGTGCAGCAGCACATCGGCGACCTCGCCGAGGCGCTGCTCGGGCTCGGCCACGACGTGTCGGTGATCACACCGGCCGACGACGACGCCGAGCTGCCGCCCTACGTCGTGTCCGCCGGGCGCGCCGTGCCCGTCCCCTACAACGGGTCCGTGGCGCGGCTGGCGTTCGGGTTCCTGTCCGCCGGGCGGGTCCGGCGGTGGATCCACGACGGCGGGTTCGACGTCCTGCACGTCCACGAGCCCGCCGCGCCCTCCCTCGGGCTGCTCGCCTGCTGGGCCGCCGACGGGCCCATCGTCGGCACCTTCCACGCCTCCTACGAGAAGTCGCGGGCGCTGTCGGTCACCGCGCCGATCCTGCAGAGCGCGCTGGAGAAGATCACCGGCCGGATCGCGGTGTCGGAGGCGGCCCGCACCACCCTCGTCGAGCACCTCGGCGGCGACGCCGTGCTCATCCCCAACGGCGTCGCGACCGAGCGGTACGCGATGGCCGAGCCGCTGCCCGGCTGGCGCGGCCGCGCCGAGGCCCCGCACGGCGGCGACGACGGCGCGCTCGGGTTCCTCGGCCGGATGGACGAGCCCCGCAAGGGCCTGCAGGTGCTGCTGCGCGCCTTCGAGATCCTCGGCCGCCGCCGCCCCGGGCTGCGGCTGCTGCTCGCCGGGCCCGGCGACGCCGACGACGTGATCGCCCGGGTGTCGCCCGAGCTGCGCGACCGCGTCGCCGTGCTCGGCATGGTCAGCGAGGCCGACAAGGTCCGCGCCTACCACTCGGTGGACGTCTTCGTCGCGCCGAACCTCGGCGGCGAGAGCTTCGGCATCGTGCTCGCCGAGGCGATGTCGGCGGGCGCCCCGATCCTCGCCAGCGACATCGAGGCGTTCGACCGGGTGCTGCTCGGCGGCCGGGCCGGGGCGCTGTTCCCGGCCGGCGACCACGCGGCGCTCGCGGCGGCGGCCGGCGAGCTTCTCGACGACCCGGCGCGGCGCAAGCAGCTGTCCGCGGAGGCCCGCGCCGCCGTGCGCGCCTACGACTGGTCGGCCGTGGCGCGCGACGTGCTGCGGGTGTACGAGACCGTCACCGACGACGGCGCCGGGGTCGTCGAGTCCGGCCTCGGGCTGTAGGAGCGCACCCCATGTCCTACGACTGGATCATCGACGTCCTGTTCTGGATCGCCGTCGTCTTCCTGGTCGGCGTGTACGTGTCGTGGCGCGCCACGCGCCTCGACCGGCTGCACGTCCGGGTCGAGACCGCCCGCGCCGCGCTGGACGCCGCGCTCGTGCGGCGGGCCGCCGCCGCGCTGGAGCTGGCCGCGTCCCGGCTGCTGGACCCCGCCACCAGCCTCGTGCTGGCGACCGCCGCGCACGAGGCGCGCACCGCCGACGCCGAGCGCCGCGAGTTCGCCGAGAGCGACCTGTCCCGCGCGCTGCGCGCGGTCGTCGACCAGCCCGAGTTCGTCGGCACGATCAGCGCGCGCGGCGCGGGCGACGGCAAGGAGGTGCTGGACGAGCTGTCCTCCGCCGCCGCGAAGGTCGCCTACGCCCGCCGCTTCTACAACGACGCCGTCGCCCAGGCCAGGACCGCGCGCCGCAAGCTGCTCATCAGGGTGCTGCCGCTCGCCGGCCGCGCCGCGCTCCCCGACTTCTTCGAGATCGACGACGATCCGCCCGGAATCTGACCGTGCGACGTTGATCACACCGGGGGTCCGGATCCGTACCGCTGGACGGGCGGGCGCACCGGGCGGCGTTCGCTACCCTCTGGCAGACCGTCCAAGGAGGGGTACATCGTGCGATCCGCATGGACCGGCACCGCCTACGGCCGCACGGCCGCGGGGTTCGGCGCCCTCGTCCTCGGCGCCGGCCTGGCCGCCTGCTCCGGCTCGGAGAAGCCGCGGAGCGCGGCGCCGCCGCGGAGCACGGGGACGCCCGCGCCGCCGTCCGGGACGCCCGAGCCCGCCGTCCACCCGTTCAACGGCGGCACCAGGGGGCTGGCCAACCCCGTCCTCGCCGTCAAGATCGAGAACACCGCGCCGGCGCTGCCGCAGAGCGGGGTGAAGGACGCCGACATCGTCTACGTCGAGCAGGTCGAGGGCGGCGAGACCCGGCTGATGGCGGTCTACTCGTCCAAGCTGCCGAAGCGGGTCGGGCCGGTGCGCAGCGCCCGCATCTCCGACCTGCACATCCTGCCGCAGTTCGGCCGCCCCGCCTTCGCGTTCTCCGGCGTCCAGAGCAAGATGAAGAAGTACATCCGCAAGGCGCCGGTGTACGACCTCTCCCAGGAGAAGGCGGGCGGCGCCTACTCCCGCTCCAGCACCAAGCGCATCCCCTACAACCTGTACGCCGACCCGAAGGACCTGCTCAAGCGGGCGCCGAAGGCCGCGAAGCCGCGCGACATCGGCTTCCGGTTCGGGGCCGCCCCCGAGGGCGGCGAGCCCACCCGGTCCTTCACCGCCCGCTGGCCCAGCGCGACGATGGGCTTCACCTGGTCGGCCCAGCAGAAGTGGTGGCTCGCCAGCTGGGGCGGCCGGCCCGACCGCGCCGCCGAGGGCGGCCGGCTCGGCGGCAAGACCGTCGTCGTCCAGTACGCCAAGACCACCCGCTCGAAGTTCCACGACTTCCTCGGCAGCTACACGCCGCTGATCCACACCACCGGGAGCGGGCGGGCGGTCGTCCTGCGCGACGGGAAGTCCTACAAGGCCAAGTGGTCGCGCCCCTCGGAGGACAAGGGCACCACCTTCACCACCGCCGACGGCAAGCCGATGACGTTCGCGCCGGGCCAGGTCTGGGTGCTGCTCGTCAACGACGGCAAGCCCTACACCCCCTGACCCTCCCTCCGGGACGGGCCGTCGGTCACTCCGTAAGCGCGCGGGCGTGGCCGTTGACACTCTGCGGGGTCGAGAGGTCCCGCGAGCAGGCAATATCATGGAAAGTGATTTGTCGTCCGTCCACGTGAGGAATGCCCGTGTCCACTTCCACTCCCGCCACTGACAACGCCGCTCCCGAGACCGGGACCGCCCGCGTCAAGCGCGGCATGGCGGAGATGCTCAAGGGCGGCGTGATCATGGATGTCGTCACGCCCGACCAGGCGAAGATCGCCGAAGACGCGGGCGCGGTCGCCGTCATGGCCCTGGAGCGGGTGCCCGCCGACATCCGCGCCGAGGGCGGCATCTCCCGGATGAGCGACCCCGACATGATCGACGGGATCATCAGCGCGGTCTCCATCCCGGTCATGGCCAAGGCCCGCATCGGCCACTTCGTCGAGGCCCAGGTGCTGCAGGCCCTCGGCGTCGACTACATCGACGAGTCCGAGGTGCTCACCCCGGCCGACTACGACAACCACATCGACAAGTGGGCGTTCACCGTCCCGTTCGTGTGCGGTGCCACCAGCCTCGGTGAGGCCCTGCGCCGCATCACCGAGGGCGCGGCGATGATCCGCTCCAAGGGCGAGGCCGGCACCGGCGACGTCTCCAACGCCACCACCCACATGCGCAAGATCCGGCAGGAGATCCGCCGCCTGCAGAACCTGCCCGAGGACGAGCTGTACGTCGCCGCCAAGGAGCTCCAGGCCCCCTACGAGCTGGTCAAGGAGGTCGCGCGGGCCGGGAAGCTGCCGGTCGTGCTGTTCACCGCCGGCGGCATCGCCACCCCCGCCGACGCGGCCATGATGATGCAGCTCGGCGCCGAGGGCGTCTTCGTCGGCTCCGGGATCTTCAAGTCCGGCAACCCGGCCCAGCGCGCCGAGGCCATCGTGAAGGCCACCACCTTCCACGACGACCCCGACGTGATCGCCAAGGTCTCCCGCGGGCTCGGCGAGGCCATGGTCGGCATCAGCGCGGCCTCCCTCGGCGAGGACCAGAAGTTCGCGGGCCGCGGCTGGTGAGGTGACCGGGACCCGGGCTCCACACCGCGGCCTGACAGGGTTAACCTGGCGGCGTGGCCGGCGAGGGGCGCACCCCCGGGCGGTGTCCGGCCGCGGGAGGGGAGAGCATGGCTTGGTCGGTCGCGCTGGCGTGTGCGAGCGCGGGTGAACCCACCGAGGTGTTCGGGCCGGGCCTCGAGCCCGACCCGGACGCCGCCGCGCGGATCGCCCGCCGGCTCTACCCCGCGGCCGTCCTGACCGAGACCGGTGACACGGTCCTGGACTTCGCGCTCTGGCCGTACGAGGACGAACTGTTCGTCGGCGCGTACGACCGGGCGCTGCTGCTGTGCGACCGGCGGCTGTTCTGCCTCGACGACGACGCCCGCCGGATCGCCGACACCGCCGCGGCGGCGCTGCCCGGGTCCCGCTGCGGCGTGCTCGTCCTGCACACGGTGATCCGCGGCTGCTGGTTCCGCTGGTACGAGTCCGGGACGCTGCTGCGCGACGTGTTCGTCACCGCCGAGGACGGCGTCGTCGTCGACCAGGGCGACCGGCTGCCCGCCGAGCGCCCGTTCTGGGCCGCCGTCGACGCGGGCGCGCCGGACGTCCCGCTGCCGTTCGACCCCGAGGAGTTCGGGCTCGCGCTCGCCGCGGAGCACATGTTCGGCCGCGGCATCGCCGACCGCGGCAAGGACGGCTTCCTGCCCCTCGAACTCCCGCTGCGCCGCTTCAAACTGGCCTGACCGCCGCGCCCGGAGCGCCCGCGCGGGGGGAAGATCGGGCAGGTCGCGCCGCGTTGTAAGGAACGTCTAGGGTTTGACGCGGCCCCTCACCCGGAAGGTTTCCCGTGACCACTGTGCCGACGATCGGTGTGCTCGCTCTGCAGGGGGACGTGCGCGAGCACGTCCGCGCCCTGGAGGCCGCGGGCGCGCGCACCCTGGCCGTGCGCCGCCCCGAGGAGCTGGAGCGCGTCGACGGCCTGGTCCTGCCCGGCGGCGAGTCCACCACGATGTGGCGGCTCGCGCGCTCGTTCGAGCTGCTCGACCCGCTGCGCAAGCGGATCGAGGGGGGACTGCCCGCCTACGGGTCCTGCGCCGGCATGATCATGCTGGCGGACCGGATCCGGGACGGCGCGGCCGGCCAGGAGACCGTCGGCGGCATCGACATGACCGTGCGGCGCAACGCGTTCGGCCGGCAGGTCGACTCCTTCGAGGCCGCGGTGCCGCTGACCGGCATGGGGGACACGCCGTACCACGCCGTTTTCATCCGCGCACCCTGGGTCGAGTCCGTCGGCGCCGCCGTCGAGATCCTCGGACGCGCCGAGAGCGGTCCGAACGCCGGTAGGATCGTCGCCGTTCGTCAGGGACGTCTCATGGCGACCTCGTTCCATCCGGAGCTGACAGGCGACTTCCGCGTGCACCACTACTTCGCCGATCTGGTGCGCCGGACGACAGAGGAGGAGTGACAGATGTCCGGCCATTCCAAGTGGGCGACGACCAAGCACAAGAAGGCGGCCCTCGACGCCAAGCGGGGCAAGCTCTTCGCGAAGCTGATCAAGAACATCGAGGTGGCGGCCCGCACCGGCGGCGGCGACCCCGACGCGAACCCCACCCTCTACGACGCCATCTACAAGGCGAAGAAGAACTCGGTCCCCAACGACAACATCGAGCGGGCCCGCAAGCGCGGCGCCGGCGAGGAGGCCGGCGGCGCCGACTGGCAGACGATCACCTACGAGGGCTACGCGCCCGGCGGCGTCGCCGTCCTGATCGAGTGCCTCACCGACAACCGCAACCGCGCCGCCTCCGAGGTCCGCGTCGCGCTCACCCGCAACGGCGGCTCCCTCGCCGACCCGGGCTCGGTGTCGTACATGTTCAACCGCAAGGGCGTCGTGATCGTCCCGAAGGCCGGCACCAGCGAGGACGACGTGATGATGGCCGTCCTCGACGCCGGCGCCGAGGAGGTCAACGACCTCGACGAGGAGAACTTCGAGGTCGTCAGCGAGGCCGGCGACCTCGTCGCCGTCCGCACCGCGCTGGTGGACGCCGGGATCGACTACGAGTCGGCGGAGAGCAAGTTCCTGCCGAGCGTCACCGTCCCGCTCGACGAGGACAACGCCAAGAAGGTGTTCCGCCTCCTCGACGCCCTGGAGGACTCCGACGACGTCCAGGACGTCTACGCCAACTTCGACGTGTCCGACGAGGTCATGGCGTCCATCGACGCCTGACGCCCGCGCGCCCCGGCTCCCGACGCCGCCGTGCCCCCCACCCGGGACGCGGCGGCGTCGCGCGTCCGCCCCGGATCCCGCCGCGGATCCGGGCGGGGACACGCCCGGGCGGCCCCTCCACGGGGAGCCCTCCGGATTGGTAGCGTTGGCGGCCGAACAGATGATCGAAGGAGCGGCCGTGCGGGTGATGGGGGTGGACCCCGGGCTCACCCGGTGCGGGGTGGGCGTCGTCGACGGCGCCCCGGGCAAGCGGCTCCGGCTGGTGCACGTGTCGGTCGTGCGGACCGCCCCCGACGAGGACCACGCCCTGCGCCTGATGGGCATCGAGGCGGGCATCGAGGCCCTGATGGAGGAGTTCCGGCCCGACGCCGTCGCCGTCGAGCGGGTGTTCTCCCAGCACAACGTCCGCACCGTGATGGGGACCGCGCAGGCCGCCGGCATCGCGATGCTGGCGGCGGCGCGCCGCGGGCTGCCCGTCGCGCTGCACACCCCGAGCGAGGCGAAGGCCGCCGTCACCGGCAACGGCCGCGCCGACAAGGCGCAGGTCACCCGGATGGTGACCCGGCTGCTGGCCCTGGAGACGGCCCCCAGCCCGGCGGACGCGGCCGACGCGCTCGCCCTCGCCATCTGCCACGTGTGGCGCGGGGGAGCGCAGCAGCGGCTCGCACAGGCCCGCCGGTCGCGCGTCGAGGAGGCGGCCCGGGCCGAGCGGGCGCGGCTCGCCGCCCGCAGCAGAGGAGGAAGTGTCCAGTGATCGCCTTCGTCAGCGGCCGGGTGGCCGCCGCCGGGCCCGACGGGGCGGTGATCGACGTGCACGGCGTCGGCCTGTCGGTGCAGTGCACGCCCGCGACCCTCGCCGGGCTGCGGGTCGGCGACCCGGCGCACGTGCCGACGTCCCTCGTCGTCCGCGAGGACTCCCTGACCCTGTTCGGGTTCGCCGACGACGACGAGCGCGGGGTGTTCGAGCTGCTGCAGACCGCCAGCGGCATCGGGCCGCGGCTCGCGCTGGCGATGCTCGCCGTGCACACCCCCGACGCGCTGCGCCGCGCCGTGGCCGCCGAGGACGTCACCGCCCTGACCAAGGTGCCCGGCATCGGCAAGAAGGGCGCCCAGCGCATCGTCCTGGAGCTGAAGGACCGCCTCGGCGGGCCGGTCGGCGGCCCCGGCGACGTCCGCGCGCCCGCCCGGGCCGAGGCGTGGCGCGACCAGGTCCAGATGGGCCTGGTCAACCTCGGCTGGTCGGCCAAGGACGCCGACGCCGCCGTGGACGCCGTCGCCGCGGACCTCGACGGCGGCGAGACCCCGCCGGTGGCCGCGCTGCTCAAGGCCGCGTTGAAGAAGCTCAGCAAATGATGAGCGGCAGCGAACCGGGGGGCGCGGGGGGCCGCCCCCAGCAGGGCGCAGGGCGTGAGGAGTTCGAGCGGCTGGTCTCGGCGGACGCCGACGGGATCGAGGAGCAGCGGATCGAGGCCGCGCTGCGGCCGAAGAAGCTGGACGACTTCGTCGGCCAGGAACGGGTCCGCGAGCAGCTGTCGCTGGTGCTGCACAGCGCGCTGCGGCGCGGCAGGACGCCCGACCACGTGCTGCTGTCGGGCGGTCCCGGCCTCGGCAAGACCACCCTCGCCATGATCATCGCGGCGGAGCTCGGGCAGCCGCTGCGGATCTCCTCCGGCCCCGCGATCGAGCGGGCCGGCGACCTCGCGGCGGTGCTGTCCACCCTCGCCGAGGGCGAGGTCCTGTTCCTGGACGAGATCCACCGGCTGGCGCGGCCCGCCGAGGAGATGCTCTACATGGCGATGGAGGACTTCCGGGTCGACGTCGTCGTGGGCAAGGGGCCGGGCGCGACCGCGATCCCGCTCGACATCGCCCCGTTCACGCTGGTCGGCGCCACCACCCGGGCGGGCATGCTGCCCGGCCCCCTGCGCGACCGGTTCGGCTTCGTCGCGCACATGGACTTCTACGAGCCCGCCGAGCTGGAGGTCATCGTCCGGCGGTCGGCGAAGCTGCTCGACGTGGAGATCGCCGACGACGCCGCCGCCGAGGTCGCCGGCCGGTCCCGCGGCACGCCCCGCATCGCCAACCGGCTGCTGCGCCGCGTCCGCGACTACGCCGAGGTCCGCGCCGACGGCGTCATCACCAAGGAATCAGCACGGGCGGCGCTCGCGTTGTACGAGGTGGACGAACGGGGACTGGACCGGCTCGACCGGTCCGTCCTGGAGTCGCTGATGCGCAAGTTCGGCGGCGGCCCGGTCGGGCTGTCCACCCTCGCCGTCTCGGTGGGGGAGGAGCCGGAGACCGTCGAGGTCGTCGCCGAGCCGTTCCTCGTCCGGCAGGGACTGCTGGCGCGGACGCCGCGCGGCCGGGTCGCCACGGCCGCCGCGTGGGCGCATCTGGGTCTCGCCCAGCCGCCGACGGCGCCGCTGGCGGGGACCCTCTTCGAGGTGGACGAGGACGCGGGCCGGCCGGAATAGTGATCATCCGGTAACGGCTTGGGAACTTCCCGGCGTCGCCGCTCGTCGCGTCGTTGCCGGGGTCTCGCGTACTCTCTAGACTCCGGGACTTGGTTCACCGTCTCCAGCCGGCGGTCCCGTGCGCGTGGCCGTTCCGGTCACAGGCTGGGCAATCGACATCGGAAGGATGCTCCCGTAATGGGCAGCGACATGATTCTCGCGGCGGAAAGCGGCGGCAGCGGGGCCTTCAATGTGCTCCTGCTGCTGGCCATTCCGCTTGTCTTCTACTTCCTGCTCATCCGCCCGCAGAGCAAGCGGCGCAAAGAGCAGATGCAGATGCAGAACGACATCCAGCCCGGCGCCCGCGTGCTGACGACCAGCGGCATGCGCGCCACCGTCGTCGACATCGACGACGACGGCCTCGTGCTGGAGATCGCCGACGGTGTCGAGGTGCGCTTCGTCAAGCAGGCGGTCATGCAGGTCCTGAAGGACGACGAGCCCGACGAGATCGACGACGAGCTCGACGAGGACGACGACGACGAGCAGGACGACGACGCGGTCGACCTGTCGAAGGACGGCGCCGAGGTCGACCTGTCCAAGGACGGCGACACCCGCGTCGAGGACACCGCGGCGGACGAGGACGGCGAGCCCGCGTCCGAGCCGAAGGGGAAAACGAAGGTCAAGGCGGCGGACAAGCCCTCCGCCTGACCTCTCCCACGGCGACGACAAAGACGGGAAGTACGACGACCAGTGGCTCCGTCCAGAAACGCTCCCAGTCCCGGGCGCACGCTCCTCGCGCTGTTCGCGGTCCTCGTCGTCCTCGCCGGCCTGGCGGTCTGGCAGGGGCGCACGACGCCCAAGCTCGGCCTCGACCTCGCCGGCGGGACGACCGTGACCCTCACGGCGAAGACCCCGAACGGCAAGAACCCCCCGGCGGCCCAGATGGACCAGGCCGTCAAGATCATGACGCAGCGCGTCAACGGTCTGGGGGTCTCCGACGCCGAGGTCGCGAAGCAGGGCAGCAACAACATCGTGGTGAACGTCCCCGGTGAGGGGCAGAGCCGCGTCGTCAGCCTGATCGGCACCACGGCGAAGCTGCAGTTCCGCCAGGTGTTCGCCAGTGCCGACGGGCGCCCGGCCACCGCGGCGAACCCGTCGCCGTCGCCGAGCCACACCGCCAAGGGGGGAGAGGGCGGCGACAAGAGCCCGTCGCCGTCCTCCTCGCCGTCCGGGAGCGCGTCGCCGTCCACGTCGGCGACTCCGCGCGGCCGGGCGCTGTCGGGGGCGCTGACCGCCCCGACGCCGAAGCCGTCGGACGGGGCGAGCCCGTCGGCGGCCCCGACGTCGCCGCTGGTCCCGCCGTCCGGGCAGCCGGCCCCCGCCGGCGACTACCCCGGCGTGACCGACAAGGCCGTGGTCAAGCAGTTCGAGGCCCTCGACTGCTACACCGGCGACCGGCACGCCTCCGGCGCGAACGACCCGAACCGCGCGTTCGTCGCCGCCTGTGACCAGGACGAGGAGAACGGCCAGGTCACCAAGTACATCCTCGGGCCCGTCCGGGTCCTCGGCGAGAACGTCGACTCCGCGAACGCGATGCCGCCGAACGGCCAGCAGGGCCAGGCGAGCTGGTCGGTCTCGCTGAAGTTCGACGGCAAGGGCGCCAAGGAGTTCGGCGCGGTCACCACCGACGCCTCCCGCGCCTACCAGGCGAACCCGTCCGCCCCGCAGGCGCAGGTCGCGATCGTGCTGGACGGCCAGGTCGTCTCGGCGCCCGCGATCCGGGAGGGCCCGATCACCGGCGGCACCGCCAGCATCGACGGGCCGCCCGAGAGCTTCGACCAGCAGTACGCGACCGACCTCGCCAACGTGCTGAAGTACGGCGCGCTGCCGCTGGAGTTCACGCAGAGCTCCATCGACGAGGTGTCGTCCACGCTGGGCTCCGACCAGCTCACCGGCGGCCTCATCGCCGGCGCGATCGGCCTCGGCCTGGTGGTGCTGTACTGCCTGTTCTACTACCGGGGCCTCGGCCTGGTCGCCGTGTCCAGCCTGGTTGTGGCGTCCGCCGTCACCTACCTGGCGGTGGTGATCCTCGGTGAGGGCATGGGCTTCCGGCTCTCCCTCCCGCACATCATCGGCCTGATCGTCTCGATCGGCATCACCGCCGACTCGTTCATCGTCTACTTCGAGCGGGTGCGGGACGAGCTGAGAGCGGGCCGCAAGCTGCGCTCGTCGGTCGAGACCGCCTGGAAGCGGGCGCGGCGCACCATCCTCGTCGCCGACGCCGTCACCTTCCTCGCCGCGCTGGTGCTGTACTTCCTCGCGGTCGGCGGCGTCGCCGGGTTCGCGTTCGCGATGGGCCTCACCACGCTGATCGACATCATCGTGGTCTTCTTCTTCACCAAGCCGATGGTCGCGCTGCTGTCGCGGACCAAGTTCTTCGGCCGCGGGCATCCGATGTCCGGGCTCGATCCGAGGCGGCTGCACCAGCCGACCCGGGACGCGGCCGCCGCCGGCACCGCCCGCAAGACGAGCCAGGAGGCCTGACCCATGGGACTGCGCGCGGCCACCTCGCGGATCTACCGGGGCGAGATCAGCGCCGACATCGTCGGCCGTCCGAAGATCTGGTACACGATCTCCGGGCTGCTGCTGGCGCTGTCGATCGCCGGCCTGCTCGTCCAGGGGCTGAACTTCGGCGTCGAGTTCAAGGGCGGCTCCGTCTTCACCTTCAAGGCGCCGAGCGCCTCGATCGAGCAGGTGCGCACCGCCGTCGGCGACGGCGGCGCCCACCAGGTGATCGTGCAGAAGGCCGGCGAGGACTGGCGGGTCACGACGGAGAGCATGAGCTCCTCGCACGTCACCGAGGTCAAGACGAGCATCACCGAGGAACTCAAGGTCCCCGCCGCCAAGGTCAGCACCCAGGTCGTCGGCGCCTCGTGGGGCGGCGAGATCCAGAAGAAGGCCTGGCAGGCGCTGATCGTCTTCATGATCTTGATCATCGCCTACCTGTCGGTGGCGTTCGAGTGGCGGATGGCCGTGGCCGCGGTGGTCGCGCTGGTCCACGACCTCGTGATCACGGCCGGCATCTACGCCTGGTCCGGCTTCGAGGTCACCCCGGCGACGCTGCTCGGCTTCCTGACGATCCTCGGCTACTCGCTGTACGACGCGGTCGTGGTCTTCGACATGATCAAGGAGGTCACGAAACCGCTCGGCCCGACCTCCAAGACCACCTACAGCGAGGCCGCGAACCAGGCGCTCAGCAGCACGCTCGTCCGCTCGCTGAACACCTCGCTGGTGGCGATCCTGCCGGTCGGCGCGATCCTGTTCATCGGCACCACGCTGTTCGGCGCCGGGACGCTGAAGGACCTGTCGCTCGCGCTGTTCGTCGGCATGATCGTCGGGACGTACTCCTCGATCTGCGTGGCGACGCCGCTGCTCGTCCAGTTCAAGGAGCGCGAGCCGAAGTACCGCCAGATCCGGGAGAACATCGCCCGCCGCGAGCGGAACGCCTCCAAGCAGGTCAAGACCGCCAAGGTCACGGCCGGCGCGGGCGCGGCGGGCAAGCCCGACGCGGGCGACGCGGACGACGCGGGCGACCACGCCGACGCCTCCGGCGACCGGGACGACGTGCGCAGCACCGTCACGGTGCGCAAGGTCGTGCAGACCGGGTCGCGGCAGCAGCCCAAGCGCGGGACGCGGCAGCAGCGCCGCGGCGGCAAGTAGGCGGGGGAGTACCGGAACGTGGACCTCGAAAAGCTGATCCAGGAGCGGATCCGCGACATCCCCGACTACCCGAAGCCCGGGGTGATGTTCAAGGACATCACCCCGCTGCTGGCCGACCATGTCGCGTTCGCCGGCGTGGTCGACACGATCGTCAACCACCACGGCCGCGGCACCATCGACAAGATCGTCGGGATCGAGGCGCGCGGCTTCATCCTCGCCGCGCCCGTCGCCTACCACTTCGGCGCGGGGTTCGTCCCGGTGCGCAAGAAGGGAAAGCTGCCCGCGGCGACGCACGGCGAGACCTATGATCTCGAGTACGGGACCGAGACGATCGAGATCCACGCCGACGCCCTCGAGCCCGGCGACCGCGTACTGATCGTCGACGACGTCCTGGCCACCGGAGGGACGGCCCGGGCCGCCGCCGAACTCGTCCGCCGCGGCGGCGGGGACGTGGCCGGACTGTCGGTCCTGCTGGAGCTCTCGTTCCTGCGCGGGCGCGACAAGCTGGGGAATCTGGACGTCCATTCGCTGGTTACGGTCTAGTACGAAATGACCGCCGGATACACTGGCGCAATCAGGGTCCGGTGAGGACGGGCGCTCCTCGCGGGGTGTGCAGGGCGGCGCCCGGTTGGACAGAGGAGGCTGGGTGCCCGGTGAGGCGGTATCGACCGGCGCGGTGAGCGACACGGCCGCGGCGCACACGGCGGCGGCGCGTCCGGCGCGGGAGACCGCGGGGGAGCGGGCCGTCAAGGCGGCCGGGGCCTCCACCGCGCCACCGCGGCGGCCCGACCACCGTCCGCCGCCGCAGCCGTCCGGACCCCCCGCCGAAGG
>NZ_VCKZ01000382.1 GCF_005889745.1 Actinomadura geliboluensis
CACCCGCACCCCGTCCAGCCGGCCGGTGCGCAGCAGGATCACGCCCTCCACGTCACCCGAGGCGTCATGGCCGCCGGCCTGGGCGGTCACCGTCAGGCCCGACCGCCGCGCGTAGCGGACCAGCGCCGCCACGTCCTCGGCGTCCGCGGCCTCCACCACGGCCGCCACCGGCTGCTCGACCGTCAGGTTCCAGGCCCTGCGCGCCGCGTCGAAGCCGTCATCGCCCCGCCGCCACACCCGGCCCTTGACCGCTCCTCGCAGGTCGCCCCTCGTCATACCGGCCTCCTTCACCCGGACGCCCGGCCGCCGGCCCCCGGTCGCGGACCGGGACGTCCGTACGCCTTAGCTTGCTAGCAGGCTAGGATGCTAGCATCGCCCGCCATGGGCGACGAGGACGTCAAGCAGTTCAACGTGTACCTGCCGATCGGGCTGATCAGGCAGGTCAAGCACCACGCGATCGAGACGGGCATGTCGTTGTCGGCCCTGGTCGCCGAGGCGCTGCGCCTCTACCTCGACGACGCCGGCGGCCGGGAGCGGCGCTCTTCCGGAAAGGAGTCCTGACATGGCGACCGAAGGGATCGAGGCGGTCTTCCTGGAGACCCGCAACTGGGGGAGGACCGCGGGCTTCTTCCAGGCGCTGGGGTTCGAGCTCGACGTGTCCGCCGGCGACGGCTCCGGCGTGTTCCGCAACGGCGACGGGGCCTACGTCGTCGTCGTGGAGGTCCCCGAGGACCGCGAGCCGGGCGTGCAGATCGCGCTGAGGGTGCCGGACGCGGACCGGTTCGCCGCCGAACCGGGCGTCGAGGTGGTCACCCCGTTCGAGGACACCCACTACGGGACCCGGGAGATGACCGTCCGGGACCCCGACGGGCGCCTGTGGAGCCTGCAGGCCCCCAAGAACTGACCGGTCCGGGAACCCCTGAAGTGGTCAGGCCCCGGCGGTCGGGCCGGGGCCTGGGGTGGGGAACCTAGCCGGAACGGGGATGGCTGGTTCAGCGGACCTTCGGGACGTTGCCGAAGACGGGGGCCACCTCCGTCCACCGGTGGAGCTGGCAGCCGTCGGCACGGGTGAACTTCGTGTCGATCGGCTTGTCCTGCCAGGTGCCCTTGACCGTGGCGATCTCAGGGCCGCCGTAGATCTTGGTGCACATCTGGTCCTTGGGGACGGGCTTGAAGGGTTCCTTGGCCTTGGTCAGGGCCGCGCACGCGTCGGCGGCCTTCGGATGGGTACCGCCTGGAGGATCGCAGGTCAGCGTCCAGGTCTTGGCGGGGGCCTCCGCGGAGGCCCTGACGGTGATGGTGAGCGTGTCCGCCGGGGTGCCGGAGGGCTGCACGGACGTGGTGCCCGAAGGCTCCGCGGCGGGATTTCCGTTGGCCTGTTCGTCACCGCAGGCGGCCAGGGTCAGGAGCATGGCCACGCCGGGCGCGGCGAACAGGAGCGTCCGATACCGCATGCGTGATTCGACGCGGGGCCGGTTCGCGCGGTTCCATGGGGGGTGTGATGAATTTCGGGGAAGACGTACCGGCGGTCGGCGCCGCCGACGTCCCGCAGGACGGCTACCTGCTGGACGTCCGGGAGCAGGACGAGTGGGACGCCGGGCACGCGCCCGAGGCGGTCCACATCCCGATGCGGCAGCTGGGCGACCGGGCCGGGGAGGTCCCGCGCGACCGGGAGGTGTTCGTGATCTGCCGGTCCGGGGTGCGGTCGGCGCAGGTGACGGTGGCGCTCAACCAGGCGGGCTGGCTGGCGAAGAACGTCGACGGCGGGATGCAGAGCTGGGCGGAGGCCGGGCGGCCCATGGAGGGCGCCGGCGGCCGGCCGCCGTTCGTGGCGTGATCCGTACCGTATGCCCCCTTCTGGGGCGCGACGGGCGGTTGTACGATCAGGTCTGACCGATAACCGCGGGAGCTCGGGCCACAAGCCGGGCTGAGAGGGCGGCCAGCAGGGCGCCGCCGACCGCATGAACCTGTCCGGGTAATGCCGGCGTAGGGAGCGTGTCCCGTGACGTCCGACGTCGAACGGCGCCCTCAGGGCGAGCCGCCCGCCAACGAGGCCCCCTTCACCCTCGACGAGCCCGCCCCCAGGGTCCTCGGGTTCTGGGACCAGAGCGCCTTCTGGGCCAACCTCGGCGTCAGCCTCCTGGCCTTCTCCGGCGCCTACACCGTCCTCGCGCCGGACGCCGACGGCAGGCCGACCATCTCCATCATGGCGGGCATCGTCGCGATGGCCGTCGGGACGGCGCTCGGCGGGCTGATGCTCGGCCTCGCCGCCGTCCCCGGCGCCCGCACCGGGCAGCCCGCGATGGTGCTGCTGCGCGGCCTGTTCGGCGCCCGGCTGTCGTACGCGCCGACGGTCCTGAACATCGCGCAGCTCATCGGCTGGGGGACGTTCGAGCTGATCGTCATCGCGGACGCGGCCCGCGAGCTGTGGGACGGCGTGCCGCGCTGGGGCTACGTCGTCGCCGCCGGCGTGATCACGACCGTGCTGACGGTGTGGCCGCTCGGCTCGGTGCGGCTGCTGCGCCGGTACGTCACCGTCGCGGTGGGGATCGCGCTGGTCTACTTCTACGTGGAGCTCGTCCGGCAGCCGCTGCCCGACCTGTCGGAGGGCTCGTGGGGCGGTTTCTGGATCGGCGCGGACGCCGCGCTCGCGGTGTCGATCTCCTGGGTGCCGGTCGCCGCCGACTACACCCGGCACTCGCGGTCGGAGCGGGCGGCGTTCGGCGCGGCGTCCGTCGGCTACTCGGTCACGCAGATCATCGCCTACGTCCTCGGCCTGCTGGCGCTCGCGCTGGTCGCGGGCGACAGCACCAGGATCTTCGACCCGTTCCTCGGCGCCACGCTCGGCGTGGTCTTCTTCGCGATCTTCGTGCTGCGGGAGGCGGACCAGTCGTTCGCCGACACCTACTCCACCGCGGTGTCGATCCAGAACCTGTTCCCGCGCGCCGACCGCCGGGTGCTGAGCGTCGCGCTCGGCGCCGGCATCACCGTCCTCGCGCTCGTCCTGGACATCGGCGACTACGCGGGCTTCCTCACGCTGATCGGGTCGGTGTTCGTGCCGATGCTGGGCGTCCTCGCCGCCGACTTCTTCCTCGGCCGCCGCCGCCGGGCCACGGGCGGCAAGGAGGCCGAGCTGGACGGGTGGGACGTGTCGCGGCGGGCGCCGTCCCGCTGGGGGATGATCGCGGCCTGGGCCGTCGGGTTCGCGGTCTACCAGCTGATCAACCCGGGCACGGTCGAGCACTGGGCGGGCTTCTGGCGGGACGTCCAGGAGGCGGTGCACTTCACGCCGCAGAGCTGGATGAGCGCCTCGCTGCTGTCGTTCCTGGTCGCGGGCGCGGCCGCGCTCCTCATCGGGATGCTTACCAGGCGGTAGCCTTACCAGAAGGTAAGGTTCCCGTGGCAATTTTCGATGCAAGTTACCCGGCGCCGCGCCGGAGTCCGGTGGCACGATGACAGACGTGTACGAGCACGTCCACGATCCGATCGCGCGGGCCGTCATCGAGAGCGCCGCCGACGCGATCGTGGCGGTGGACCAGCGGCACCGGGTCACGGTGTGGAACCCGGCGGCCGAGCGCATGTTCGGCTGGAGCGCCGCGGAGATGATCGGGCGCGTCCCGCCGATCGTCCCGCACGAGCTGAAGGCCGAGCACAACGCCGTCCAGGAGCGGCTGCTCACCCGGCCCGCCGGGCCGGGCGACAGCGGGCAGATCTCGATCGCCACCCGCCGCTTCCACCGCGACGGCCGCCTCATCGACGTGCGCATCGACACGAGCCTGCTGCAGGACCCGGGCGGCACGCTGCTCGGCTGGGTGGGGGTGTACCACCCGGTCGAGGAGGACGAGATCGTCCAGCACCACATGACCGAGCGGGCCCGGCTCGTCCGGCGGCTGAACGACATCGTCGCCGACCTCAACGCCGAACTGGACCTGAACGTCGTCCTCGACCGGATCACCACCGCGCTGATCGAGCTGACCGGCGCCGACGCGGGCGGGTTCGTCCGGATCGAGGGCGAGCGGCTGCGGCTGGTCAGCATGACCGGGCTGCCCGAGCACATGCGCGACCGCACCGCCGAGCTGCGGTCGAGCCTCGTCGGGGAGCTGCTGCGGTCCGGCAAGACCGTCAAGCTCGCGACCGGCGCGCGGCGCCTCGGCGACCTGATCTGGTCCGAGCTGCCCGGCCTGCACACGATCGCGCTCGGCCTGTCCTACCTGCAGAACCGGCCGTACGGCGCGCTCTACGCGCTCTTCTCCGGCAGCAAGGCCGGGCACACCGAGCTGGAGCTGCTGGAGCTGCTCGCCGGGCACGCCGGCGTCGCGGTCGGCAACGCCGTCGCGTACGCGGAGGTCGTCCGGCAGCGGGCGCACGAGCGCGCGGTGATCGACTCCAGCGCGGACGGCATCGCCGTGCTCGACCACGACCTCGTCGTCCGGCAGTGGAACCCGGCCGCGCACGCGCTGACCGGCGTCCCGCCGGAGGAGGCGATCGGCCGCCCGCTGCCGTTCGGCATGCCCGCGCTCGGCGAGATGCTCACGTTCCGGCTGGAGTCGGGGACGTGGCTGAACGTCCTCGCCGCCGAGATCGAGGAGACCGGCGAGCTGGTCGTCGACTTCCGCGACGTGTCCGAGGCGAAGGCCCTCGAAGAGGCCAAGGACCTGTTCCTCGCCACCACCAGCCATGAGCTGCGCACCCCGATCACGGTCGTGCAGGGCTTCGCGTCCACCCTGGTCAACCGGTGGGACGAGCTGGCCGACGCCGACCGCCGCACCGCCGTCGCCACCATCGCCGAGCGCGCCCAGTCCCTCGCCCGGCTCGTCGAGCACCTGCTGCTCGGCTCCCGGGCCGGGGCCGACGAGCTGGCCGTGACGATCGAGCCGTTCGACCTGAGCCGGGTGCTGGAGGGCGTCGTCGCCGGGTTCCGGTCGCTGTCGCCGCTGCACCGCGTCGAGCTGGAGATCGCGCCCGACCTGCCGCCGTGCCGCGGGGACGCGATGGCGACCGACATCGTGCTCGGGCAGCTGCTGGAGAACGCGTTCAAGTACTCGCCGGACGGCGGGACGGTCAGCGTCCGCGCCTACCCGGAGGGCGCCGACATCGTGGTGAAGGTCGTGGACGAGGGGATCGGCATCCCGCCCGGCGACCATGAGCGGATCTTCGAGCGATTCGTCCAGGGGGACGCCGGGGACCGCCGCCGCTTCGGCGGCATCGGGCTCGGGCTGTACATCGTCAAACGGCTGACAGAGGCACAAGGCGGGAGAATCTCAGCTCATCCGGCTGAACGTGAGGGATCTCACACTAATGCGGACAACGTCACCCCAAGTGGTGAAGTGCCAGAAATGGAACGGACCATAAGCCGTCCGCCCGCGCTCCTGCGGACCGCGCCCGGCCGCGGACCCGCAGGTGGCGCGCGTGCGGGCGAGGGAACGTGCATGCGGCTCGTGCTGCGCGGTGCCCGTTGACCCGGTTTGGTCACTCACCGTGACGACACTCCCTGCGGTGCGGCCCGGTGAGACCGTTGTGACCTGGGCGTTCAGCGGTCTCGATGGGTGGCAACCTGGGCTGGTGCGAGAAAGTACGGTGACCGCAGGGTGTGATGGACGAAACGCGTGCGGGAGGAGTAAGTCCGCCGTTGGCTGGATAGATCCTTTGATGGTTGCCGTTGGTGACGAGATTCCGTTCCGGGGGTGATCACCGTGACCGGACGGCCGGTGACTCGTTGTGCAGGTGATGACCTGGATGGTCCGGGTTTCCGGTCTTGGCCATCAGGGCATTTCGGTCGTACCGGAAGAGCGACGACGGGACTCGTCCGAGTAGCGGAACCAGGGGGAGGTGAGGGCGTCTGAGCGTCGTACTGCTGCCACACGCACCGTCCAGCGTCGCGGTCGCCCGAAGGCGCCTCAGCTCGGAGCTGGTCGACTCGGGGGTCTACGAATCCGTCGTGGACGACGCCAGCGTCATCGTCAGCGAACTCATCAGCAACGCCCTCCGCCACGCCCGCCCGCTCCCGTCCGGCCAGGTCCGGGTGTGCTGGCTGCGCCGCGGCGACGTCCTCGAACTCGAGGTCAGCGACGGCGGCGCGATGACCGAACCGCGCCGGGGCCCGGGCACGCTTTCCTCGCTCGGCGGCCGCGGCCTCGGCATCGTGGAGGCCCTGTCCGACGGCTGGGGCGTGCGCCACGAAGAGGGCGCCACCACGGTCTGGGCCGTCCTGCGTGCTCCCAGGTCAACGGAGGACAACGGCCGCTCCGCCCCCGCCGGCATGCACGCCGTAGTGCCCGATCTGTCCGACTTTCCAGACCTGCTGGACGAGCCCGACGAAGATCTGTGCAACAGAAGCAGGAATGGAAGTGCCCCAAGCGGGGCATATCCGGCATAAGAGGGCCCCGCCTGGAAGGAACCCCGCCCGACCTTGTATGGTCCTCCCAAGCTCGGGCGCTGTCGTGCCCCCGTCGACACCGCCCGAGCTGTTTATATTTTTTTGCTCTCGGCGTCAGGCGCTGGGGCGCCTTCCTTCAACGAGCAAAACGGCGATCGCTGCATCGCTCCGGCTCGCCTTGCGGCTCGCTTCGCGATCAGGTTTCTTGCTTCGCTCGAAACCTGCCTTCGGACGCGATCGCAACGTGGCCCTTGTCGCCGGCCGGGCTTACGGACGTCACCCTGCGGGCTGTGCTTGGCCGGGGGTCCCACGGCTGGTGCCGGTGCGTCCCCGGCGGTTGGTGCGTGGTTCTCTCTGATCCGTTGCGTGGATCGTTTATGGGCGGCTGAGTCCGTCCGCGTCAGAGCCGCTCTCAATGGCTGCCGACCGGGATCGGCTGTTGTTCCGGGTGGTGGGCGCCATTCGGTGACCGTTGGTTGCGCCGTTCTTTCGGTGGTGGTCGTGCGGGTCAGATGTCGTCGCGGAGGACGGGGCAGGACATGCAGCGGGGGCCGCCTCGGCCGGTGCCCAGTTCGCTGCCGCTGATGCGGATCACTTCGATGCCCGACGCCTCCAGCTGGGCGTTCGTCTCGATGTTGCGCTCGTAGGCGACGCAGAGGCGGGGGGCCACGGCGAGGGTGTTGTTGCCGTCGTCCCACTGCTCGCGTTCGGCGGTGACCGGGTCCAGGCCGGTGTCGATCACCTTGAGGCGGTCGAGCTTCATCGCCTCGGCGGCGGCCTCCAGGAAGGGGCGCGGTTCCGAGACGCGCAGGTCGCCACTGGCGACGGTGACCGTGTGGGCCGTCAGCGAGTGCGCCACCGGCGGGTACATGACGACGGTGTCGACGTCGACCATCGTGCAGACGGTGTCGAGGTGCATGGTGGCGCGCTCCTGGGCGATCGGGACCGCCAGGACGGTGTGCGCCAGGTTCGCGGCGAAGACCTGGCGGGCCAGGCGCTCGACGCCGGCGGGGGTCGTCCGCTCGCCGGTGCCGACCGCGATCACGCCCGGGGACAGCAGGAGGACGTCCCCGCCCTCGACGTGTTCGAGGGACGGCGCGTACACCGGCTCCACGTCGGCGAAGCGCGGGTGGTGGGCGTAGACGAGGCCGGTCAGGGCCGACTCGCGGCGCCGGGCCTCCATGGCGAGGCTCGTCACCGCCACGCGGTCGCCGATCCAGGTGCTGTTGTCGCGGGTGAACAGCAGGCCGGGCAGGGGGTCGATGATAAAGTCGAGCCGGTCCATGAGCCGGTAGACCAGGCCGTGCCCGGACTTCAGCTCCTCGTGGGCGAGGCCGCCGATGAGCGTCTGGGTGAGGTTCTCCGGGTCGAGGTCGCGGAGGTACTCCTCGACGATGCGGCGGAGCTGGTCGCCGAGGCGCAGGTCGACGACGGCGTCGGCGATCGCCTGGTCGCGGGCCGGCTCGTACTCCAGCGCGTCCTGGAGCAGCTCGGTCAGGTAGAGGACCTCGACGCCGCGGGAGCGGAGGGCCTCGGCGAACGCGTCGTGCTCCTCCTGGGCGCGACCCGCCCACGGGATCGCGTCGAACAGCAGCTTGTCGCTGTTGCGCGGGGTGAGCCGTTTCAGTTCCGCGCCGGGGCGGTGCAGCAGGACGGTCCGCAGCCGTCCGACCTCACTGGTGACCCGGTGCTCTGTCTTCGCTGCCGTCACTCTTCGAAGTCTAAGCATGTGCCAGCATTCGAGCGTGTTCGGACGGACCGCGGCGCTGCCGCTCCACCTCACCTCGGCGACGCTGCTGCGGGTGTCGGCGGAGGGCGTCGCGACGGCGCTGGTGCTGACGGTCGAGGCGCGGACGGGTGACGCGGCCACCGCCGGGTACCTGCAGACCGCGATGACGCTGCCGTACGTGCTGAGCGGGCCGATCATCGGCAGCGCGCTCGACCGGGTGATGCGTCCCCGGTCGGTCGCGGTGGTTCTCGCGGCCTGCTATGCCGTGGCCACCGGGCTGCTGCTGGCCACGGCGGGCAGCTCGCCGCTCGTGCTGGCGCTCGCGATCGCCGCGGTGATCGGGTGCACCGAGCCGATCGTGGTCGCGCTGACCAGCCTGTTGCCGAGGTTCGTCCCGGAGGGGCGACTTTCGCGTGCTTATGGGTTGGAGGCGTCGAGCTACAACCTCGCGGGCATCGCGGGGCCCGGTCTCGCGGCGGCGCTCGCCTCGCTGGCGGGCGGTCAGTATGCGGGCACCGCCGTGGTCGCCGTGGGTGTCCTGGGGCTGCTGACCCTGCCGCTTCTTCCCTTTCCGCGGCCGGACGCCGCGCCGCCCGCGGAGAGGCGGGGTGGTCTCTCAGTGATCACGGG
>NZ_VCKZ01000383.1 GCF_005889745.1 Actinomadura geliboluensis
GGCTCGGGGGCCGTCGCCTGCGGCGACCCGGCGTGCGGCAGACCGGCGTGCGGTGAGCCCGCCGGGGGCGTCGCGGCGTACGGCGAACCGGCCTGCGGCGTCGGGGACGGCGGCATCGCGCCCGGCGGGGCGGAGAAGTCCGGCAGTGCGGGCGGCTGCGGCTCCGGGGCCCAGGACGGCGTGGGCGGCGGCACCATCATCGTCCGGTCGCCGAGCCCGTCGGCGGCGCCGGCCCCGGGGGCCTGGTCCGCGACGGGCGCCGCGAGCGGGACCGCGGGCCCGACCGAGTACACGTCGATCGGCGCCGCGCAGTGCGAACACTTGCCGAGCGTCCCGGGCGTGTCATTGCCGCACGTCGGACACTGCATCGCTCAGACCTCGCATTATCGCCGCTTTGCCACGCTAGCGGTCCTGGCCCGCCGGCCGGGACGGGCACCGCCTCCCCGCGAAACCAGCAGGGCTCCCGACAAAAGTAGTGGGTGCCGCCGTTCTCGGATGCGTGGACGGAAATCTGGCACACCGCAGTCGGAGGTCGCACCGAATCACGACATGTCAGGTCTGGTCAACAATGCCCCGGTTGGTTTACACCGTCGCGTGTGATGATGCTCACATTGTGCACGCTCTCGCCGGGGGACGCCCGCGAACCCGCCGGTACGCCCCCAACGCGCCCGGACCGGTGCGTCCAACGGCTAGGCTCGGAACGGTTTTCCGGCGCATCCAGAGAAGACGGAGTCCATGAGCGATCTTCCGCTGCGTTCGCAGCTGGCCGTCGCGCTCGGTCGTACGGCCGCCAAGATGTCCCGAATGGCGGGCCGCGGGGACGGCTCGGTGATCGGCGGACGGGTCGGCCTCCGCCTCGACCCCGAGTTGCTGACCAGGCTCGCGAAGGACCGCAAGCTCGTCCTCGTCAGCGCCACCAACGGCAAGACGACGACGACCCGGCTGATCACCTCGGCGATGACGCCGCTCGGGGAGGTCGCCACGAACGCGTTCGGCGCGAACATGCCGACGGGCCACGTGTCCGCGCTCGCGTCCGCGCCGTCCGCCCGCTACGGCGTGCTGGAGTGCGACGAGAAGTACGTCCCGATGGTCCTGAAGGAGACCGGGGCGAACCTCGTCGCGCTGATGAACCTGAGCCGCGACCAGATGGACCGGGCCGCCGAGATCTGGCTGCTGGCGGGCAAGTGGCGCCGCGCGCTGGAGGCGTCCCCGACCAGCCATGTCATCGCCAACTGCGACGACCCGCTCGTCACCTGGGGCGCGGCCACCGCCAAGAGCGTGACGTGGGTCGCCGCCGGCCAGCACTGGCGCGAGGACTCCTGGTGCTGCCCCGAGTGCGGCGGCCCCCTCGACCGGCAGGACACCGACGAGGACAGCGACTGGGCCTGCCGCCAGTGCCACTTCCGCCGCCCCCGCCCCGACTGGGCGCTGCGCGGCGACACCGTCACCGGGCCCGACGGCCGGGCGTTCTCGCTCGCCGGGCTGTCGCTGCCGGGCCGCGCGAACCGCTCGAACGCGCTGATCGCGCTCGCGGTCGTCGCCCAGTTCGGCGTCCCGCCCGAGCAGGCCCTCCCGCTGCTGTCGCAGGTCACCTCCGTCGCCGGCCGGTACACGACGGTCGAGCACGAGGGCCGGTCGATCCGGCTGCTGCTGTCGAAGAACCCGGCGGGCTGGCTGGAGGCGTTCGACGTGCTGCAGCCCGCGCCCGGCCCGGTCGCCCTGTCGATCAACGCGCAGGGGCCGGACGGCCGCGACACGTCCTGGCTGTGGGACGTCGACTACCGCATCCTGCGCGGCCGCCCCGTGTGGGTCACCGGCGAGCGCCGCATCGACCTCGCCGCCCGGCTGGAGGCGGCCGACGTGACGTTCACCGTGGTGGACGACATCGACCAGGCGGTCATGGCGGTCCCGCCCGGGCACCTCGACGTGATCGCCAACTACACCGCCTTCCAGAGCATCCGAACGAGGTACGGCCGTGTCGTCTGACCGCATAAAGATCGTCTGGATCTACCCGGACCTGCTCAGCACCTACGGCGACCAGGGCAACACGATCGTCCTGGAGCGGCGCGCGGCGCTGCGCGGCATCCCGACCGAGACCGTGAGCCTGCGCTCGGACGAGCCGGTCCCCGCCGACGGCGACATCTACCTGCTCGGCGGCGGCGAGGACCGCCCGCAGATCCTCGCGGCGCACCGGCTGCGCGGCGACGGCGGCCTCGCGCGCGCCGTCCAGTCCGGCGCGGTGGTCTTCGCCGTCTGCGCCGGCTACCAGCTGCTCGGCCACGAGTTCGGCGGCGAGGAGGGGCAGCCCGTGCCCGGCCTCGGCCTGCTCGACATCCGCTCCGGGCGCGGCGAGCAGCGCGCCGTCGGCGAGATCGTCGGGGACGTGGCGGCCGAGCTGAACGTCCCGCGCATCACCGGCTTCGAGAACCACCAGGGCGTCACGCACCTCGGCCCGAACGCGCAGCCGTTCGCGAAGGTCGTGCACGGCATCGGCAACGGCGACGGCTTCGAGGGCGCCTACAGCGGGCGCGTCCTCGGCACCTACATGCACGGGCCGGCGCTCGTCCGCAACCCGGGCCTCGCCGACCTGCTGCTGCGCTGGGCGGTCGGCCGCGAACTGCAGCCGCTGGACGACTCCTGGGCGGGCCGCCTCCGCGAGGAGCGGCTGCGCGCCGTCGTCGGCTGACCCTGCCGAGAGCAGATCGGCCGGTTCCGGGCGGTTTTGGGCCTGGTTGGACGGCGGCACCGGTGCCACCGTAGCGATCATGATCTGCTGCCGCCCGAGCCGCCGGGCCCTGCTCCGCTGGAGCGCCATCGCCGCGGGCGCGTCGCTGCTGCCCGGCACCGCGCGGGCGGACGGCGGCGCCGTCCGGCCGGTGAACCTCGAACTGGTCACCGTCACCGAGACGACGGCCGTCCTCACCTGGTACACCGGCGTCCCCGGAACGGACGACGGCCTGGGGCGCATGCGGCCCGCGCCGTCCGACGCGGAGGTGCTCTACGGGACGGACCCGTCCCGCCTGACGTCCGTCGCCCACGGCCCTTCAGGCACGCCCTACCACTATGTGGAACTGACCGGTCTCGAACCGGGACGCACGTACTACTACAAGGCGCGGTCGGCCGGGCAGGACGCAGCGCCGACCTGGCTGGCCTTCGGTACGGCGGCGGGCAGCCCGCAGGGCGACGTGTTCGCGTTCACGACGCCGCAGCCGCCGCCCGGCCGCCACCTCTTCTCCATCGCCCTCTGCAACGACCTGCACCTGGGCGAGACGGTCGCGGGCCTCGTCGGACAGCTCCCGTGGATCAAGGGCATCGAGCAGGTGCCGGGCCATCCGCCCTACCCCGAGGTCATGGCGAAGGCCCTGATCGAGGACGCCCGGAGCCGGGGCGCGTCCTACCTCCTGGCCGCCGGGGACGTCTCCAGCGAAGCCGCCCCCGCCGACCTGCAGAGCGCCAAGAGCATCCTCGACACGTTCGGCACCCTCGGCGGCGACTACCTGGTGGCGCGCGGAAACCACGACCGCGCGCATGCGGGGGAGCCCTACGGCGCCTGCACGCCCGGTTCGTGGCAGGGGAACGACTGCTTCAAGGACGCCTTCTTCCCGTCCGGCCGGACGTACTTCTCGCACGACCTGCGCGGCCTGCGCGTCATCGGCCTCGACACCTACGACAAGCCGGGCGACGGCGGCGACTCCGGCGGGCTCTCCGCCGACCAGCGGGCCTGGTTCGAGGCGGAGCTCGCGAAGGAGCCGGACCGGCCGACCCTCGTCTTCGGCCACCACCCGCTCTTCACCGAGAACGACCCGCTCGCCATCACCGGCGCCCATTCGCTGGACGCGGGCCAGTCCCTGCGCATCCTGACGGCCTACAACCGCACTCCCGGCGTCTTCCTGCACCATGCCGGGCACACGCACCGCAACCAGCGCTCGACGTTCCCTCTCGCCCCACGGGTCGTCCAGCAGGAGGTGGGGGCGGTGAAGGAGTACCCGGGCGGTTTCACGCTCCTCCGCGTCCACACCGGCGGTTATGCGCTCAACTTCTACAAGACGCGCGGCGACGAGGCGCGGGCCTGGAGCGAACGCAGCCGCCAGGAGCTGTCCGGCCAGTGGCCACAGCTCTCCCTGGGGAACCGTCCGGCCGACCGCAACACCGTCGTCACGCGGGACTTCTCCGGCCTCGGCTAGCCGGCGCCGGCCGCGGCTAGTCGACCTTGCGGGCGACGCCCGCGTAGCACCACTGGCGCTCGGCGCCGGGCGGGACGGTCGCGCGCGGGTCGGGGCGCCACAGCGACAGCGTGGTGAGGCCCGGCTCCACCAGGTCGAACCCCTCGAACAGCCGCATCACGTGGTCGCGGCTGCGCAGGGTGATCTGGTAGGTGGCCTTCTCGTACACCGCGCCCGCCTCCCGGACGCGGCTGTCGGCGTCGAAGTCGGCGGTCACGTGCGACACCGCGAGGTAGCTGCCGGGGGCCATGGCGGAGCGGAGCCGCGCCACGATGCCGGGCGGGTCGGCCTCGTCGCCGATGAAGTGCAGCACCGCCAGCATCAGCACCGCGACCGGCCGGTCGAAGTCGATGAGGTCGTTCAGCTCGCGGTCCGCCAGGATGTCGCCGGGGCGCCGGGCGTCGCCCTGGATGACGGTCACCTCCGGCGTGCCGGCCAGCAGCGCCCGCCCGTGCGCGAGGACGACCGGCTCGATGTCGACGTACACGACACGTGCGTCCGGGGCGACCTGGTGCGCGATCTCGTGGACGTTGCCCTGCGTCGGCAGCCCGGAGCCGATGTCGATGAACTGCCGGATCCCGGACTCGGCCAGGAAGCGCACCGCGCGGCGCAGGAAGGCGCGGTTCTCCCGTGCGAGGAACGGGGTGTCCGGCGCGTGCCGGACGACCTCCTCCACGGCCTCCCGGTCGGCGGCGTAGTTGTCCTTGCCGCCGAGCAGGTAGTCGTACATCCGCGGGACGTTCGGCGTCGTCGGATCGACGGTGTCCAGTGTCTTCTCCCCCGTTCTGCCGGAGCCGGACGATTTTCTGCCCGGCATATCGCGAACTATGCACGAACATGTAAGCATTGTGATCAACTCCGTAACAACCGAATCGACCATCCTGACGGCGGGAGAGCGCAAATGCGACGCGACGGAGGCATCCCCTCGCAGATCCCCGGACCGGCCGCGGAAAATGACGGCGGCGCGGCCATCGCGGCGGCCGGCGGGCTGCACAACTACCAGTTGGAACTGCACGCCGAGTACGGGCCGGTGGTGCGGTTCCCGCTGCCCGGCGCGGACGTGGCGGTGTCGGTCGCCGACCCCGTCCTGCTGGAGGCCACCGCGAAGATCGACAAGCGGCCGGAGAAGCTGTTCGAGTTCCTCGCGCCGCTGCAGGAGGCGGGCAACCTGCAGACGATCCCCGCCGAGGAGCACGGCCCGTGGCGGCGGACGATGCTGTCGGTGCTGGCCGGGCGGCCGTCCCACGAGGCGCACTTCGCGCAGTTCACCGCGCTGGCGACCGAGCTCGCCGACCGCTGGGCCGCCGCGGCGGGGCCGGTCGTCCTGCAGCGGGACCTGAGCGCGCTGTCGCTGCGCATGATCTGCCGCTACGCCCTCGGCAGCGGCCTGGACGACGAGGCGTCCGCGGGCCGCGTGGTGGAGGCGTTCGAGACCGTCCTCACCGAGTACATGGGGTCGCCGGGCCCGGCGAGCGCGCAGGCCGAGGAGGCGCTGGCCTTCCTGCGCGGGACCGTCGACGAGGTCCTCGCCGCCCACCGCGAGCGCGGCACCGGCGAGGCCGAGCGCAGCGACCTGATCGCGGCGCTGGCGGCGTCCGGCGAGTCGCCCGCGCGGATCCGCGACACGGTGCTGATGACGATGCTCGCCGCCCACCACACCACCGGCGTCGCGATCTCCTGGACGCTGTACCTGCTGGCGCAGCACCCCGATGTGGCCAAGCGCGTCGCCGACGAGGTGGACGGCGTCCTCGGCGACCGGGCCGCGCCCGACTACGCCGACCTGAAGGCGCTCACCCAGCTGGACATGGCCCTCAAGGAGGCGATGCGCCTCTACCCGCCGGGGCCCTACGGCGCGCGGGAGGCCACCGAGGACGTCGTCCTCGGCGAGTACACGGTGCCCGCCGGGACGACGATCTTCTATCCGTTCTGGGCCGTCCACATGAACCCCGAGTACTGGCCGGACCCGCAGGTCTACGACCCGGAGCGGTTCACCCCGGAGGCGTCCGCAGGGCGTCCGCGGCTCGCCTACATTCCGTTCGGGCTCGGCCCGCGCAGCTGCGAGGGGTCGACGCTGGCGATGGTGGAGGCCGAACTCGTCCTGGCCGTCCTGCTGAAGCGGTTCCAGTTCGAGCTCGCCCCAGGTCAGACGGTCACGCCCATCGAGCGCTTCGTGCTGTGGGCGGCCGACGACATCAAGATGAACCTGACCCCGCGCGAAACGGCGATGTGACCGGCGCCATATTGAATGATCAACCAATTCCGCTCGGGGTCGGTAATTGGCGTGGCCGACCATTCGAACCGGTTCAACCGGTGACTTTCCGGCCCCCCGTAAACGGCGGCCCCGAGTGACCGGTCACAGCCCGGCATTCGGCCCTCTTCCGGACGGCCGAATGCCGGGAAGGCCGCCGTCGCACCCGCGCCGCCCGCCGCCGATCGTCTCCTCCAGGGTAGTCGCTTTCCCCTAGGTACCTACTATCCAGGGGCTGTTAGCGTCCCCGTCGTCGCGCAAGAGACGCGGCATCGAGGAGACGGGGAGTCGAACATGATCGTGGTGACGGGTGCGACCGGGAACGTCGGACGGCCGCTGGTGCGGGCCCTCGCGGAGGCGGGGGAGCGGGTGACGGCGGTGTCGCGCGGCACGCCGGCGGATCTGCCGGACGGGGCCGCGCACGTGCGCGCCGACCTGTCCCGGCCGGAGACGCTGCGGCCCGCGTTCGACGGTGCCGAGACCCTGTTCCTGCACGACGGCGGCGCCGGCGGCCAGGGCCTCGGCTCGGGGGCCGTCCTGGACGCGGCCCGGGACGCCGGCGTGCGGCGCGTCGTCCTGCTCTCGTCGCAGGGCGTGGCGACCCGGCCGGAGTCGCCCTCGCACGGAGGCGTCATGGCGGCGCGCGAGGAGGCGGTGCGCGGGTCGGGCCTCGCCTGGACGATCCTGCGGCCCGGCGCCTTCGCGTCCAACGCCTACGGCTGGGCGGAGTCGGTGCGCGCCGAGCGGACCGTCGCCGCGCCGTTCGGCGACGTCGGCATCCCGGTGATCGACCCGGCGGACATCGCGGCGGTCGCGGCCGCCGCCCTGCGCAAGGACGAGCACGCGGGCCGGGTCTACGAGCTGAACGGGCCGGCCGCCGTCACGCCCCGGCAGCAGGCCGCGGCGATCGGCGCGGCCCTCGGCGAGCCGGTCCGGTTCGTGGAGCTGACCCGGGCGCAGGCGTACGAACGGATGTCGGCGTTCATGCCGGAGCCGGTCGTCGAGACGACGCTGCGGGTCCTCGGCGACCCGAGGCCCGCCGAGCTGCGGCTGAGCCCCGACGTCGAGCGCGTCCTCGGCCGGGCGCCCCGCACCTTCGCCGAGTGGGCCCGCGCCAACGTCGCCGCCTTCAGGTAGGGGACGGTGTGGCGCGGCGACCGGAGGCCTGGTCGCCGCGCCACAAGAGCGGTGTTCTGTTCAGGCGCTGCAGGAGACCGTCGGCCACGTCCACGTGCCGTTGGACTGGATGGTCACGCCGAAGTTGTTGCCGTTGCCGTTCGGCCGCGCCGTCATGACCTGGCCGCTGGAGTCCCAGCTCGCGGCGGTGTTCCAGGTCGCGATGATCTTCTCGGGGGACGGGACGTTCATCGTCACGGTCCAGTTGCTGGACCCGGACACCGAGACGTTGAGGTTGTACCGGTCGCTCCACTGCTGCCCGGCCGACAGGGTCGCGGTGCAGCCGCCGGTGCCGCCCCCGCCGCCCCCGCCGTCTCCGCCGCCGGTGCCGCCGACCGTGATGTTGGAGCTGCCGCTGCTCTGGTAACCCTCGGTCGCGAGGATCATGTAGTAGTTGAAGCTGCCCAGGGACATGCCCTTGCTCGCCCAGGCGTCGAAGTGGTTGCCGGTCGTGATGGTCCCGCCGGTCCGCTTCGACTGCCGGACGCTCCAGTACTGCTGGAAGGTCTTCGTGCCCTCGACCGACGGCGCGTTGTACCGCGTCGTCTGGTAGATGTCGTAGGTGCCGCCGTCGCTGGTGACGGTGCCCTTGTACGTCCCGGTGGGCCGGTAGGTGCCCCAGTTGTCGACGATGTAGTACTCGACGAGCGGGTTGGACGTCCAGCCGTAGAGGGCCAGGTAGGCGTTGCCGGACGGGTTGAAGCTGCCCGAGTAGCTCACGCTCCTGCGGCCGCCGTTGCTCCATCCCTTGCCGGCGACGAAGTTGCCGACGTTGCTCCAGTTCATGCGGTAGTTGCCGCCGGAGCCGAGGGTCATGGACGTGGACCCGCCGCCGTCCGTCCAGAAGGAGTAGTAGTAGCCGTTGTTCGTGCCGGTCTGGTTCGTGGTGATGGTCGTGTCGGCACTGGCGGTGCCGGGCAGGAGCGCCGTGGCCGCCGCCAGCGCCACGGCGCAGGCACCGATGAGGGGCCTGGTGCGGATGAGGGACGCGGGGCGGCGTCTGCGGGGGAGCCGGGTGGTGTCGCTGATGGGCGCGCTCTTCATGGGGGTGGGTCCTTACT
>NZ_VCKZ01000790.1 GCF_005889745.1 Actinomadura geliboluensis
GGGGTTAGCGCCGTTACGTCAGCGTTAATCGTTGGCGGCGGTGCCGGTGTGCACCGCCTGTTAAGGTCCGATCAGGGACTTTCCGTCCGGAGCGGCTCCCGCGTCCGAAAGCCGGAGCTCCCGCAAACCCCGAACCCCGAGCCGTGCAAACCCGGGCCAAAGCGCGCGCGCCCGCCCAGGTCAGCGTGGTCCGCAGTGACACTGGTCACGCCGCGAAAACCTCGGCCCGCGTCCCGGCGCCCGCAAATTAGCGGATGCCGGGCCGTCGCCGGTCCTCGTGCGTCCCGCCGACGCTCCGGAAACGACGAGGCCGATTACGCGCGGTCACCGGCGGAAGGGGACTTCGATCCCAGTGCCGGTTCATCGGGAGTGCTGGAATTGTCATCCGCGGAGTTCTCGGTATATCTTTGTCAACCGATTGAAGTTTGCTCCAGCCGAAAGGTCTGTCCCCATGGCACAGAAGGTTCAGGTGCTTCTCGTCGACGACCTCGACGGTGGCGAGGCGGACGAGACCGTAGCGTTCTCGATCGACGGCGCCTCCTACGAGATCGACCTGAGTGGCGCCAA
>NZ_VCKZ01000384.1 GCF_005889745.1 Actinomadura geliboluensis
CCGCCGACGTCTGCGTCGTCGGCGCCGGCTACACCGGCCTCTGGACCGCCTACTACCTCAAGCGCGCCCGTCCGGGGCTGCGGATCGTCGTGCTGGAGCGCGAGTTCGCCGGTTTCGGCGCGTCCGGCCGTAACGGCGGCTGGGTGCTGGGGGAGATCGCCGGGTCCCGGGAGCGCTACGCCGCCCGGCACGGCCGCCCCGCCGCGATCGCGCTCCAGCGCGCCATGTTCGAGGCGGTGGACGAGGTCGTCCGGGTCGCCGCGGCGGAGGGCGTCGACGCCGGGCTGGTGAAGGGCGGGGTGCTGCACGTCGCCCGCGGCGCCGCCCAGCGCGCCCGGCTCGCCGCCATGGTCGACGAGGCCCGCGCCTGGGGCTGGGCGGACGGCGACCTCGTCCCGCTGCCCGCCGCCGAGCGCGACGACCGGCTCCGCGTCGCGGGCGCGACCGGGGCGGCGTGGAGCCCGCACGGCGCCCGCGTCCAGCCCGCCGCCCTCGCGCGCGGCCTCGCGGCGGCGGTCCGCCGCCTCGGCGTGGAGGTCTACGAGGGGACGCCGGTCGTCCGGATCGCGGCGCGGCGCGGCGGCGCCGCCTCGGCCGTCACCCCGTACGGCACGGTCGCCGCCGAGTACGTGCTGCGCGCCACCGAGGGCTTCACCGCCGGGCTGCCCGGCCACCGCCGCGACTGGCTCCCGATGAACAGCTCCATGATCGTCACGACGCCGCTGCCGGCCGCGGTGTGGGAGGCGATCGGCTGGCAGCGCCGGGAACTGCTCGGCGACATGGCGCACTACTACATGTACGCGCAGCGCACCGCCGACGACCGGATCGCCTTCGGCGGCCGGGGCCGCCCCTACCGCTACGGCTCCCGCGTGGACGACGGCGGGCGCACCGCGCCCGCCACGGTCGACGCCCTCTGGCGGATGCTGACCGCGATGTTCCCCGCCGTCGCCGGCGAGGCGCGGGTCGACCACGCGTGGTCGGGCGTCCTCGGCGTCCCCCGCGACTGGTGCGCGACGGCCGTCCTCGACCACGCGACGGGCCTCGGCCACGCGGGCGGCTACACCGGGCACGGCGTCGCCACCGCCAACCTCGCCGGCCGCACCCTCCGCGACCTGCTGCTGCGCGAGGACACGGCGCTGACCGCGCTGCCGTGGGTGGACCGGCGCGTCCGCCGCTGGGAGCCCGAGCCCCTGCGCTGGCTGGGCGTCCACGCGATGTACGCCCTCTACCGGGCGGCGGACGCCCGCGAGTCGGCGTCGGGCGCGGCGGGGACGTCCGCGCTCGCGCGCCTCGCCGACCGGATCACCGGCCACTGACCCCGGTCGTCACCCGCCGACCAGGCGCTGGACGTCCCCGTACGAGGGCGGGTGGCCCGCCGCGTCCGCCCCGGTGACGCCGAGGGCCGCGGTCACCGCGGCCTGGAGCGCCTTCCGGAACGGCAGCGACCCGGTGCTGACGCGGTGCACGCCCAGCCGGGCGAGCCGCTCGTACTCGGTCTTGCCCGGCAGGTACAGGACGTTGAGGGGCAGCTCCACCGTCTCCAGCACGGCGGAGATGTCGGCGTCGTCCACGATCCCCGGGACGAAGATCCCGTCCGCGCCCGCCTCCGCGTACGCGCGCGCCCGCCGCAGGGTCTCGTCGCGGTCGGGGTCGCCGAGCCAGAACGTGTCGGTGCGGGCGTTGAGGAACACCTGCGGCGCGGCCCGCTTCACGGCGGAGATCACCGTCGTCTGGTGGTCGAGCGGCACGAGCGTCCCGTCGGGGCGGCCGTCCTCCAGGTTGATCCCGGCGATCCCGAACGAGGCCAGCTCGGTGACCAGCTCGGCCACGTCCGCGGCACGGCCCGAGAACCCGCCCTCGATGTCGACGGTGACCGGCACCGGCAGCCGGGACAGGACGCGGGCGAGCGCCAGCGTCTCGGCGCGCGTGTCCCCGGCGGCGTCGGGCTTGCCGGCCGCCGCGGCGACGCCGAGGCTCGTCGTCCCGACCGCCGGGAAGCCCGCCTCGACCAGCGCGGCACCGCTCGCGAAGTCCCAGGCGTTCGGCAGCACCAGCGGGCGGTCGCCGTGGTGCAGCTCCCTGAAGTCCATGTGGCCCCCTCTCCACGCTCAGCCTAGGTCCGCCACGTTTCAGCGCTCGTCGAAGCGTCCGCCGCGCCAGGTGGGCAGGGGGCGGCGGCCGACGGCCGTCTCGAAGGCGGCGCGGGCGAGCAGGCGGGTGGAGTCGAGCGTGGGCAGCGGCGAGACGTCCGGGGTGACCAGCAGCGGGATCTCGGTGCACACCAGCGCGACCGCGTCGCAGCCGCGCTCGGCCAACCGGCCGATGATCCGCACGTACGCGTCGCGCGACTCCTCGGTGATCACCCCGTTGACCAGCTCGTCGAAGATGATCCGGTGGACGGTCTCCCGGTCGGCGGGCTCGGGGACCTCGGCGGCGATGCCGCGCGCGGCCAGCTCGCGCGGGTAGACGGGGCCGTCCATCGTGTAGCGGGTGCCGAGCACGCCGACGCGGGCGCGGCCGTCGGCGGCGGCCCGGTCCGCGACGACCCCGGCGATGTGCAGGCCGGGCAGGGCCAGGTCGTCGCCGGGGCGCTCCAGCGCCATGTGCGCGGTGTTGTCGGGGCAGACGAAGAAGTCGGCGCCCGCCGCCGCGAGGCGGCGGGCGCTCTCGGCCAGCACCTTCCTGACCGCGTCGTGGTCGCCGGCGTCCCAGCCGGGCATGCTGCGGGCCAGCGCGATCAGGTCGAGTGTCACGTCGGGGTGGTCGTCGGGGCCGAGCTCGCGGAACCCCTCGTGGCAGAAGGTCCGGAAGCACAGCGCCGCACCCTCCGCGCTGTGGGCCAGGATGCCGAGATGTCTCATGGCCCCGACCCTATGGCGAGGGCTACCCCAGCAGTGACGTGAGGCCGCTCAGGTCCTCGACCCCGGCGAGGCCGTAGGTGAGGGACGTGATCTGCTCGGCCCGCTCTCCGGTGACGCGCCGGGAGGCGTTCAGCCGGAACTTCGTCGCCAGCTCCTCCGCCGACAGCGGGTTGCCGGGACCGCCCCGGTTGACGTCCACCCGCTCCTCCAGCAGGTCCCCGGCGCGGGTGCGGACCCGCAGCACGGCCGGGAACTGGTGCGGGAAGATCTCGTCGCAGCGGGCGTCGGGGACGCAGCGGACCTTCGCCGCCAGCGCGAGCCGGTCCGGGTCGGCGGCGGCCGCGTCGGTGAAGTCCTCGTGGAAGACGCCGAGCCCGCCGCCGCCGAGCAGCGCCGCCGCGACGGTGTAGGGGCCGGAGAACGCGGCGTGGTACCCCGACTTCGGGCGGATCTTGTCCTCGTGCGGCTCGCCGATCGTGCGGAGCACCGGCGTCGGCGCGCCCAGCTCGATCGACTCGACGGCGGCCGGGTCCAGGCCCCGCTCGCGCAGCCGCAGCGCGGCGTCGATGCCCGCGTGGGTGAAGTGGTTGCAGGGGTAGGGCTTGAAGAAGATCCCGGGCAGCTCCCAGTGCTCGCCCAGGCCGGAGGTCAGGGCGTCCAGGTCGACCTGGTCGCCGCAGAACGCCTGGAGGAACCCGAACCGCCCTTCGAGGACGGTCGGCGGGCCGGTGATTCCGGTGCGGGCCAGTCCGGCGGCGGTGACGGCGGCGTGCGCCGCCCAGCCGCAGTGGATCCGCTTGACGGTGCCGCCGGTGCGGTTGGCCTCCAGGATCCCCGAGCCCATGCTCGCGGCGATGCCCATCGCGTGCGCGACGCCCGCGGCGTCCAGCCCGGACAGCATCGCCGCGGACGCGGCGGCGCCGACCGCCCCGCAGATCGCGGTGGCGTGCTGCCCGCGCTCGAAGAACACCGAGTTGCCGAGGTCGCGGTCGTACCCGGCCATGCCGAGCCGCACGGTGATCTCCACGCCGACGCCGACCGCGTCCAGCAGCGCGGCGCCGGACGCCCCCCGGGCCTCGGCCACCGCGAGCGCGGCGGGCACCACCGACGCCGACGGGTGCAGGACGGACGGCAGGTGCGTGTCGTCGAAGTCCAGGGAGTGGGCGAGCGTGCCGTTCAGCAGCGCGGCGCTCGGCTCGGGCAGCCGCGTCCCGGTGCCGATCGCGGTGGCGCGGCCCGCGCCGCCCCATTCGCCGACGAGTTCCCCGACGGCCCGCGCGGGCTGCTCCGCGGTGGCGGCGAGGCTGTTGCCGAGGACGTCCAGGACGCGGCGGGCGGCGTCGTCGCGCAGCTCCGGCGGCAGGCCGCCCGCGGCGGTGGCGGCGGCGAGCCCGGCGAGCCGCTGGACGGGGGTCTCGGCGGTCATGCCGACACCGCCGCGAGCGGGCGGACGGGGGAGCCGGTGCCGCCCTTGATCCGCAGCGGGGCGAGCACGAACACGAACTCGTGCAGCCCGGCCTCGGCGAGCGCCTCCAGGTTCAGGTGCTCCAGGATGAAGATCCCCGACTCGACCAGCAGGATCCGGTGGACCGGCAGCACCGCGTGCCCCGCGCCCTCCGGGATCTGCTCGTAGGCGGTCGTGTCGGCGCCGGTCGCGGCGATCCGCCGCTCCGCCAGCCACTGCGCGGCCGCCGGGGTCGCGCCGGGGACGCCGGTCTCCTTGCCGAGGTAGGCGGTCGTGTCGCCGAAGTTGCGGGCCCAGCCGGTGCGGATCAGCGCCACGTCGCCCTCGCCGGGCTCGGCGCCGGCGCGCTCGGCGGCCAGCTCCAGGTCCTCGACGGTGATGCCGTAGCCGGGCGGCAGCGTCGGCACGTCGTGCACGGCGGCGACGTCCAGCAGGACGCCGCGGCGCAGCAGGCCGGGCAGGTTCTCCGCCCCGTGGCTGGTGAAGGCGCCGCCGCGCTGGGCGTCGGCGGCGGAGATCCCGCCGTGCAGCTCGCCGTTGTGGCTGACGTGGGAGAGCGCGTCGATGTGCGTGCCGACGTGGCCGCCGGTCACGATGATCTCGTTGGCGGCGGAGCCGCCGTCCGGGCGCTCCATGTCGCCGTGCCGCCGGATCAGCGTCATCCGGAACCCGGGGTGGTTGGGGGAGCAGGGCATGCCGGTGAAGAACGGCTGGCCAAGCTCGATCAGCCGGACGCCCCCGGCGACGGCCGCGAGCAGCGGGTCCTGCGTGGTCATTTCTGGCCTTCCTTGACGGGCCGGGCGGCGGACTCGGCGGACGCGGCGGCGTCGAGCAGCCAGGCGGCGCGCTCGACGACGGCCTTGTCCACGAACCGGCCGGCGGAGTCGATCCATGCGGCGCCGCCGCCTGTCGCGGCGCGTTCGGTGAGCTGGCTCATGAGGTCGCGCGCCCACGCGACGTCGTCCGGGTCGGGGACGCACGCCTCGTGGACGACGGGGAGCTGCGCGGGGTGGATCACCGACCGGCCGAAGAACCCGGCCCGGCGGCCCGCGAGGGTGTCGGCGCGCAGCCCGTCCAGGTCGCGGACGGCGGTCCACACGCTCTGCGCCGGGGACGGCAGCCCGGCCGCGCGGGCGGCGACCACGACCCGCGAGCGCGGCCAGGCGAGGGCCTCGCCGCCCGCGCGCAGGTCGGCGGCGAGGTCGGCCTCGCCGAGCGAGATCCCGGCGACCAGCGGGTGCGCGGTCGCGAGCAGCAGGGCGTTCTCCACGCCGAGCGCCGACTCCAGGATCGGGAACACCGGCACGCCGAGCGCGTCGGCGACGCGGCGCAGCTCGCCGGGGTCCTCGCACTTGGGCACGCGGACCCCGGCGAGCGCGGCGGGCGCGGTCGCGAGCAGGGCGATGTCGTCGGCGCCGTCGGGCGTGCCGGGCGCGTTGATCCGCACGTAGGCGGTGTTCCCGGCGGCGAGGGCGTCGAGCACGTTGCGGCGCGCGTCCTGCTTGGCGGCCGGCGCGACCGCGTCCTCCAGGTCGAGGATCACCGCGTCGGCGCCGGCCGCGAGGGCCTTGCCGATCCGGTCCGGCCGGTCGCCGGGCACGTACAGCCAGGACCGCAGCGTCACTTGACCACGCCCTTGCCGCGCAGCTCGGCCAGCGCGGCCTCGTCCACCCCGTAGCGGGCGAGGATCTCGGCGGTGTGCGCGCCGAGCGGCGGCCCGGCCGACTCGATCCGGCCCGGCGTCCGCGACAGCCGGAACAGGACGTTCTGCATCTTCACCGGGCCGAGCTCGTCGTCGGGGACGGTCGCGATGGTGCCGAGCGCCTGGAACTGGGGGTCGGCCATGACGTCGGCGGCGTTGTAGATGGGGGCGACGGCGGCCTGGGCGTCCTCGAACGCCTTGACGACCTCGTCGCGGTCGCGCTCGGCGATCCACGAGCCGACGGCCTCGTCCAGCACGTCGGCGTGCTTGGCGCGCTCGGCGCCGGTCGCGAACCACGGCTCGTCGATCAGCTCGGGCCGGCCGACCAGCCGCATCACCCGCTCGGCGATCGACTGGGCGCTGGTGGAGATCGCGACCCAGCTGCCGTCGCGGGTGCGGTAGGTGTTGCGCGGCGCGTTGTTGTGCGACCGGTTGCCGGTGCGGGCCTGCAGCTCGCCGAGCTGGTCGTAGGTGATGATCTGCGGGCCGAGCAGGGTCAGGATCGGCTCGATGATGGCGAGGTCGACGACCTGGCCCTCGCCGGTCGCCTCCCGCGCCCGCAGCGCCGTCATGACCGCGAACGCGGTGGTGAGCGCGGCGATCCCGTCGGCGAGGCCGAACGGCGGCAGGGTCGGCGGGCCGTCCGGCTCGCCGGTGATCGCGGCGAACCCGCTCATCGCCTCGGCGAGCGTGCCGAACCCGGGGCGCTTGGAGTAGGGGCCCGTCTGCCCGAACCCGGTGACGCGGGCCAGCACGAGACCTGGATTGATGCGCTTCAGCTCGTCGTACCCTAGACCCCAGCGCTCCAGTGTCCCCGGCCGGAAGTTCTCGATCACCACGTCGGCGTCGGCGACCAGCCGGCGGAACAGCTCCTGGCCCTCGGGCGCGCCGAGGTAGAGCGTCATCGCCTTCTTGTTGCGGCCGAGCATCTTCCACCAGAGCCCGACGCCTTCGCGCTGCGCGCCGTGGCTGCGCACCGGGTCGCCCTTCGGGTGCTCGATCTTGATGACCTCGGCCCCGAAGTCGCCGAGCAGTGTCGCGGCGAGCGGGCCGGCGAACAGCGTGGCCGTGTCGAGGACCCGGACTCCGGACAGCGCGTCGGTCATGAACGGTACCGCCTTCACGGACGATCGTTCCGCTTAGAGAAACGAAGATGGATGGCTCGGCCGGTTCGCGCGGGCGCCCCGGACTTCACAAGTTGGCACTGCATGGTGAGTTACGTCAAGTTTCACCCAGATATTGACCGGATGGCGTGACGGGTGCCACGATGACGCATCAGCGACCTGGTGTTCCTCCTGGCGGAACGATCACCGGGCAGAGAGGGCGGGAGAGGTGAATGTGGGCTCGTAAGCTCGCCGCCGGGCTCGGCGCCTGCGCGGTTCTGGCCGCCGCGGCCGGTTGCGGCGGCTCGGCGCCGTCCGGCGCGGCCGGAGTGGCCGCCGGGCGCGACCGGGGCCCGGTCAAGATCGGCGCGCTGCATCCGGTCAGCGGCGCCAACGCGGTCGACGGCCAGCAGATGCGCCGCGGCGCGCAGCTGGCGGTCGAGGCGATCAACGCCGCCGGCGGCATCAAGTCCCTCGGCGGCCGCAAGGTCGAACTCGCCACCGGCGACACCCAGGGCAAGGCGGAGGTCGGGCAGAGTGAGGCCCAGCGGCTGATCTCCGAGGGCGCGGTCGGCTTCGTCGGCACCTACCAGAGCGCCGTCAGCACGAACGCGGCCGTCGTCGCCGAGCGCAACCGGGTGCCGTTCGTGATGGACGTCACCGCCTCCGACGCGATCTTCGCCAGCGGCTACCGGTACTCCTTCCGGGTGCAGCCCGGCAGCGCGGCCATCGCCGGCGCCGCCGCCCGCTACCTCAAGGAGGTCTCCGACCAGGCGGGCAAGCCGGTCAGGAAGGTCGCCTTCCTGCACGAGCAGACCGACTTCGGCAGCGGCGCCGCCGAGGCGTTCACCGCGGCGGCGAAGAAGCTCGGCATCCAGGTCGGCCCGAACATCAGCTACGACGCGCTCACGGTCTCCGACCTCACCGCGCAGGTCACGCAGGTCAAGGCGTCCGGCGCGGACGTCCTCGCCGTCGCCGGCTACTACCGCGACAGCCTGCTCGCCGCCAAGGCGATCGCCGCGGTGAAACCGGACCTGAACGCGGTCTGGGGCGTCTCCAACGGCGCCTACGACCAGCCGAAGTTCGTCTCCGACGCCGGAGCCGTCGCCGAGCGGATCTTCAGCACCAACTACCACTTCGACGCCAAGAACCCGCAGACCGCGAAGCTGCGGGAGGAGTACCAGCGCCGCTACGGCGCCCCCATGCGCACCGGCGCCGTCCTCGCCTACGACGCGGTCCAGGTGATCGCGCAGGCGGTGGAGCGCGCCGGCTCCACCGACGCGGAGAAGGTGCGCGACGCGATCGCGTCCTCCGCCGTCGAGCCCCTCACGGTCGGCACCGGCCCGATCTCCTTCGCTCCCAACGGCGACAACAAGACCGCGCTGCCCGTCCTCATGCAGGTCCAGGGCGGCCAGGTCAAGCAGGTCTATCCCGTGGAGAAGGCCGAATCCAAGCCCAACTACTCGGTGACGTGGCGGTCATGAGCAACATCGGAACCAAGGCGC
>NZ_VCKZ01000385.1 GCF_005889745.1 Actinomadura geliboluensis
GGGCGGGTAGGGCCACGGCGGTACTCCCGTCCGGGCCCTTCCGCGGCCGAGCCCCGCGGTGGTCGAGGGCCCTGCCCTCATGGTTCCCGCTCCCGGCCCGTTTCAGCCGGGCCGGCGGGTCAGAGGGCGACGCCGACGAGGACGGGCTCGTTGACGAGTTCGACGCCGAACGCGTCGCGGACGCCGTCGCGGACCTCGCGGGCCAGCGCGAGCAGGTCGGCGGTGCGGGCGTCGCCCGGGTTGGTGAGCGCGAGGGTGTGCTTGGTGGAGATCCGGGCCGAGCCGCGGGCGTGGCCCTTGCCGAAACCGGCGCGGTCGATGAGCCAGGCGGCGGACGTCTTGACCCGGTCGCCGGCCTCCGGGAAGCGGGGGAACACCGCGTCCGGGCCGAGCCGCTCGGCGACGCGGCGCTCCAGCTCGGCGAGCTGGCCGGGGTCGAGGATCGGGTTGGTGAAGAACGATCCGGCGCTGCGGGTGTCGGGGTCCGCCGGGTCCAGGACCATGCCCTTGCCCTGCCGCAGTTCGAGGACGGCGTGCCGGGCCTCCTTGAGGGTGACCCTGTCCCCCGGCTGGACGCCCAGCTTGCGCGCCAGTTCGGCGTAGGCGACCGGCTGGGACTCCTCGGCCTCGTGCAGCGCGTACGTCACGTCCAGCACGACGTACCGGTCGTTGCCTTTGAAGACGCTGTGCCGGTAGGTGAAGCGGCAGGCGTCGCGGTCGAGGGTGACGACGGCGCGGGCCTCCCGGTCGTAGGCGCGCACCGCGACGATGGTCTCGCTGACGTCCTGCCCGTAGGCGCCGACGTTCTGGATGGGGGTGGCGCCGACGCGCCCGGGGATGCCGGACAGGCATTCGACCCCGGCGAGGCCGTCGGAGACGCAGCGGGCGACGAACGGGTCCCAGTCCTCGCCGGCCTGGACGCGGACGAGGACGGTGTCGCCCTCGGCGGACGCGCGCTCGGTGCCGCGGGTGCCGACGTGCACGACGGTGCCGGCGAAGCCGTCGTCGGACACGACCAGGTTGCTGCCGCCGCCGAGCACGAGGAGCGGTTCGCCCTCGTCGTCGGCCTTGCGGACCGCGGCGACCAGCTCGTCCTCGGTCGTCGCCTCGACGAAGCGCCGGGCGGGGCCGCCCAGCCGCAGCGTGGTGTATCCCGCCAGGTTCACGTCTTCGGCGAACACCGCCACGTCGTCCTCCCCCTAGCCGTGCGTGCCGCGGCCCCCGCGACGGCATCGGCCGGGACGCCCCGGCCGATGCGTCACCGTCCGTCAGGCGAGCTTGACGACCGCCCGCGCGCGCGTGAGGACCTTCTGGTCGTTCGACCTGGCGGTGAGCGCCACGACGACCTTGTTGTCGTCGAGCTTCTCCTCCACCTTGCCGCTGATCTCCAGGGTCGCGCCGCCCTCGTCGGGGACGACCACCGGAGAGGAGAACCGTACCCCGTAGTCGACGACCGCACCCGGATCGCCGGCCCAGTCGGTGACGAACCGGCCGCCCTGCGCCATCGTGTACATGCCGTGCGCGATCACGTCCGGGAGGCCGACGGCCTTCGCGACGGACTCGCGCCAGTGGATCGGGTTGAAGTCCCCGGACGCGCCCGCGTACATGACGAGGTTGGCGCGGTCGACCGCGTAGCTCTGCGCGGGGATCTCGGTGCCGACCTCGACGTCGGCGTAGTTCACCTTGGCGGTCATCAGGCCCCCCGCTCCACGATCGTGTTGTAGGTCTTGCAGATCAGCTCGCCCTCGGTCGTCTTGACGTCGGTTTCGACGACCATCTTCTCGTTGTTCCCGATCGACTTGATCTCGGTGATCGTGGACGTGCAGGTCACGACGTCGCCGGCGTGCAGCGGGCGGGTGTACTCGAAGCGCTGCTCGCCGTGCACGACCATCGCGTAGTTGAGCCCGAGGTCGGGGTCGGCGAGGCCGGGGTTGCCGAGGGAGACCACGATCGGGAACGTGGGCGGCGCGATGACGTCGGGGTACCCGGCCGCCTTGGCCGCCTCCTGGTCGCGGTAGACCGGGTTACGGTCGCCGATCGCGTCCGCGAACTCGCGGATCTTCACCCGGCTGACCTCGTACGGCTCGCTGGGCGGGAAGCTCCGCCCGATGAAATCGCGGTTGAGTGCCATGCAATCCGTCCCTCCAGGTCGAACGGGCCGCGCTGCCCGGGCGCCCGCCTGTTCCGTCTTCGCGTCGGACGGTAACAGAATGACGTTCAGCCCGCCCCCGCCGGGTCTCACTGGCGGGGACGGGCTGATCGATGTCAGGGCAAGCGCGCGAAGAAGGCGCCGTTTTCAGCCGGCCGTGCGGCGCTCGGCTACCGGGTCTCCCGGTGCGGGCGGTGGCAGCGGCAGTTGGGGCAGTACTTCTTCAGCTCAAGGCGGTCCGGGTCGTTGCGCCGGTTCTTCCGCGTGATGTAGTTGCGGTGCTTGCACTCCTGGCAGGCCAGCGTGATCTTCGGCCGGACGTCGGTGGCAGCCACGATGGAGTGCCTTTCTGGGTAAGGGACATGGATCTACGGACCTCGGCCGCCCGGGCGGGCGGCCGGCGATTCGACCCAGCCTGCTCACCTCCCGGAGGAGGTGAGAGACATGGGTAGTAGCGAGGGCCGGACTTGAACCGGCGACACAGCGATTATGAGCCGCTTGCTCTGCCTGACTGAGCTACCCCGCCGTGATGGTCGGTGTGGACCGGATTGCAAGGATACCGGATGCTCACCGAACCCTGGAAACGCGAAAACCCGGACCGAGATCGGGGCTTCGGTTTCGCGAGTTCCGCTGGACCGCCTCCCAGAATACCGGGTGCTCCGGTGGGCTGCGAAACGTCCTGCTGGAACCGGTGGGACGGTACCACAGCGCCTGGTAAGGAGCGAATCAGCGCGTTCCGCCTCCGGGGCGGCGGCCTGCTGCTTCGCGGCGCTGCTTCGCGGCGGAACCCCGCCTCGCCGGTGGAGACGACGAAGGCCGCCGTCCGATGAGATCGGATGGCGGCCGGGATGCCGTGAGCCCCTTTACGGAATCGAACCGTAGACCTTCTCCTTACCATGGAGACGCTCTGCCGACTGAGCTAAAGGGGCTTGCGTCGTTCGCGCAGTGAAACCATACACGGCCTGAGCGCGTGGTGCGAACCGGATTGCCCGGCCGGCGTCCGCGCTGGTCAGCGGGGCGGGCGTCGTCAGCGCGTCATGCCGGGTCCGCCCGGCGGGTCCGCAGGGCGGGCGCCGTCGGCGCGGCGGGCCGCGTCAGCGCAGCAGGCCGCGGGCGATGACGAGCTGCTGGATCTGGCTCGTCCCCTCGTAGATCCGGAACAGCCGGACGTCGCGGTAGAAGCGCTCGACGGCCACGCCGCGCATGTAGCCCATGCCGCCGTAGACCTGCACGGCGCGGTCGGCGACGCGTCCGACCATCTCCGAGCAGAAGTACTTGGCGCAGGACGGCCCGAGCTTGGTGTCCTCACCGGCGTCGTAGGCGCGGGCGGCCTCCAGCACCATGGAGCGTCCGGCGTACAGCTCGGTCTGGGAATCGGCGATGAGCCCTTGGACGAGCTGGTATTCGCCGATCGTCTTACCGCCCTGGCTGCGTTCCTTTGCGTAGGCGACGGTCTCGTCCAGGATTCTCTGGGCGAGTCCGACGCAGACGGCGGCGATGCTGAGCCGCCCATGGGCGAGGGACGCCATCGCGGTGCGGAAGCCCGTTCCCTCCGTCCCGACCATGGCTTCGGCGGCGACGCGCACGTTGTCGAAGAAGACCTCGGCCGTGTGGGCGCCGCGCTGGCCCATCTTCTCGTCGGACGGGCCGACGCTCAGGCCGTCCGCGCCCTTCTCGACGAGGAACGTGGAGATGCCGCGCGAACCGGCGCCGCCCGTCCTGGCGAAGACCATGAAGACGTCGGCCTCGGGGGCGTTGGTGATGAACCGCTTCGCGCCGTTGATGACGTAGCCGCCGTCGCCGTCGGGTGCGGCGGTCGTGGTCAGCGTGCTGGGGTCGGAGCCGGCCTCGGCCTCGGTGAGCGCGAACGCGCCGACGACCTCGCCGGAAGCGAGCTTGGGGAGCCACGCGTCCTTCTGCGCCTCGGTCCCGGAGTTGACCAGGACCTGCCCGGCGATGCCGTTGCTGGTGCCGAACATGGAGCGGAACGCCGGGCTGGCGTAGCCGATCTCGAAGACGAGCCGGACCTCCTCGCTCAGCGACAGGCCGAGCCCGCCGTACTGCTCGGGCAGCGCGTACCCGAACAGGCCCATGTCCTGCGACGTGCGGCGCAGCGCCGCCGGGATCGCGTCGGTCTCCTCGATCTCGTCCTCGCGCGGGACGACCTGCTCGCGGACGAAGCTGCGGACGGCCTTGAGCACGTCGTCGAAATCCTGTGGCTCCATGGCCTCATTCTAGAATCAGATTCCAAGATGGGGGCGGTTCCGGCCGATTCCCGTGCGCCCCGCCCGCTGTGCGAAGGTGATCAACCATGCCGCTACAGCACGCCGTCGAGGAGGCCGTCCGGGCGGCCATCGCCGAGGACCGCTCCTTCGGCGACCTCCTGCCCTCCCTCATGGACGCGTCCCGGACCGCGTCCCCCGCCGAGATGACCGCCGCGCTGCCCCGCCTCACCGAGGGCATCGCGCAGGCCCCGCCGAACCTCGGCGGCTGGCTCGCCGTGATCTCCGGTGCCTGGATCGAGAACGGCGCCGACCCCGCGCCCGTCGGACCCGCGCTCGTCCAGCGGATCACCGAGGTCACCGCCGCCGCGCTGGCGTTCGGCAACGCCTGGACGGAGGCCACCGGCGGCGAACCGCCGCCCGACATGCAGGAGGAGCAGCCGTCCCAGCGGGCGGTCGACACGGTCGGACCCGTCCTCGGGGACGGCGCGGTCGTCACGATGATGGCGTGGTTCGCGCTGCCGCAGTACGCGATGGCGGGCTGCACCCTCCTGCAGATGGCACCGGGCCTGCGGGCGTCCCTCGGCGACCGCGACCTCCACCTCCGCGCCGCCGGGGAGGCGTCCCGGTACCTCGGGCAGATGGAGCACTACCAGGCGCTGCTGCGCGTCCTGGACGGCGAGCGCCTCCTCGTCCTCGACCGGGCGAGCCGCCAGGGCTGGACGGTCACGATCGGCGGCATCGGCGACAACTTCCAGCTGCACATGCTGCTCGGCGGGGCCCTCATCGGCCGTCCCGGCGGGCTGACCGGCGAGCGGCCCGCGCCGGAGATCCTCGCGTGCTTCCTGAACGCCGACGCCCCGCCCGGACCGCCGATCGTGTCCAGCCCGTGGAACCTCGTCGACGCGCACGGCGAATGGATCTGGAACGAGGGCGTGCCCGCCGACATCCCCGCCGTCAACGGCACCCGCGTCGTCGTGATCGACCCGCCGTCCTACAACCGGACGTTCCCCGCCGGGCGGCGCTTCCCGCTGATGCCGGCCACGCTCCGCGTCGACGGGATGCACCTGCCGGAGGACCTCGGCGCCTGGTGGCCGAACATCAAGCCGGCGACGCGCTGACCGCTAGAAGCGCACCAGGACGGCGGTGGCGTCGTCGTACCGCTTGCCCCTGGGCTTCGTGCCCGCCGCCTCCGCGGCCCTGGTGCGCCGGACGAGCTCCCTCGGGCCCTCCTCGTCCAGCAGCCGGAGCAGCTCGTCCCACCCCATCAGGCCGAACCGCTCGACCAGCCGGGACGCGCCGTCGCTCAGCACCGCCGCCCGCCGGAGGCCGTCCACCGGCAGCTCGCCGGTCAGCCCCTCGTACGCGGCCTCGGGCTTGGTGCTCGCCACCCAGAACCCGCCGGGGCTGTTGCGCGACCTGCGCACGCCTTCGAGGGTGTAGCTCGGCAGATGGTCGACCCGGTCGTCCCGGAAGACCATGATCTCGCCGACGTCCACCACGATCGGGGAGTCGGCGAGGACGAACCACTCCACGGCCGCGCCGCGGCGGCGCAGCAGCGACACCGTCGCCGACGGGCTGTCGGGGTTCTGCAGGTCGCACGTCCCCGTGTGCGCCTCCCCCGTCACCTTGATCGCCTCCGCGACCAGGTCGGGCAGCGGCTTGCCGTCCTCCAGCGCCAGCAGCGCCGCGATCCCGCCGCCCAGCCGGCGCACCAGCCACGCCGGGTCGTGCCGGCACCCGCTGTCCACCCCCTGCGGCGCCGTCGCCCCGTCCAGCAGCACCACCCAGCCGGGCCCGGCTGCCACGAAATCCTCGTTCGGCCGGCCCGGCGTCGCCTCACTCACATAACTCACCTGCACGAATGCAGGTCTACCCGGTGAAGCGGCCGGCCGGGGACCGGTAGACCAAACCCGCAACCCCGGCCCGCCGCCCCGCCGCACTCCGGTATCGGACGGGCGCGCGCCGTCGGCTGGCATGGTCCACCGGACGCCCCACGTTTCGGACACCATTGCGGACCATTCGCGCAGGTCAGCCACCTGGGGGGATCGTTTTTCGGTCGCAAAGAGGGCCACTTCCGGTCACCGATTCGTGTATCCGCGCCGTCCCGCAGCCGCGCCGGAGCCGCCCCGCCAAACAAAGCAGACATCTCAGACATGCTGACGTTTACCCAGCTCACCGTCGTGATCACGACGACCGCGCGGCCCTGATGGTCCACACGCGATGGGCCGGTCACAGCGCTCCAGGAGAACCAGCCGCCTCCACCGTCCCATGCCTCTCATCTGCGGCTTTACCCGTCCAACATCCCAAATGTTCACCGCGAGGCATTACGGTTCCACCCGTCGCCGCCGCGCGCGGTGACGTCATCGGGGTCCAAGGGGCGAGGAGCGGGGTCTGTGGAACGTCATGGTCGGCGCGCGCGTGCGCTGACGGCCCTCGCCATCGGGCTGACGGGCCTGGTCACGGCCACCTTCCTCGCCGTCCAGGCGTTCCAGGGCCCGCGCCATCCGGCGGGCGGACGGCGCCGTGGTGATCTCCGCGGCCGCGAAGTGCCCCACGAGCGCGCCCCGCAGCGATCGGCGGAGGCCGAACAGCGACATCATGGTGACCGTGGCCAGCGTCACCGCCGGGACGGCGTCCACGTAGGCGCCGTAGGACGAGTCCAGGCCCAGGTCGTCGAGGAGGTCGGCGTAGAGGCCCTGGTGGATCATCTCCGGACGTCCGCCGCCGAACTCGTCGTTCTCCACCGCCACCAGCGCGGTCTTGGCGCGGCCGTGCAGCCGCGGGACGACGAACGCGTGCGGGTCGGCCTCCTTCAGGTGGTACACCGAGCGGTGCGCCGCGTGCTCCAGCAGGTGCCACCATTCCCCTTCGTCGCGGAGATGGTGGGTGACGCCGCGGCCGTCGACCGGTTCGGTCAGCAGTTCCTCCAGCGCTCCGTCCACGTCGTCGTCCGGCGTGGTGTCGCGGCGCAGGGCGTCCAGGAAGACCGCTTCCATGGCGCCGCGCAGCCGCAAGAGGTCCGTGTCCCATTCCCAGTCGGGGTCTACTCCGGCGAAACCTCGGTAGTGCAGCTCGTAACAGGTGTGCAGGGCCAGCTGCAGATCCTCCCCGTAAGGGTCGGCGGACGGCATGGCGCGCATCGCGTCGGCGAGCAGCGAGGTCGCCGGGGGCGGGTCCGCGGCCAGCGCCTCCACCACCGCCCGCGACACCGGGCCGCGCGCTGCGGGCAGCGCCGGCGTCATCTCCCGCGTGAACTTCGCGGACCGCTCGGGCAGAGCGTGTCCAACGGTCATGTCTCCTCCGTGACCTAGGGGTGTCCGAAATCGGTACCCGCCCACATGCGTCCCATTCGCCCGATTTCTCCTCTATGGCAGCCCGGGCCCGCCCGGCTCAGCGGGCCCCGATCGCGTTCCCGTCCTGGACCGCGCACCACCTGGGCCACGACGTGGCGTCCGTTGTCCAGGTGCCAGCGCAGCCGCCGGCCGGTCAACGCCGCCGCGCGGCTAATCGAGAGCATTGGGCCCGCCGGTCCACGCCATGGCGGTGCACTTTTCCGGGGCCGGACGGCAAAAACCCGCCAGCGGTGAGAGCTATGCCATGGGCTAGCCGGGTCAGACGGGAGTCGCGACGCCAATACGTCTGCTTTTCTCACATCCGGCAGATACGGGCGAGGTCATCGCCGCGACCGGCGGAATGGCCGCCACCCGCCGAGACCTACGACCCGGCGGCGGATTCCGCGGCTCCCACCTCGCGGAACGCGTCCTTGACGGCCGCCGTGCGGAGTGGTTCCAGGACGGCGAGCTGGGCGTTCGCGCGTGCCTGAAGCGTCCGCAACCGCTCTGTGTCGAGCCTGGGTTCCTGGTCGGCGATGGTGAGCAGCGTCTGCCATCCGGCGCTCTTTCCTTGGACCGCCAGGACAAGGGCTTCCAATTCCACGACGTCGCTCAGTGGTGAGCGGCGGAGAAGGCCGCCGTTGAGTTTGAGGCGTCCTGCCTTTTCTGCCGTCCATACGGCCAGGCTCTTGTACCGGCGAGCCGGCAGCCCGAGCGACTTCAGGATCGCGAGCAGGGCGCCCCGGTCGGCGGCGATGTCGTCGGCGAGCCGCCTGAAGCGCTCCGCGTCCTCCGAGTCGCGATGGCTTTGCGCGAACCTGCGGGCCAGGCCCACGCCACCGGCCGCCGCCGCAAGGTGGTCGTTCAGGTAGATGCCCAGAAACGTCCGGGAACGGGAT
>NZ_VCKZ01000386.1 GCF_005889745.1 Actinomadura geliboluensis
GCCCGGCGGCCCCGCCGGCCCTGGCGGCCAGTTCCCGGGTAACCCGCCGCCTGGACGTCATGCAGGTGGTGCAGGGTACTGATGTCCACTCCTCAACAGCCGGAGATCGGCGCGGGCCGGCCAGAGGGGAAGAGCGGCGGCGGATCGTCGGCGACGTTCCGCAAGATCGGGGACGGCGCGGCCAACGTGGTCGTCAAGGAGCCCGGGCGGTTCTTCGCCCTGTGCCTTGACGTCGCGCGCGCGACGTTCCAGTGGCCGTTCCAGTGGCGCGAGTTCATCCAGCAGGCCTGGTTCATCGTCAGCGTCACCGTCGTCCCCACCATGCTGGTCGCCATCCCCTTCGGCGGCGTGCTGTCGCTGCAGGTCGGCGGGCTGATCCGGCAGCTCGGCGCGCAGTCCTACACCGGCGCGACCGCGGTCGTCGCGATCGTCCGGGAGGCCAGCCCGCTGGTCACCTCGCTGCTGGTCGCGGGCGCCGCCGGGTCGGCGATGTGCGCCGACATCGGGTCCCGGAAGATCCGCGAGGAGATCGACGCCATGGAGGTGCTGGGGATCAACCCCCTGCACCGCCTGGTGGTCCCGCGGATGTTCGCCTGCGCGTTCGTCGCGCTGTTCCTGAACGGCCTGGTGTCGGTGGTCGGCCTCATGGGCGGCTACTTCTTCAACGTCATGCTGCAGGGCGGCACGCCCGGCGCCTACCTGGCGTCCTTCAACGCGATCGCGCAATTGCCCGACCTGCTGCAAGCGGAGTTCAAGGCATTCGTGTTCGGAATTACCGCCGGGCTGGTGGCCGCCTATAAGGGGTTGAACGCCAAGGGCGGCCCGAAGGGCGTCGGAGATGCGGTCAACCAGACCGTCGTCATCACCTTCATGCTGCTGTTCCTGGAGAACTTCCTGATCTCCACGCTGTACTTCCAGTTCGTCCCGTCGAAGGGGATGTGATGGCTGCCCCTGGAAAGACGGGCAAGGCGGTCAGCCGCGTGGTGAACGCGCCCCTGGAACGGCTGGACGACTTCGGCCACCAGATGTCGTTCTACGCCCGCGCCTTCGCGTGGGTGTTCCGGGTGCTGCGCCGCTACCGCACCGAGGTGCTGCGGCTGCTCGCCGAGGTGAGCCTCGGCACCGGCGGCCTCGCGGTGATCGGCGGCTCGGTGGTGATCGTCGGCTTCATGACGTTCTTCACCGGCAGCCAGGTCGGCCTGCAGGGCTACGAGTCGCTGAACCAGATCGGCACGGCCGCGTTCACCGGGTTCGTCGCGTCCTACTTCAACACCCGCGAGATCGCCCCGCTGGTGTCGGCGCTGGCGCTGTCGGCGACGGTCGGCTGCGGCTTCACCGCGCAGCTCGGCGCGATGCGGATCTCCGACGAGATCGACGCGCTGGAGGTCATGGCCGTCCCGTCGATGCCGTTCCTCGTCACGACCCGGATGCTGGCCGGGATGATCGCGGTCGTCCCGCTGTACATCGTGGGCCTGCTCGCCTCCTACGGCGCGACGCGGGTGATCGTGACGGTGTTCTACGGGCAGTCGACCGGCACCTACGACCACTACTTCCATCTGTTCCTACCGCCGAACGACATCCTGTGGTCGTTCGGCAAGGTGATCATCTTCGCGGTGCTGGTGATGCTGATCCACTGCTACTACGGCTACCACGCGTCCGGCGGCCCGGCCGGCGTCGGCGTCGCGGTGGGCCGCGCGGTCCGCACCAGCATCGTCGTGATCAACGTGGCGGACCTGCTGCTCGGCATGGCGATCTGGGGCACCACGACTTCCGTCCGGATTGCGGGGTAGCGCGCGATGAGCACCCGTGTGCGTTACCGCCTGCTCGGCATCTCGATGGTCATCGTGATCGCCCTGCTGCTGGCGCTGACCGTGGCGTTCTACAACAAGGCGTTCACGCCCGTCACCGAGGTGTCGGTGAAGACCGAGCGGGCCGGGCTGCAGCTGCTGCCCCACTCGGACGTGAAGGTCCGCGGGCTGATCGTCGGCGAGGTCCGCGGCACCGACGCGACCTCCGACGGCGCCGTGCTGCACCTCGCGCTCGACCCGGGCAAGGCGAAGCTGATCCCGCGCAACGTGCAGGCGCGGCTGCTGCCGAAGACGCTGTTCGGCGAGAAGTACGTCGACCTGCAGATCCCGGCCCAGGCGGGCCCGGCGGGGCTGCGCGAGGGCCAGGTCATCCAGCAGGACCGCTCGCAGACCGCCGTCGAGATCGACAAGGTGCTGAACGACCTGCTGCCGCTGCTGCAGGCGGTGAAGCCGGCGGAGCTGAACGCGACGCTGAACGCGCTCGCCACCGCGCTGCAGGGCCGCGGCGACCAGCTCGGCGAGAACTTCGAGCAGGCCGACGCGCTGCTGAAGAAGATCAACCCGCAGCTCGGCACGCTGGTGCACGACCTGCACGGGCTGGCGGACGTGTCCGACATCTACGCCCAGGCGGCGCCCGATCTGCTGCAGACCCTCCGCAACCTCAACGTGACCAGCCGCACGATCACCTCGAAGAAGGCGACGATCGAGCAGCTGATCCCGGCGACGACCGCGCTCGCGCAGGACGGCGACGCGTTCATGCGGCACAACGGCCCGAAGATCATCGGCGTGAACATCGCGAACCGGGACGTGGCGAGCCTCGTCGCCCGGTACTCGCCGTCGCTGCCGTGCGTGTTCGCCGGGCTGATGAAGCTGAAGCCGGAGGCCGAGCGGGTGGCCGGCGGGGGCGGGTCCAAGACCTTCAACCTGACGATCGAGATCGTCAAGCCGCGGCCGGGCTACAAGAACCCCCTCGACAGGCCGGAGGCCAAGGACCGGCGCAACCCGCGCTGCTACGGCCTGCCGAACCCGAAGACGCCGTTCCCGGACTACCTGGCCCTGGACGGCACGCAGGACGACCTGTGGTGGAAGAACCCCGACGACCCGAACGGCGGTGGCGCGAGCCGCGGCCGGGCGCTGTCGAACGTGTTCGTGGACACCGGGTCGCTGACCCCCGAGCAGCAGCTCAAGAGCGTCCTCGGGCCGCTCACGCGGACCCCCGCCGATGAGCTGTCGGACGTGTCGCAGCTGATGTTCGGGCCGCTGCTGGGCGACGGATCGGTGGTGACGATCAAGTGAAGACGACGAGCGCGGCGATCAAGCTGCTGACCTTCGTGGTCATCACCTCGGTGGCCACCGGCGTGCTGGCGATGACGATCTCCAACATGCGCTTCAAGGAGACCCGCGAGTACAGGGCGGTCTTCTCGGACGTGGCCGGGCTGCTGGACAACGACGACGTCCGCATCGCGGGCGTCCGGGTCGGCCAGATCGAGGACATCGAGCTCTACCAGGGCGACAAGGCCGTGGTGACGTTCAGCGTGGAGCAGGACGGCCCGCTCAAGGCCGGGATCCCCACGTCCACGCAGGCGCAGATCCGCTACCGCAACCTGATGGGCCAGCGGTACCTCGCGCTGACCGACGGCGCCGGGCAGGCCAACGCCTACCTGAAGCCCGGCGGGACGATCCCGATCGCCCAGACCAAGCCGGCGCTGGACCTCACCACGCTGTTCAACGGGTTCCGGCCGCTGTTCCGCGCGCTGGAGCCGAAGGACGTCAACACGCTGGCGATGCAGATCGTCCAGGTGCTGCAGGGCGAGGGCGGGACGATCAACAGCCTGCTCGCGCACGTCGCGTCGCTGACCAACACGCTCGCCGACCGCGACAAGGTCATCGGCCAGGTGGTCGACAACCTGAACACGGTGCTCGGCACCATCGACCAGCGGCACCAGCAGGTCGACCAGCTGGTGCGGGACCTGCGCAGCTTCGTCAGCGGCGTGTCCGGCGACCGCAAGGCGATCTTCGACTCGGTCGCGGCGATCAACGACCTGACGGGCACCACGCAGAGCCTGCTGTCGGACGCCCGCCCGGACATCAAGGACGACATCGCCGGGCTGCGCAAGCTCGCCGGCACGTTCGCCGCCAACGAGGAGGCCCTCGACGGCGGGCTGAAGCGGTCGCCGAAGCGGCTGGAGGGGCTCGTGAACATCTCCTCCTACGGGTCCTGGTTCAACATGTACATCTGCGGTCTCGACGCGCGGGTGCGGCTGCCGGGCGGACCGGTCTACCAGACGCCGGCGATCGTGAACGAGAACGCGAGGTGCAAGTAGATGAGGATCCCGTTCCGGGAGCGCAACCCGGTCCCCATCGGTCTCTCCGCGTTCGCGATCATCGCCGTGCTGGTGCTGCTGGCGATGAACCTGGAGAGCATCCCGCTCGTCGCCGGCGGCAGGACCCACACCGCCGCCTTCAAGGAGGCGGCGGGGCTGAAGGCCGACGAGGAGGTCCGCATCGCGGGCGTCAAGGTCGGCAAGGTCACCGCGCTCGACCTGGACGGCGACCACGTCAAGGTCACCTTCCGGGTGGACGACGGCGTCCGGCTCGGCGAGCGCACCGAGGCCGGCATCAAGATCAAGACGATCCTCGGCGCGCACTACCTGGAGCTGACCCCGCGCGGGAAGGGCAAGCTCGGCCGCAACATCCCGATCGAGCGGACGCACACCCCGTTCGAGGTCGTCCCGGCGATCAGCGAGCTGAGCCAACGGGTCGGCGCGATCGACGTCCAGCAGGTCGCGAAGTCGTTCGACGTGCTGTCGGACACCTTCAAGAACTCGCCGGAGGAGGTCCGGGCGTCACTGCAGGGCCTGCGGCGGCTGTCCAACACGGTCGCGTCCCGCGACGACGAGCTGCACGAGCTGGCCGGCAAGGCCAAGGACGTCTCGCAGCTGCTCGCCGACCGCAACCAGGACTTCGCCAAGCTCGTCCAGGACGGCGACAAGGTGCTGCAGGCGGTGCAGGCGCGCCGTGCCGTGATCCACCAGCTGCTGATCAACACGGTCACGCTGTCCCAGCAGGTCAACGCGCTGATCAGGGAGAACGAGAAGCAGCTGCGGCCGATGCTGGACAACCTGGCGAAGGTCAACCGGATCCTGCTGCGCAACCAGAGCAACCTGGACCGGATCCTGCAGCTGTTCGCGCCGTTCGCGCGGCAGTTCTCGGACGTCACCGGCACCGGGCGCTGGTTCGACTCCTGGATCCAGAACCTGATCCCGATCCCCGCCTCGATCCAGGACGCCCCGAAGAGCGGCGGGACCACGACGAAGAAGCAGGGCGGACAGAACGGCAACCAGACCGGCAACTCCAGCGACAACCCGTTGCCGTTCCTCCCGTGAGCAGGCAGGTCACTAGTGCGTAACTCAGGAACCATCCTCCGCCTCGGCGGCGCGGTCCTCGCCGTCGCAGTGCTGGTGGCCGCGCTCCTGCTGATCTTCCAGGAGCCGAAGCAGCGCCACCTCACGGCGTACTTCACCAAGACCGTCGGCCTCTACAAGGGGGCGGACGTCCGCATCCTCGGCATCCCCGTCGGGGAGGTCACCAGCGTCGAGCCGGTCGGCGACGCGGTGAAGGTCGAGCTGAAGTACGACGCCAAGTACAAGGTCCCCGTCGACGCGCAGGCCGTCATCATCAACCAGACGCTCGTCGCCGACCGGTACATCCAGCTGACGCCCGTCTACCGGAGCGGCGCCGCCGTCCTCGCCGACGGCGCGACGCTGACCACGAGCCGCACCGCCGTCCCGGTCGAGGTGGACGAGGTCGGCGGCAGCCTGAACGACCTCACCAAGGCCCTCGGCCCGGAGGGCGCGAACGCGCCCGGCGCGGACGGCCAGCAGGGGTCGCTGTCGCGGCTGCTGCAGGTCGGCGCCGCGAACCTGGAGGGGCAGGGCGACGACATCCGGCAGACGATCGCGGACGCGTCCAAGGCGCTCAGCACGCTGAGCACCGACCGCGGCGACGTCGCCGCGACGATCCGGAACCTGCGGATCATCACCGACGCGATGAAGGCGAACGACCAGCAGATCAAGTCGTTCAGCGGGCACCTCAACGGGGTGTCGGCGCAGCTCGCGGGCGAGAAGGAGGAGCTGAGCGCGGCCCTCAACACGCTCGCCCCGACGCTGCGGAACGTGCAGCGGTTCGTGAAGGACAACCGCGGCGAGCTCGCCGCGAACGTCCGGCAGCTCGCGCAGATCACCGGGGTGCTGGTGAAGGAGAAGGACGCGCTCGCCGAGATCCTCACCGCCGGCCCGCTGGCCGTCAACAACCTGGCCCGCGCCTACGACCCGATCAGCGGCACCATCCACACCCGGGACAACTTCCGCCAGTTCCACGACCTGGCCGACTGGATCTGCTCGCTGGCGTACTCGGTGGGCACGCCTGCCAAGGAGTGCCTCGACTTCGTCGAGCCGTACAACGGCATCGGCAAGGCGCTGACGGGCTTCAGCCTGGACCTGTCCTGGATCACGGCGCTGACCACGCACTACGACCCGGTCCCGATCCCGCCGGACGCCTACGGCCCCGGCGGCAGGACCGGCAAGACGAGCAAGACGAGCACGACGAGCACGACGAACAAGACCGCGACGCGCAAGCAGCCCGCCGGCGACCTCAGCGCGCTGCTGCCGGGAGGTGGCCGATGAGCAGGACACGGCCGATGCGCCGCGCGCGCCTGCTGGGCGCCGCCGCGCTCGCCGCGACGACGGTCCTGTCGGGCTGCTCGTTCAACGGCGTCGCGTCGCTGCCGCTGCCCGGCGGCCCCGACCTCGGCTCCCACCCCATCACCGTCAAGATCGAGTTCGCGAACGTGCTGGACCTCGTCCCGCAGTCGGCGGTCAAGGTCAACGACGTCTCGGTGGGCAAGGTCGAGGAGATCAAGCTCGCCGGCGCGCCCGGCGCCACGACCGGGCAGAGCGGCTGGCACGCCCTGGTCACCATCAAGATGCGCGGCGACGTCAAGCTGCCCGACAACGCGATCGCGACCGTCAGCCAGACAAGCCTCCTCGGCGAGAAGTTCGTGCAGATCGAGCCGCCGAAGGACCAGGCGCCGTCCGGCACGCTCGCCTCCGGCGACCTCATCCCGCTGAACCGCACGTCCCGCGGCACCGAGATCGAAGAGGTGCTGTCGGCGATGTCGCTGCTGCTGAACGGCGGCGGCCTGGAGCAGGTCTCCACGATCAGCCACGAGCTGCAGGCCGCGATGAGCGGCCGGGAGACAACGATCAGGTCGGTGCTGGAGCGGGTCAACACCTTCGCCGGCACGCTGGACCGCAACCGCGCCGCGATCACCCGGGCGCTGGACAGCATCGACCGGCTCACCGGCAAGCTCGCGGCCGAGCGCAAGACGATCCGGGACACCATCGACGAGACGGGCCCCGCGATCGCCGTCCTCGACCGCAACCGCGCCGACCTCACCAAGATGCTGGTCGCGCTGAACAAGCTCAGCCGCACCACCACCAACGTGATCGACCGCTCGAAGGCCGACCTCCTGGCGAACCTGCGGAACCTCGACACGATCCTGCGGAACCTCAACAAGGCCGGCAACGACCTGCCGCGGTCGCTGGAGTCGCTGATCACCTTCCCGTTCCCGGCCACGTTCGAGAACGTCATCGAGGGCGACTACGGCAACGTGCGGCTCACCGTCGACCTGGACTTCGAGTCCATCGCCCGCAACCTGCTGGGCGGCACCGACCTCGAAGGGCTGCTCGGCAGCGGCACGCAGATGCGCAACATGCTGCAGGTGCCGAACGTGACCCTGCCGGACTCGCCGCTCGGCGTGCTCCCGCAGGCCCCCGGCGGCGGCCTGCCGGGGCTCCCCGGCCAGTCGACCCCGACCCCGAAGCAGACACCGAAGCAGACGCCGAAGAAGACGCCGACACCGCAGCGGACGGGCGCCCTCGCACCCGATGACGGCGGCCTGCGGACCCTGATGACGGGGGGCCTTTCATGATCCTCAAGCGCGGCGTGATCTTCCAGCTCATCGCGTTCGCCGTCATCACGGTGGTCGGCGTGGTGATCGTCTCGGTGAACTACATCGGCATCGGCCGCGACCTGCTCGGCAAGGAGTACGTCGCCTACGTCGACCTCACCGACTCCGGCGGCGTGTTCACCAACGCCGAGGTCACCTACCGAGGCGTCCCCGTCGGACGGGTCGGGCCGATCGAGCTGACCAAGGAGGGCATCCGCGTCAAGCTGCTGCTCAACCGCGGCGAGCGGATCCCGCGCGACGGCACCAAGGCCGTCGTGGCGAACCGGTCCGCGGTCGGCGAGCAGTACATCGACCTGGAGCCGACCAAGAAGACCGGCCCCTTCCTCGACGAGGGCGACCCCTACACGATCCCCAGGGACCGCACCACGCTGCCGGTGTCCACCGCCGAGCTGCTGCGCAACGTCGACTCGCTCGTCGGTTCGGTCAACACCAAGGACCTCGGCATCATCGTGGACGAGCTGGACAAGGCGTTCTCCGGCTCCGCCGAGGACCTCCAGTCGATCCTGGACGACACCGACCGGCTGCTGAAGACCGCCGAGCAGGCGTACCCCGACACCAAGCGGCTCCTGGACAACAGCGTCACCGTCCTCGGCACCCAGCGCGGCCAGGCCGCCAACATCCGCGGCTTCGCCAGCAACCTGAACGAGCTCACCGCGTCCCTCCGCAAGGACGACCCGGCGCTGCGCAAGACCATCGACAACGTGCCGGGCGCCGTGAGCGAGACGCACAAGGCGATCAACCAGCT
>NZ_VCKZ01000043.1 GCF_005889745.1 Actinomadura geliboluensis
ACCCCACCCCTAGGAGGGACCCCATGGCAGGAAACTTCCCGAGGCCGCGCGGCAGAGCGGGCAAGGCCGCGGTGCTGGCGACGGCGCTGCTGCCCGCGCTCGCGGCGGCCGCGTGCGCGTCCGGCTCCGGCTCCGTCCAGGCCGACGACGGCACGATCGTCATCGGCATGGACCAGGACACCTCCGGCGGCGCCGCCGCCTACGCCGGGATCGTCGGCAAGACGATCAAGGACGCGGTCGCCGAGGTCAACGACAAGGGCGGCATCGGCGGCAAGAAGCTCAAGCTGATCGTCAAGAGCGACGACAACGATGCGACGAAGGCGCCGACCGTCGTCCGGCAGCTGCTCAGCCAGGGCGCACAGGCGATCATCATGAACTCCGGCGGGCAGTCGGTGCTGCAGGTGCAGGCCCTGCTCAAGCAGCAGAAGGTGCCCGCGATCGCGCCGGTGAACATCACGCCCGGGATCGGGGACGGCCCGAACTCGGCCTACACGTACTCGCTCGCGAACCCGACCGAGGACTTCGGGAAGGTCTACGCGGAGGCGTTCACGAAGGCCGGGTACAAGCGGCTCGCCCTGTTCAAGGACGACAGCGCGTCCATCGCCGGGATGGAGAAGGCGCTGATGACCCCGATCAAGGAGGCGGGGATCCAGGTCGTCGCGACGGAGACGGCGCCGGTCGACACCAGCGACGTCACCGCGCAGGTCACCCGGATCAAGCAGGCGAAGCCGGACGCGATGCTCGTCGCGGCGCTCGGCGGGCAGATGGAGGTGCTCGTCCACAACACGACGCACCAGCTCATCCCGGACGCCGACCGGTTCTCGCTCGCGTCCATCGGCAACCAGCCGGACCTGTGGAAGCAGGCCAAGCCCGGCGCGCTCGACAAGCTCGTCTTCGTCGGGTCGATCACGCAGGAGAACGAGAAGACGGCGGCGCTGGCGAAGTTCCTGTCCGGCAAGCGCGGCGGCGCGGTCAGCGTGACGGCCTACGACGCGCAGGCGTACGACGCGATCGGCATGCTCGCGAAGGCGATCGAGCAGGCCGGGTCGAAGCCGGACGGCGAGGCCATCAACACGGGCCTGGAGAAGGTGTCCGGGTACCCGTCGTCCTTCGGGCAGAAGGGCTACACCCTGTCGTTCAAGCCGGGCAAGCACAGCGGCACCGACGGGCTCTGCGGCCTGATCCTCATGCAGTTCGAGAACAGCCAGCCGGGTCGGCAGTGGCCGGTGTACCAGCCGGCCTGCGGCTGACAGATGGGAGGAACCGTGACATTGGACGTCGGGCCTCGCCCCGCGCCGCGGCCGGTCGCCGGAGGCGCCGCCGAATGGACGCCCCGGGTGATGCCGCCGATCGGCAGGGACCTCGACGACCGGCAGAAGCTGGCGTGCGCGTTCCGCATCCTCGGGCGGTCGGGGTTCAGCGAGAACATCGCGGGCCACATCACCGTCCGGGTGGACGGCACCGAGGACCTGCTGATCAACCCGTGGGGCCTGTGGTGGGAGGAGATCTCCGCGTCCGACATCTGCCGGGTGTCGCCGGACGCGGAGGTCCTCGACGGCAAGTGGGACGTCACCCCCGCCATTCACATCCACACCGAGCTGCACCGCCGCCGCCCCGACGTGCGGGCCGTGGTGCACAACCACCCGTACTACGCGACGGTGCTCGCGGCGCTCGGCGTGCTGCCGGAGTTCCTGCACCAGACCGGGTCGATGTTCGACGGCGACCTGGCCTTCGTGGACGAGTACACCGGCGAGGTCGCCACCGCCGACCTCGGCGCCGACCTCGCCGACCGGATCGGCGACAAGTCGGTGGTGCTGCTCGCCAACCACGGCGTCATCGTGACCGGCCCGTCGGTGGAGGAAGCGACGTACCGGTCCGCGACCCTCGACCGGCAGTGCCGGCTGATGTACGACGTGCTGGTCTCGGGTCGCGATCACACGCTCGTGGCCCCTAGCCTGCGACGCAGCATGAAGGCGTCGCTCCTCGAACGCGGAACCGACTTCTTCTGGAACGGGGCGGTGCGCGCACTGCTCCGCGACCACCCGGAGGTGGTGGACTGATGAGCATCAACATCGACGACCTCGCCGCCAACACGAGCTTCACCACCGGCGGCAAGGGCGCCGAGGGGCCCACCTGGCTGCCGGAGCCCGAGCGGCGCGACCGCAAGTACACCGTCATCTCCGTGGACGACCACATCGTGGAGCCGCCGAACACGTTCGAGGGGCGCCTGCCGGCGAAGTTCGCCGACCGCGCGCCGAAGGTCGTGGAGCGCGACGGCGGCGCCGAGGTGTGGGTGTACGACGGGCAGGACTTCCCGAACGTCGGCTTCAACGCGGTCGTCGGGCGTCCCGTGTCGGAGTACAGCTTCGAGCCGTCCCGGTTCGACGAGATGCGGCGCGGCGCCTGGGACATCCACCACCGCATCAAGGACATGGACCTCGCCGGCATCTACGCGTCGCTGAACTTCCCGTCGTTCCTGCCGGGGTTCGCGGGGCAGCGGCTCCAGCTCACCACGTCCGACAAGGAGCTGGCGCTCGCGTCCGTGCGGGCCTGGAACGACTGGCACCTGGAGGAATGGGCCGGCTCCTACCCGGACCGGATCATCCCGTGCCAGATCCCGTGGCTGCTCGACCCCGAACTCGGCGCGGAGGAGATCCGCCGCAACGCCGAGCGCGGCTTCAAGGCGGTGACGTTCTCCGAGGCGCCGCAGAAGCTCGGGCTGCCGTCCCTGCACACCGGGTACTGGGACCCGATCATGCGGGCGTGCGCGGAGACGGGCACGGTCGTGAACCTGCACATCGGGTCGTCGGGGACGTCCCCGGCGACCGCCGACGACGCCCCGCCGGACACGGTCGGCGTGCTGTTCTTCGGGTACGCGATGTTCGCCGCCGTCGACTGGCTGTACTCGCTGCTGCCCGTCCGCTACCCGGACCTGAAGATCTGCCTGAGCGAGGGCGGCATCGGCTGGGTCGCCGGGCTCATGGACCGGCTCGACCACATGCTCAGCTACCACGACATGTACGGGACGTGGACGAAGGACATCGGCCTCACCCCGGCGGAGGTCCTCAAGCGCAACTTCTGGTTCTGCGCCGTCGAGGACCAGTCGTCGTTCGCGCTGCGCGACCGCATCGGCGTGGAGAACATCCTGCTGGAGAGCGACTACCCGCACTGCGACTCGACGTGGCCGGACACCCAGGCGGTCATCGAGTCGGAGATCGGCGGGCTGCCCGAGGCGGACGTGCGCCGCTTCACCTGGCAGAACGCGGCGGAGCTGTACCGGCACCCCGTCCCGGCCGAGGTCCAGGCCGACCCGAACGCGTTCTGATGACGGTCATGCGCTCGTCGGGCACCGGTGCCTCCGGGGAGTACGACCCGTTCTCCCCGGAGGTGCTGGAGGCCCCGGCCCCCGCACACCGCGCGCTGCGGGAGAAGTGCCCGGTGCACCACCACGCCGGGTTCGGCGACGGCGGCTTCTACACGCTGTCGCGGCACGCCGACGTCGCCGCGTTCTTCGACGACTGGGGCCTCTGGTCGTCGGAGTGGGGCCAGGGCCCGATCTACGTGCGGGAGGGCGGGCTGAAGTCCGACCCGCCGGAGCACACCGTCTACCGGAAGCTGGTGACGTCGGCGTTCACGGCCCGCCGCACCGCCGCGCTGGAGGACTGGATCACCGCGACCGCCGCCGGCCTGGTCGACGGCTTCGCCGCGGACGGCCGCGCCGACCTGTGCGAGGCGTTCGCGGTGCCGCTGCCCGTCCTGGTGATCGCGAAGATCCTCGGCGTGCCGTCCGCCGACCGGGCCGACTTCAAGGCGTGGTCGGACCAGTTCATGGCCGGGCAGAACGCCGCCGACCCGGCCGTCCAGGGCGCCGCCCGAGCCAAGATCGACGCCTACTTCGGCGGGATCCTGGCGGAGCGCCGCGAGACCCTGGGCTCGGGCGGCCCGGAGGCACTGCCGGACGATCTGCTCACCGCCCTCCTCACCGCCGAGAACGACGGCCGCCCGTTCACCGACGAGGAGTTGCTGCCGCTCATCCTGCTGCTCCTAGTAGGAGGCAACGAGACCACAACGTCCCTCATCGCGAACGCGGTGTGGCGCCTTCTAGACCTCGGCCTCTGGGAGGACGTCCGGGCGAACCCGGGCCTGGTGGACGCGGCCGTGGAGGAGAGCCTCCGCTACGACCCACCCGTCCTCGGCCTGTACCGCACCAACACACGACCGGTCGTCCTGCACGGCGTGGAGATCCCGGAGAACTCCAAGGTGCAGGGCCTCTACGCGTCCGCCAACCGCGACCCTGACGCGTGGGAAGACCCCGACACGTTCCGCCTAGACCGTGACCTGAACGACCTGCGCCGCCGGCACCTCTCCTTCGGCGTGGGCCAGTACTTCTGCCCGGGCGCTGCACTCGCCCGCCTGGAGGCGCGCATCTCTCTGCGCCTCCTGGGCGAGCGCCTGCCCGACCTACGCCTGGACGGCGAGCCGACCCGCGTCGACTCCTTCATGATGTGGGGGCCGTCCGCGCTGCCGCTCGCCTGGTCGGTGTGACCAGTTCAGGCGCTGTGACTAGTTCAGGACGTGGCACTGGGCCGCGGTCAGGTGACGCCGCGCGGCGCGCTCGGCGCCCGCGGCGTCGCCGTCCGCGATCAGCTTGATCAGCCGGTGGTGCGCCCGCACCCCGTCGGAGCGCTGGTCGAGCCCGGGGAACTCGCCGCGCCCGGCGGCGGCGCCCGCCCACTCCTGCTCGGCGGTGGTCCAGAGCCGTTCGAGCGCGCCCACCGCGACCGCCATCGCGGCGTTCCCGCACCCGAACACGAGCTGCGCGTGGAACTCCCGCGCCGCCCGCACGAACCCGATCAGGTCGTCCAGGTTGGCCTCGACGTCCCGCTGCGCCGCCTCCAGCGCCGGGATCACGCTGGTCGCCCGGTCGGGACGCTCGGCGCACAGCCCCGCGCACACCGGTTCGAGCCGCACCAGCGCGACCGCGATGTCATCGGGCGCCGACTGCCGGGACCGCAGCACCAGGTCGATGGCCTGCGCGGCCGTCTCCGTCCGCGGCACGTGCACGACCGCGCCGCCCTTGTTGCCGCGCAGCACGGTGATGAGGCCCTCGGACTCCAGGATCCGGAGCGCCTCCCGCATGGACGGCTTGCTGACCCCGAACTCGGCGAGCAGGTCGTCCTGCGGGCCGATGATCTCGCCGTCCGCCAGCTCGCCGCTGACGATGCGCTCGCGCAGGACGGAGGCGACCATGTCGGCGAGCCGGGGCTGCCGGATGCGCGCCGGGCGCGTTCCGTTCACCATTCCCCCGGTGATGAGTGAGATGGGCCGAACGGCCCTTAACATCTAAATCTTAGCATCTGCAAAGGGAGCAACTGTGCCGGACGAACCGCTGCACCGGGTGACGTTCCGCCTGTCGTACGGCGACTGCGATCCCGCCGGGATCGTCTACTACGCCAACTACCAGCGCTGGATGGAACGCACCCACACCGAGTGGTGGTTCCTGCGGGGCCTCCGCTTCGACGAACTCCCGTCCCGCCTCGGCGTCGCCGTAGTCACCCGCGCCGCGTCCGCCGAGTACGAGCGCACCATCACCCTCTTCGACCAGGTCGAATGCCGCCTTTACGCGTCCCGTGTGGGGCGCACGTCCTTCACCATGCGCGGCGACTTCATCTGCGAGGATGGCACGCGAGCCAGCACGGCCACCCTCACCCTCGTCTGCGTAGACCCGCACACCCCGGAGAAGGCCGTCCCCGTCCCACCTCCCATGCGCGATCTCCTCGAAGCCGCTATGTGATCCTCCAGGTGACTCCGTGGGTGGCGAGGGCGTCCAGGAACGAAGCCGCCGAAAGCACCTCGGCAGGCGCCCGGACCCCGGCAGGACCGTCGAGCCTGAGCGTGCCCTCGGCGGCGATCGCCGCGGTCGTGCCGTACGTGTCGAAGCCCTGGGCGATCCCTGTGGCGCGGCGGCCGTCCAGGGTCGTGGCCACCACGACGACCGTCCACCGCTGCCCCTGCCGGGCGACGGCGTCCGGCCCCTCCGGGAACGCGTTGACGGCCTCCTCGGGCACGGTCGCGCCGGAGAACCGCGCGGCCAGATCGGCTTCGACGAACCCCTGGACGTTCTCGACCCGGACATGCCGGGGGATGCTGGCGACCTCCGGCAGCGCGAACCTGGACATCGGCACCACGCCTCGGCCGGGGAACTCCAGGTCGGCGAGCCGAGGCGCGGCATCGGCGCTCCACACTCCGCCCTCATAGACGAGGCCGCCGGACTTGACGACGTCCGCCGTCCCGAGAAGCGACCGCATCGAACCACGGGACATCCCTCCGCCGCCGACCGCGGAGTGCCCGGTCAGGACCTCGTCCAGCGGCCCGCCGCCGAGATGATCGGCCAGGAGGCGGGCGAGGAGGTCTCCGGGAACGCCGCCGTCGGTCATCGCAGGCGTGACGATCACTCCCGCCCGCCGCGCGTCCTCCGAACAACCGTCATAGACGCTCTTGATGTGGAGCTGCTCGCCCGAGGTGTCGACGTAGTGGCATCCGGCAGTGATGGCGGCGCGGACGACGGTCGTCCCCGCCGGGGTGAACGGCCCCGCGCAGTTGACGACCGCGTCCACGCCCCGGAAGGCGGCGACGAGCTCGTCATGGTCGATCCCGGCGGTACGGGTCTCGTGGCCCCCGCCGACGCCGGCGAGCCGCTCTGCGCTACGCCCCACTAGGACGACCTCGGCATCGCGCCGCTCCAGCTCGTCGAGGACGAGCCGCCCCTGGTAGCCGTACGCGCCGTAGATTGCGATCTTCTTCATGGGTTCGAACCTAGGGGCCCGGTATGAGACTGTGAATAATCCACAATCTCCCTTAGATACGTGAGCGTCTCAGATGGACGTGCTCAGTGACGTGATCGCCTCCGTCCGGACGGGCCTCCCGCATTCGGCCCGGTCCGCCAAGCGGGCGCCGTGGGGCGGCTGGTTCCACGCCTCGCCCGCCGCCGGGTTCCATGTGATGCTCGCCGGGACGGGCTGGCTGGTGCCGCCGACCGGCGAGCCGGTGCGGGTCAGCCCCGGCGATGTGGTGCTCCTGCCCCAGGGCAGCCCCCACGGCCTGACCGACGACCCGTCCAGGCCGCTGCAGTCCTACGAGCGGATCGCCCTGAACGAGGTGACCGCCCACGACGACGAGGACGCGGACGCAGTCACACTCTGCGGGGCCTACCGCACAGACCGGGCGCGCTCACACCCGCTCTTGGACGACCTCCCCGAGACCATCCATCTCCCCGCCGGGACCGGCCGGCATCCACACCTCCGGGCCGCGATCGACCTGCTCGCCGCCGAGCTGGAACGTCCCGGCCCCGGCACGGACGCCGCCGTCCCGGCCCTGCTCGACACGCTGCTGCTCTTCATCCTGCGGGCCTGGTACGAGGAGCAGCCGGATACCGGATGGGCCGGTGCCCTCGGCGACCCCGGCGTCAGCGCGGCGCTGCGCGCCATGCACGACGACATCGCGAGGCCCTGGACGGTCGAAGAACTGGGCAAAACGGCGGGCCTGTCCAGAGCCGCATTCGCACGCCGTTTCACGACCCTGGTCGGACGCGCCCCACTCGGTTACCTCACCTGGTGGCGCCTGACAACGGCAGCGCGCATCCTGACCCGCGAAGACGTCCCCCTGGCCGCGATCGCAAAACGCGTCGGATACGCCTCGGAGTACGCCTTCGCCAACGCCTTCAAACGAGAGTTCGGCACACCCCCGGGCCGCTACCGCTCCTACCGCCACTGAAGTAACGGCAGCACATCCATCGCTGCAAAAAATGTGATGCCGCAGCGGCACCCACCCGCTTACGATCTTGGCCCGGAACTCTTTCATGCACTGTTTCGAAGAGGGCGGGATCGTGAATCGTTTAGGAAGACGGAGGGCGGTGCTGGCCGCACTGGCGGCCGTCATGCTCGTATTCTCGGGCCTGGCGTCACCGGCCGTCGCCGAGGTGTCGCCCACCGCGTGCGGCCCCTGGCTCAAAGCACTGGATCTGCCGAGCGAGAAAATCCATTCGGGGGCAGAGGCGCAGGGCGTCCTGAGGGTGAGTTGCCCGTCGCCGGTTCCGCTCGTCGTGGCGATGACGTCCGCGGACACGTCCTGGGTTAGCGTGCCGGACAGGGTCGTGGTGCCGGCCGGAGCGACCGAGGCGGCCTTCCCCATCCACACGCACCAGCCGGACTACATCTACGGTGACCTCTCCGTCGACCTGACGGCGGAACTGCGCGGCCGGACGCTGACGCAACCGGTCACCCTCCAGCCCGGACTGAAGTTCGTCGACTTCGGTGGTTATTCGGAGGTCGTCAGCGGCGACGACGTGTACCTCACCGTCGGCATCAACGGGACGGCACCCGAGGGCGGAAGGGTCATCTCGTTGGAGAGCGACAACCCGGCCCTGAAGCTTCCGGCCAGTGTCACGATTCCCCGCGGTGCCCTAGGCATCGGCGTTCCGCTGGTGAAGAGCACGCGCATTCCCGAGGACGCGGACGCCACCGTGACCGCCAAGCTTCCCGGCCAGAGCCTCAGCGCCACCATCAAGCTTCTCGCGTGGAACTACGACCCCGGCGACTGGAGCTTCACCGGACCGGCCGAGACGTACGGCGGGGTCTACTACAACATGACCCTGAACCTGCCGAACCCTGTGCCGCACGGTGGAATTACGGTCACTTTCAGTTCCGACAACCCGAAACTCCGCAACCTGCCCAGTCCTCGGCAGTACTCGGAAGGCCGCTCCGGGACATCTCAGGTCCAGGTATCGATGCCGCCCGATATCGATGGCGACGTCACCATCACGGCGAACATCGAGGGAGTAGGGACCCGGAGCCACACCGTCCGAGTGCGTCCCGGCGTCGTCGGGTTCGATCTCTGGCCGTGGGATATCACTGGTGGGGAGCCGTTCGAGGGCACCGTCCGCCTCGGGACGGCCACGAGCGTGCCGATCACCGTCCAGCTGGAAAGCAGCGATCCGGTCGTCCAGCTCCCCGCTGAGGTGACCATCCCGGCGGGCCAGTCCTCGGCCACCGTCCATGGAACGACGTCGGTGGTGAGCGACTTCGCGTACTCCACCCTCACGGCGCGACTCCCGAACGGCAGTTACTGGGAGACCACCGCGTTCGTCAATCCCGTGTTCTGACCGCTCACCGGCCCTCGGGCCTCCCGTCCAGGAGGTCCGAGGGCCAGGTAGGGCAAGGGCGCCTGCCGCCGAGCATGTCCTGCGTCAGTCGACGACCGCTGCGACGGCCTCGATCTCCACCAGCTGGTCGTGGTAGCCGAGGACGGTCACGCCCATCAGGGTGCTGGGCACGTCGTGGTCACCGAACGCGTCGCGGACGACCTGCCAGGCCGTCACCAGGTCTTCCTGGCGGGTGGACGCAACGAGGACACGCGTGCTGATGACATCCTCCAGTGAGGCGCCGGCGTCCGCGAGGGCGGTCCGGAGGTTGTCGATGCACTTGGCAGCCTGCCCCGCGTAGTCGCCAATCGCGGCCGTGGAGCCGTCCGCGTTGAGCGGGCACGACCCCGCGAGGAAGATGAGCCGCGCGTCGGCGGGCGCGGTGGCGGCGTACGCGTACTCGGCGACGTCCGAGAGCGACGCGGAACGGATCAAGGTGACGGCACGGGCCATGAGGACTCCTCTAGAGATGATCAGCGGTCTCGCGATCGTCTCAGTGAAGAGGCAACGCCCTCACCTGCTTTTCCGTGCCGCCGCCCTCATTGACGAAGGGCGTACCTTGCCGAGCGGGTTCGGCTACCGGCGGTAGGCGGACCACGTGCGGGCGGCTGCGGCCATCGCGGCGAGCCATGTGGCGGCCGGACGCCGGTCGGCGAGCGTGGTGTACATGGACGCGTTGGCGTCGGCGAAAGCGTCGATCGCCGCCGGGTTGCCCCCCTTCCATGCAGCGCAGTCCGACACCCACCCCTCGGCCTGTTTCGGCCCGTGTCCGGACGCGACGAGCTGGAGCACCAGAAGCGCCGGGTCGATGAAGGCGGCGCCGCGTGTAGGCCACGCCCAGTCGACCGCCCATACCCGGTGTCCAATGAGGATGTTCGAGGGATGGATGTCGGTGTAGAGCAGGGCGTCGCCCTGGAACAGGTCGGGCCGATCGGTGTACCGGTCCCAGCGGGTCTCGTGCCAGTCGGCTGCGATGTCGGGCAGCGGCAGAGCGCCGATGCGGGTGAGGACGTCCACGACGGCTGGAAGGTCGGACGAGCCGGGCGCGAAGTCGGCGTGGCGGCCGTCAACGGCCTCGAACCCGAGCGCCAGCCATTCGAGGCTCTCGGACTGCCATTGCACGGCCGGGGAGATCGGGTGGACGTGCGGGTTGATGAGACCTTCCCGGACCAGGGACTCGCGTCGGCCGCCGGGGCGGTTGCGGACCGCCTTGACGAACCATTCGCCTTTCTCTCCGGTCACCAGGGCGGTGAGGTCCGAGGAGAAACCGCGCTCGGTCGGCTCGACGCCGACCAGGGCACCGGTGTGCGGGTGCAGTACCTCGGCGAGTCCATCCGGTGCGGGAAGGCCACTCAACGGGATCCCCTGTCATGCCTTCGGGCCGCACAGAAGCTCCGGACTCTCGAAGAGGCCGGGGCTCCTACGCGATCGAGCTAACGCTTCAGGGACGAAAGGAGGGCAGCGAACTCGGCGCGCCGTATGACCAGTTTTGGGCCGTCGGGGTCCTTGGAGTCGCGGACGCCCACGCCCTCCGGGAGAGTGGCCAGTTCTACGCACTCGCCCCCGGTAGAAGTCGAGCGAGTGGACTTCCGCCAGACGGGCCTGCTCGCTTCCACGTCTTGCCTCCTGATGACCGGGATGTCAGTGCTTCAAGGTTGCGAGAAGCGCAACGAACTCGGCGCGGGCGACCAGGAGTTTCGGGCCGTCGGGGTTCTTGCTGTCGCGGATGCCGATCGTCCCCGTGAGGTTGGCGACCTCGATGCACTCGCCTCCGTTGCCTCCGCTGTGGCTGGACTTGCGCCACTGGGCGTTCAGATCTTCCATCGTTCTTCCGCCGTTCTGCGAATCAGGTCTCTCGACATGCCCGTGGGGAGCGCCAACGAGCGGATCTCTCGAAGCGCCCGGCGCATTGCTCCCACGTCCTCGCTGTCCTCCATGGTGAAGCCGCGAGCGAAGCATTCGACATAGGCGACTTCCCGAAGGTCCTCAAGCGTCGCGATCGTGAACGAGCCGATGCTACCGAGGTGATCACCCCGCATGGGGACGACCTGGATGGACAGGTTTGAGCTGGACATCTCGACCAGGTGGTTCAGTTGGTCGTACATGATCTGCGGGTTGCCGACCTCACGCTGAAGGACGGCTTCGTCTATGAGGAACGAGCAACCGGGCGGGGCCGGTTCCACCCGGGAAAGGATGTCTTGCCGCCTCATCCGGGCCTCTACGGCCTCTTCGTCGCCGTACAGCAGGACGTTGGCGTACTCCGGAATCTGAAGCAGGCCATGGACCAGGCCGAGGCTGTAGGAGACCAGCTCCACGGCCGCCTCTTCGATGCTCACCCAGTCGAACCACACTGGGAAGGCCGAGTCTTTCACCAAGTCATCCCACAGGGCGACCAGTTCGCCGTCCGCCTCGAAGACTTTGTCCATGGCTTCGGCGAACTCACGGGTGCAGCGGGTCCGACCGGTCTCGATCGCTCCGATGTACTGCGGGGTGACGCCTTCGCCGTCCCGAGCCCTGCGGGCGAGGCTCTCCTGACTCCAGCCCTTTGCCTCGCGGAATCGGCGGAGCCGGCGACCGAACGGGAGGAGGGCCGGACTCACCTTGGCCCTGTAACGGCGCGGTGTCATAGCGTCATCGTCCCTCAACCGGGACTCAACCGGCTAGCAAGTCGGGTGAACTCGCGGGTGCAGACTTGTCTTGCTCCACCTGCGCTTTGTTACGCTCCGCGCCTGTCTGGTGGCTGAATGGTGGCCGTTTCAATCCCGGAGACGTTAGGTCACAGCCATGGCAAAAACAGCGCTCGCCCCAGAGGCTCCGTCCACGCTCGTCCTCGATCCAGACAGCGAAGCTCCCGGCCTCGCGCGGACGTGGCTGGGTGAGCGGTTCGCCGAGTGGGGGATCGCGGACGACTACGTGGGCCGGCTCGTGGTGTGCGAGTTGGTCACCAACAGCTACCTGCACGGGAAGGGGCAGATCGTCGTTCGGGTGTTCCGGGACGGGCGTGACGGCCGTCCCGTCGTGGAGGTGCGGGACGACGGGGAAGGGCGGCCGGAGATCCAGCCGGAGAACTACGCCGCCTCCTCCGGACGGGGGCTGCTGCTGGTGGCCGAACTCGTCCACGACTGGGGCGTCCGGCCGCTCGACGAGGGTGGCAAGGTCACGTGGGCCAAGCTTCGCTGAGCGGGCGATGGACGAGCACGTGATGCTGCTGCTGGTTCAGCACCTCTTCCCGGAGTGGACGATCGGGCGGGATGGGCATGGTGTCTGGCGGGCCGTCGGACGTGTCCACATCTCGGCGACTGAGCTGGACGGGCTGCTGGACGCGCTCGGCGGCGCTGATCCCGATGCTGCTCGGCGTGCCGTTCTGGTGCTGACCGAGTGCGGATGAGCGCTGGTCAGGGGGTGAGGCGGGTGCGGATGTCTTGGCGTAGGGCGCCCTTGGCCACCTTGCCGCCGGAGGAGCGGGGGAGGGCGTCCAGGACGATGAGGTGTTCCGGGTGCCATTCGCGGGAGACGCCTCGGTCGGTGAGGTGGGCGGTCAGGTCTTCCAGGGTGAGCTTTGTGCCCGGGTGCAGTTCGGCGTAGACGCAGACTCGTTCGCCGAAGACTTCGTCCGGCATCGCCACGGCGGCGGCCAGGGCTACTGAGGGGTGGGTGCCCACCTCTTCCTCGACGGCGGCCGCGCTGATGTTCTTGCCGCCTCGGATGATGAGGTCGCTCAGGCGGCCCACGACGCGGAGGTAGCCGTCGTCGTCGATCTCGACGATGTCGGCCATGAGCATCCAGCCGTCGGGGGTGTAGAGCGCCTTGTTCGCTTCGGGGTCGTCGTAGTAGCCGGGGCAGGTCGCCGGGCCCTTGCAGGCCGGTTGGCCGGGGCGGCCCGAGCCGGTGATGTCGGAGCCGTCGGACGGGTCGAAGAGGCGCACCCGCATTTCGGGGATGACGCGCCCCGCGGTGCGGAGGCGGTGTTCGCGGGTATCGGTCAGGCTCGTGTGGCTGAGGGCGCCCGTTTCGTTCGAGCCGTAGAACTGCAGGACCTTCGCGCCCGTCGTCTCCTCGAACCGGGCCGCCCGGTCGTAGGGGACGGCCTCGCCGCCCGTGAACATGCAGCGCAGGGACGAGAGGTCGCGTTCGCGTTCGGCCTGGGCGTTGAGCAGCATGATGAACTGCGTGCTCACGCAGTGCAGGACGGTCACCCGGTGCCGTTCGATCAGGTCGAGCGCGGTGTGCGCGTCGAACTTCTCCATGAGGACGGTCGGGACGCCCAGCGCGGCGGGGGAGAAGTGCGCCGTCCAGAGGCCGAAGCCGAACGGGGACGGGACGGCGCCCATGAAGACGTCGGACGGGTTCAGGTCTCCGGCGCGGCGGGCCAGTTCGTGGAAGTAGAACCAGCGGTTCTGCGTGTGGGTCACGCATTTCGGCAGGCCCGTCGTGCCGGACGTCGAGTTCAGGATGGACAGGTCGTCCGGGCCCAGGGCGCGGCCGGTGATGTCGCCGGGGCGGGGGTCGGCGGGGACGCCCAGGCGGTCGATGACGATGTGCCGGTCCAGGGGGAGGTCGTCCGCGCGTAGGGCCTCCACCAGGGCGGAGGCTGGTTCGTTGCGGTGGGTCGCGAGGGTTATCAGGGCGCGGGAGCCGGTGCGCTCCAGGAGGTGACGCAGTTCGCGGTGGCCCGCTCGGGCGCCCACGCCGACCAGGACGAGGCCGGCCTTCTCCGCCGCCACGGCGGCGACGTGCCAGGCCGGGCCGTCGGGGAGGAGGACGGCGACGCGGTCGCCGGGCGGTAGGCCGAGGGCGGCGAGGTGGCGGGCGAGGGTCGTCGAGTTCCGCTCGTACTCGGCCCACGTGAGGGTGTCGTCCGGAGTCGTGTAGGCGGTGGCGGCGGGGCGCTCGGCCGCGTGGCGGCGGACGTGGCCGGTGACGGTCGTCGTGCCCCACCATCCGGCCGCCCGGTACTCCTCGGCGGTCGCCGCGTCGAACGGACTGGTCACAGCTGCCTCCCCGGTCTCCCAAGCTGCCCTGAAGTTATCATTGTCATAGCTTTCTTTTAAACATAAGATCCCACAGAAGCAGCTCAGAAGGAGCGGGATGTCTGCGCAACTGTGGGTCTCCGTCGTCCAGATCGGGTGCTTCTTCGGACTGGTGGCCCTCGGCTACTACCTGGTCCTCGAAGGAGCCGACTTCTTCAACTTCGCGCTCGGGCCGTTCGCGATGTTCTCCGGCCTCACGGCGTCCTGGCTGATGGCGAAGCAGGGCTGGCCGCTCGGCTTCGCGGCCGTGCTCGGCATCGCGATCGCCGCCGTGCTCGCGGTCGTCACCGAGATCGCGCTGGTGCGGCCGATCGACGCGCGCACCGGCGGCGGCGAACTGCCGTCCCTCATCGCCGTGGTCGCGGTGCTGTTCGCGGTCGAGCAGCTCGCGGGCACGCTGTTCGGGCGCCAGCTCATGCCGGGCCGGTCGTGGCTGCCGGGCTTCGACCTCGACCTCGGCTTCGTCACCGTGGACGGGCAGACGCTCGTCCTCGTCGCCTGCACGCTCGTCTCGTTCACCGGCGTGTGGGTGTGGACGCGCAAGTCCAAGTACGGCCGCATCCTGCGCGCCGTCGGCAGCAACCGGGAGGCGGCGCGCACCCTCGGGATGCCGGTCGGACGGGTCCGGCTGGTCGCGTTCGCGCTCGCCGGCCTCGTCGTCGGGCTCGCCGGGCAGCTGTTCTCCGCGAAGGCGGGGGTGAGCTTCCAGTCCGGCTTCGGGTGGGCGCTGTCGGGGTTCCTCGCCCTCGTCATCGGCGGGACGGGCTCGGTGTGGGCGCCGCTGGCCGGCGGGCTCCTGCTGGCGCTCGCCCAGACGTTCGTCCCCTACTACCTGGGCAGCGCCTCGCTCGACTACGCGGTTCTCGCGGTGGCCATCCTGTTCTTCGCCCTGCGGCCCAATGGGCTGTTCGTTCGGAAGGTTCGCGTATGAGTGCGGTATCGGTGCGGAAGGGGGCGGCCGGGTCGCTCGGGTGGGTCCGGTCGGCGGAGACGGCGCGCATCCTCGGCACGCTGGTGCTGACGCTCGGCGTCATCGCCTGGGCGGGCGGCGACCTGTTCCGGCAGGACCTCGCGCTGCTCGGCGCGACGTACGCGCTGCTGGCGCTCGGCATGTACCTGCCGTTCAATCTGGCGGGCGCGCTGTCGCTGGCCTACAGCGCCTACGTCGCGATCGGCGGGTACGCGGTCGGGCTCGTCGCGACGAAGACCGGTTGGCCGCTGCCCGTCGCGTACCTGCTCGGCGCCATCGCGTCCGCCGTGCTCGCGGTCGCGCTCGGGTTCGCGACGCGGCGGCTGTCCGGCTTCTACCTCGCGGCCGTGACGCTGCTGTTCGGCATGGCGTTCCAGAGCTTCCTGCTGGACGCGAAGGACCTCACCGGCGGCGCGCTCGGCATCGGCTCCATCCGCCCCCTCACCTTCTTCGGGACGGAGCTGGACCGGCGGACGTTCATCGCCCTCACCCTGCTGGTCGTGTGGATCACGGCGGTCGCCGTCGACCGGATCCGCCGGTCCCCGTTCGGCGTCGCGCTGCAGAGCTCGCGGGACGTCCCGGCGGCGGTCGAGGCGGCCGGGATCGGCGTCCCGGCGCTGCGGCTGACCGTGCTCGGCGCGGGCGCGGCGATCGCGTCCGTCGGCGGCGGGCTGTTCACCACCGCCAACCAGACGATCGGGCCGGACACCTTCACCCTGCACCTGGTCATGCTGGCGATCTTCATGCCGCTGCTCGGCGGGCAGGGGTCGGCGTGGGGCGCGGTGCTGGGCGCGGTCCTGGTCGTGGAGCTGACGTTCAACCTGCAGATCTTCGAGCGCGCCGGGTCGCTGATCTTCGGGGTCGCGGTGCTGGCGGTCCTGCTGATCGCGCCGCGCGGCATCCTGGGCTATGCCGGGCAGGGCGCCCGGCTGCTGCGCGGCCTGCTCACGCGTACGGGAGGGACACGATGACCGGCACCTTTCTCCTCGAAGGCCGCGGGCTCGGGAAGAGCTTCGGCGGGGTCCACGCGGTCGACGGCGTCGACCTGCGGCTGTCCGGCGGTGAGGTGCTCGGCCTGATCGGGCCGAACGGCGCCGGGAAGACGACGCTGGTGGACCTGCTCGACGGCGCCCAGCCCGCCGACCGGGGCACGCTCACGATCCGGGGCCGCAAGCTCAGCGGGCCGCCGTCGCGGCGGGCCCGCGCCGGGCTCGCGCGGACGTTCCAGCACCCGCACCTCGCGCACGACCTGACCGTCCGGGAGAACATCCTGCTCGGCGCCGCCGCGCGCAAGCTCGCCGGGGTCGGCGGGCTCATCGCGGGGCTCGCCGCGGGCGCGGTCCGGCCGGCCGGGTCGCGGTTCGAGGGGACGCTGCGGCATGTCGCCGAGTCCCTCGAACTCGGCGACCTGAGCCGCCGCTGCGGCGACCTCACGCTCGGCGAGCAGCGGCTCGTCGAGGTCGCGCGGGCGCTCGCGCAGGACCCGTCGGTGCTGCTGCTGGACGAGCCGTTCGCGGGCGCCGACGCCAACGGCATCGCGGCGATCTCGGCGGCGGTCCGGAAGGTGCGCGCGGCGGGCTGCGGGATCATCCTCGTCGACCACAACGTGGACATCGTCGCGTCCCTGGTCGACCGGATCATGCTGCTGCGCTCCGGCACGGTGGTGTTCGACGGCGACCCGGCCGAGTGCCTGGCGAGCCCCGAGATGCAGGACGTCTACTTCGGAACCGGTGGTGAGACCGTTGCCCCATGAGCTGACCTTGCAGGGCGTTTCGGTGCGGTACGGGGAGTCCGTAGCCGTCGCGGACGCGTCCCTCACCTTCACCGGCGGCGCCGTCACCGGCCTGGTCGGGCCGAACGGCGCGGGGAAGTCGAGCCTGCTCCTCGCCGCGTACGGGTCCGTCGCGGCGACCGGCCGGGTGACGCTGGACGGGGAGGACATCAGCGGGCTGAGCGCCGCCCGCCGCGCCGGCCGCGGGCTCGCGATCGTCCCGCAGGGACGGCAGATCTTTCCGCGCCTGACCGTCCGGGAGAACCTCCAGGTCATGGCCGACACGCTGGGGTTGAAGGGCGCCGAGGTCGAGACGGCGCTCGACCGGTTCCCGGTGCTGCGGGAGCGCGCCCGCGCGCTCGCCGGGGTGCTGAGCGGCGGCGAGCAGCAGATGCTCGCGGTGTCCCGCGCCCTGATGGGCTCGCCGAAGGCGCTGCTGCTGGACGAGATGTCCACCGGCCTCGCCCCGCTGATCGTGGCGGAGCTGATGGACACCGCCCGGCGGCTCGCCGAGGAGGGCACCGTGGTCGTGGTCGTCGAGCCGTCCATCGGCGCGATCCGCGACCGGCTCGACCGCGGCTACGTGCTGCTGCGCGGCCAGGTGACGGGGCCCGTGGAGGGCGGCCGGGAGCTGGACGCCGCCTACCAGCGCGCCATGGGCGTCACGGCCGGGCAGGCGGAGGCGGTGCTGCACGCGGACTCCCACGCGGCGTCGCCGCCGGGTGGAAGATGAGACGCGCATGACGAGAACCGATGAGACGACATCCGAGAGGACACGGACACGGTGGAGGACACCGGCACCCCGGAGCCGCGCGCGCAGATGCGCCAGCCGCGGGTCGCGGACCTGCTCGCCGACACGCTGCGGGCCCGCATCCTGCGCGGTGAGCTGCCCGACGGCAGCCTGCTGCCCAAGCAGTCGGACCTGCTGGAGGAGTTCGGGGTCAGCAAGCTCGCCGCGCGGGAGGCGCTGCGCATCCTGGAGACCGAGGGGCTGATCACCGTCCGGCGCGGCAATACCGGCGGCTCGGTGGTGCACGCGCCGAAGCGCGACAGCGTCGCCTACATGCTGGCGCTCGTGCTGGAGTCGCGGCAGGCGGCGCTGCCGGACGTCGGGTTCGCGCTCCAGCAGATCGAGCCGTTCTGCGCGGCGCTGTGCGCGCAGCGCCCGGACCGGCACACGGCCGTCGTCCCGGAGCTGCGGCGCGCGCACGAGAGCCTCGTGCACGCCGTCGAGACGGGGGACGAGAAGCGCGCGACGCCGGCGTCCCGCGAGTTCCACGAGGCGATCGTCCGGCTGTGCGGGAACGAGACGCTGTTCGTGGTGGCGGGCGCGCTGGAGACGCTGTGGACGGCGCAGGAGCGCGACTGGTCCGAGCACGCGACCCGCGCCGGGTTCTTCCCGGAGCCCGCGCTGCGCCGCCAGGCCCTGGACGAGCACGCGCAGGCGCTCGCGCTCATCGAGGAGGGTGACGCCGAGGGCGTCGCCCGGCTGCTGCGCGGGCATCTCCAGACGGCGCAGAAGTACCCGATGACGGGCGTCAGCGAGGACCAGCGCGTCCAGGCGACGCTGCTGCGCCCGCTGGTGCAGCCCGCCGAGCACGCGTGACCCCGTTACTTACCACGTGGTAGAAAATGGGGTGTGAGTGATATCGCCGGTCTCGTGCCCCTGCCCCAGCGAGTGACGCCGGTCGGAGGGCCGGTGCTCCGGCTGGGCGTCGAACCCCGGGTCGCCGTGCCGTCCGACGGCCTGCGCGAGCTGGGCGAGGTCGTCGTGGACGTGCTCCGCACGCTGCACGGCGCCGAACCCGTCCTCCAGGTCGGCGGAGAGGGCGACCTCAACCTCGTGCTGCTGCGGGATCCGCCGGTCGCCGACGTCGCGCGCGTCCAGGGGATCGACCCGCTGGACGAGGGCGACGCCGGGCGCGAGCTGTACGAGCTGGACGTGCGTGAGCGCGGCGCCACCGTTACCGCGTCCTCGGCCGAGGGGCTGTTCCGGGGCGCCATGACGTTCGCGCAGCTGCTCCGGCCGGAGCAGGACGGCGGCGGCTTCACGGCGTCCGGGACGCGGATAGCGGACGGCCCGGCGTGGGCGTGGCGCGGTCTGTCGCTGGACGTGGTGCGGCGCTTCTTCACCGTCGAGCAGGTCAAGAAGGTCATCGACCTGCTGGCCTTCTACAAGTTCAACGTGCTGCACCTGCACCTGTCCGACAGCCAGGCGTGGCGGTTGCAGATCGAGGCGTGGCCGCGGCTGACCGGCGACCTTCCGCACTACACGCAGGACGACTACCGGGAGATCGTCGCCTACGCGGCCGCCCGGTACGTCACCGTCGTGCCCGAACTGGACATGCCCGGTCATGTGCTCGCGGCCGTCCGCGCCTACCCGGAGCTGCAGGGGGACGCGGAGCCGCCGCACAAGTACCTCGCCTACCTCGATCCGCGCGCCGAGGTGACGTTCCGGTTCGTCCAAGACGTGCTGGGGGAGGTCGCCGCGCTCACCCCCGGCGCGTACCTACACCTCGGCGGGGACGAGGCGTTCGGCATGCCGGACGACCTGTACGAGCAGTTCGTCGCGCGTGCGCTGGAGATCGCGAGGGCGACGGGCAAGAAGGTCGCGGGCTGGCAGGAGACCGCCCGGTCGGGCGCGCTGACGCCGCACGACATCGCGCAGGCGTGGATCGGCGCCGGCGACGAGTTCGACCTGGACGCGGCCCGCGCGAAGACACCGGCCGAGCACCACGCGCTGCTGGAGGTCGTCGCGGAGACGTTCGCGCAGGCGGCGGACGACGTCCCGAAGGCGGTCGCGGCCGGGACGCCCGTGCTCGCCTCCGCCAGCAGCTTCCTGTACCTCGACCGCCAGTACGCCGACGACTCGGTGGACGCCGCCCAGACCGGGCGCCGGACGGAGGTCGGCCACGACTCCTACCCGACCCGCACCTGCCGCGAGCTGTTCGACTGGACGCCCGGCACGCTGACCGAGATCCCGGACGGCGCCCGCCTCGCCGGCGTCGAGGCGGCCATCTGGTGCGAGACCGTCAAGGACTTCGACGACCTCGCGTTCCTGCTGCTCCCCCGGCTGGCGGGCATCGCGGAGAAGGCATGGACGCCCGAACGCACCGGCTGGGACGACTACCGGCGGCGCGTCGCCGGGCACGGCGCCGGATGGGAGCGCCTCGGGCTCACCGGCTACTACCGCTCCGCCACCGTGTTCGCGCCGTAGGAGGCCGCCTTCATCAACGCCCGCGTGTAGGAGTGCCGCGGCCGGGACGTCACCTCGGCCGCGGCGCCCGTCTCCACGATCTCGCCCTGGTGGACGACCGCGACCCGGTGGCTCACGACCCGGATCACCGCCAGGTCGTGCGAGATGAACAGGTACGCGACGCCCGTCTGCTCCTGCAGCTCCAGGAACAGGTCGAGGACGGTCTTCTGCGTGGTGAGGTCGAGCGCCGACACCGGCTCGTCGCACACGATCAGCTTCGGGCCGATCGCGAGCGCGCGGGCGATCGCGACGCGCTGCCGCTGCCCGCCGGAGAACTCGCGCGGCAGCCGGTCGGCGGCGTCCGCCGGGAGCCGGACGCGGTCCAGCAGCTCGCCGACCTTTCGCCGCGCGTCCGCGCGGGTGCGGCCCTGGGCGAGCAGCGGTTCCGACAGCGTGTCGCCGATGGTCAGCGACGGGTTCAGCGAGGTGTAGGGGTCCTGGAAGACGACCTGGATGTTGCGGCTCAGCGCGCGCCGGCGCCGGGCCGACGCCCGCTCGATGCGCTCGCCCGCGAACGTGATCGCGCCCGACTCGACCGGGACGAGCCCGAGGATCGCCCGCCCGATCGTCGTCTTGCCCGACCCGGACCCGCCGACCAGGCCGACCGTCTCACCTGGGCGGACGTCCAGCGACACGCCCCGCAGCACCTCGTTGCGCGGCGCCCGCCGCCCCTTCCCGGGGAACGAGACCCGCAGATCCTCGACCGTCAGCAGTTCATCGTTCGCGGTCACGCCTGCCCGCCTTCCACGAGTACCGGCCTCTCACGCCTGCTCGCCGTCACGCCTGCCCGCCTTTCACCAGGTCCACGGGGCGCCAGGGAGCGCGGGTCGGGGCGTCGTCCAGGACGGCGTCCAGCAGCCGCCGCGTGTAGTCGTCGCGCGGGTCGGTCAGCACCCGCCCGGCGGGGCCCGTCTCGACGATGCGGCCGTCGTGCATCACGGCGACGCGGTCGCACACGTCCGCGACGACGCCGAGGTTGTGCGTGACCAGCAGCACGCCGAGGCCCCGTTCCCGCTGGAGGCGGCGCAGCAGCGCCAGCACCTCCGCCTGCACCAGGACGTCCAGCGCGGTCGTCGGCTCGTCCGCGATCAGCAGCTTCGGGTCGCACGAGATCGCCCCCGCGATGAGGACGCGCTGCGCCATCCCGCCGGAGATCTCGTGCGGGTACGCACGGAACGTCCGCTCCGGGTCGGCGATCTCCACGGTGCGGAGCAGGTCGAGCGCACGGCGCTTCGCGTCCGCCTTGGAGAGGCCCAGCTTGTACCGCATCGGCTCGACGAGCTGCGCGCCGATCGTGAAGGACGGGTCGAGGTTGCTCATCGGCTCCTGCGGGACGTACGCGATGACGTCGCCGCGCAGCGCCCGGTGCTCGCGTTCGGGCAGGCCGACGACCTCCCGCCCGTCCACGATGACGCTGCCGCCGCTGACGTGCCCGCCCTCGGGCAGGATGCCGAGGATCGAGAACGCCGTCTGCGTCTTGCCGGAGCCGGACTCGCCCACCAGCCCGACGATCTCGCCCTCCCGCACGTCGAGGTCGACGCCGTGCACGACCTGCTTGGACGTCCCGTCGGCGAGCCCGTAGGCGACCGCGAGGCCGCGCACCGACAGCAGCGCGGTGCCGGCGCCGCCGGTCTCGGGCGGTGCCGGGGCCGCGGCGGCGGGACGGCGGCGGGCCGGGGGCGGTGCGCCGCGGTCCTCCAGCGCGTCGCGCAGCGCCCCCGCCAGCAGCACCAGGGACGCGCTGGTGAGCCCCAGCGCCAGCCCCGGCCACACGATCATCGAGGGTGCGCGCTCCATGTTCTGGAACGCCTCGTTCAGCATCGCGCCCCAGGTCGGGGTGTCGCCGCTGCCGATGCCGAGGAACTCCAGCCCGGCCTGCAGCCCGATCGCGAGCCCGGCGACCAGCGCGGTCTGGATGATGATCGGCGCGCGCACCACGATGAGCACGTGCCGCGCGACGATCCGCGGGTCGGTCAGCCCGGACACCCGCGCCGCGTCCACGTACAGCTCGTTCCGGACGCCCGCGACGATGCCGCGCACCAGCCGGAAGAAGGACGGCGACACCAGCACGCCGAGGACGATCATCAGCACCCACACCGTGGAGCCGAGGATCGCGCGGGACGCCAGCAGCACCACCATCGCGGGCAGCGCCATCACGAGGTTGACGACCCAGGTCGCCGCCGCGTCGAACCGTCCGCCCCGGTAGCCCGCCACCAGCCCGGACGGGACGCCGAGCCCGAGCGCGACCAGCAGTGCGATCACCGCGCCGCCGAGGGTGTTGCGGCCGCCGTGCAGCAGCCGCGCCAGGACGTCCCGTCCGGCGGAGTCGAAGCCGAGCGGGTGCCCGGCGCCGGGGCCGCCGAACGAGTCGCGCAGGTTCGCGGCGTTCGGGTCCTGCGGGCTGAGCACCGGCGCGAGGACCACCGCGACGACGATGACCAGCAGCACGGCCGCCGACATCGCGCCCAGCGGATTCCGCAGCACCCTCCCGGCGGCCCGCGGTGCCCTTCGCGGGGGGACGACCCCCCGCGCCCTCCGGTCCGCTTCGCTCATGAGGAGACCCTCGCCTTCGGGTTCAGCCAGCCGATCATGACGTCCACCAGCAGGTTGACCGCGATGACGCCGATCACGGTGACCATGACCAGCGCCATGATCACGGGGATGTCGCCGCGGGTGGTGTAGGTGACGGTCATGCTGCCGATCCCCGGCAGCCCGAAGATCTGCTCGACCAGCACCGCGCCGCCGAGCAGGCCGACGAACTGCAGGCCGAGGACGGTCAGCGCGGGCGCCGCCGCGTTGCGCAGCACGTGCCGGAACAGGATCCGGGACGGCGGCAGCCCGCGCGCCCGCAGCGTGCGGACGTAGTCCTGCCGCAGCACGTCGATGACCGCGCCGCGCACCTGCTGCGAGACGCCGGCGACGCCCGCGACCGACAGCGACGCGATCGGCAGCGTGACCGTGGCCAGCCAGCCGGACGGCGACTCGGTCAGCCCGGTGTAGCCGATCGCGGGGAACCAGCGCAGCCGCACCGCGAACACGACCACGATCACCAGCGTGACGAGGAAGCCCGGCAGCGCGTACCCGATGACGCCGAGCACCTGCACGAACCGGTCGACCGCGCCGCGCCGGACGCCCGCCCACACCCCGAGCAGCAGCGACAGGGCGGCCGTGACCAGCGTGACCCCGGCCATCAGGCTGAGCGTGACCGGCAGCCGCGTCGAGATCGCCTGGACGACGTCCTCGCCGGTGAACCAGGACGTCCCGAAGTCGCCCCGGACGGCGTGCGCCAGCCAGTCGGCGTACTGGACGAGGACGGTCCGGTCGAGGCCGAGCTCGGCGTTCTTGGCGTCCACCAGGTCCTGCGGCGCCTGCCCGCCGAGGATCTGCCGCCCGACGTCGTTGTCCGGGACCGACAGCAGCAGGTAGGACAGGACGGAGATCACGAACAGCAGCACCGCCCCCGCCGCGGCCCGGCGCGCGAGGAACCGCGTCACTTCGCCGGCGCGTAGTTGTAGACGGACGGCACCGCCATCCCGGCCTGCGGCGTGACCTTCACCGAGCCGTCCGACACGTGGAGGTACGTCATCCGGTAGAACGGCACGAACCACGCCTCCTTGACCAGGTGCTCGTTCAGCGCCTTCAGGTCGGCCTTCGCCTCCTCCGGCGACGCCTTCTGGATCTTCGGCAGCAGCCCCTGCACGGTCGCGTCGGTCGTGCCGAACATGTTGCCGGCGCCGGGCAGGACGAGCCCGCCGATCGCGACCCAGTCGTTCGGGGACTGCCCGATGTTCATCACCATCGCCGGGTACTTGCGGTCGGTGTAGATCTTCTGGATCTGGGACGGGTCGATGACGTCCCAGGTCACCTTCACGCCGATGGCCTCGAGGTCGGACTGGAGGGACGCGGCGAGCGCGTCCGGGACGATCGCGGTGATGCGCGGCAGCTTGAGGCTGAACCCGTCCGCGTACCCGGCCTGCTTGAGCAGCTCGCGGGCCTTCGCGGGGTCGTGCGGGTAGGAGGAGTCGAGGCGCTGGTCGTAGGCGGCGGTCTGCGTGCCGAAGATCTGGTCGGTGATCTGGCCGCGGCCCTGGCGGAGCTTGTCGAGCATCGTCTTGCGGTCGATGGCGTGGTTGAGCGCCTGCCGGACGCGGGCGTCGCCGAGCGCGGGCGCGATCTTCCCGTCGCGGTCGAAGAGCAGCAGGCCCTGGAAGTCGAACTCCTGCTTGGTCGTCTTCACCTTCGGGTCCGACTCGATGCGGGACTGCTGGTCGGCGGCCTGGAGGAGCGCGGCGTTGATCTGGCCGGTCTTGAGGCCGTTGACGACTGCGGTCTCGTTGTTGAAGTAGTGGAACGTGAGTTCGTTGTAGGGGAGCTTGGCGCCCCAGTAGTTCGAGGCCCGCGTGTAGACCCACTTGGTGCCGATGGCCGTCCGCTTGGAGTCGAGGTCGTAGGGGCCCGTGCCGTCCGGCTTGGTCTTCAGGGGGTTGCCCGGCTCGGCGAAGTCGGCGGGGTTCGCCATCAGGCCGGCGGCGTCGCTGAGGTAGTACAGCATCGCCGGGTTGGGCTGGGCGAGGTGCACGGTCACGTGCGTCTTGTCGACGACCTCGATGGACTTGACGTCGGCGAGCGTCTTGGCGGAGGCGCCCGTCCCCTTGGCGAAGCGCTCCATGTTCGCCTTCACGGCCGCCGCGTCGAACGGGGAGCCGTCGTCGAACTTCACGTCGTCGCGCAGGGTCAGCTTGAGCTGGGTGCGGTCGGCGCTGTACTCCCACTTGGTGGCGAGCATCGGGCTGTACGTGCCGTCGGGTTCGCGCTTGAGGAGCGTGTCGTAGACGGCCTGGAAGAACGGCAGCGCGCTGCCGGTGGCGTCCGCGGGGTCGAGGCTCTGCGGGAGCGTCAGCGTGGCGATGTCGAGGTTCGCCGAGCCGCCGGACTTCCCGCCGCCGGAGTCGGCGCAGCCGGTGAGCGCCGTCGCGGTGACGCACGCCGCGAGCAGGGCGGTGCCTTTGATGATCTTCTTCATGACCCACTCCGATGTCCGGGCAGAACAGCCGATTCGACGGGGTTTCGACCGAGATTTCGGCGAGCATACAACCAAAACTAACCACGTGGTAGGTTTTGCGATGACGAAACCTACCGCCTGGTCAGTTCCGTGCCGGGCGGCCGGTTTCGTTGCGGTCGAGGCCGGGACGCAGGCCGTACCGTTGGCGCTGCACCCGGAACCCGTGCCGCGAGCGGCCGAGGCGGCGCCGCCGGTTCCGGCGTGCCCACCAAGCCGGAGATCCAGAGAGGCCCCTGCCGATGACCGAACAGACCCCCCGCAAGCTGACGAAGGGCGAGCGGACCCGGGCGAGCATCCTCGACTCGGCCACGGAGCTGTTCTCCAAGTCGGGGTTCCACGCGGTGTCGCTGCGCGACATCGCCGCGCACGCCGGGCTCACCCATGCCGGGCTGCTGCACCACTTCCCCGGCAAGGAGAGCCTGCTGATCAAGGTGCTCGGGCGCCGCGACCGGGTGGACGCCCGGCTGCTGTTCGAACCCGCCGTGCGGGACCGTCCCGAGAAGCTGCTCGGCATCATCGTCGGCATCGTCTGGCGCAACATGCAGACGCCCGGGCTCGTCGGCCTCTACGTGAAGATCTCCGGCGAGGCCGCCGACCCCGAGCATCCGGCGCACGACTACTTCGTCCAGCGGTACCGGGTGCTGCGGGAGCGGCTGACGCAGGCGCTCACCGCGCTGTTCGCCCAGGCCGATCCGCCGCTCGCGCACGACCCCGCGCTCGTCGCGAGCCAGCTGCTCGGGTTGATGGACGGGCTGCAGACGCAGTGGCTCCTCGAACCGGAGGCCGTCGACATGCACGCGTCCGTCGTCGCGTTCCTGCGGCAGCTCGGCCTCACCATCGACTTCCCGTCCCCGGAAGACGTCGTCCCCGGCGCGGACGCCGTCCCCGGCGCGGACGCCGTTCCGGGCGCGGACGTAGTTCCGGGCGCGGATGCCGTTCCCGGGCCGGACGCCGTTTCTTCCGGCGACTCGCCGACACAAGCCGAACCATGAGCCGAGGAGTCACATGACCCAGTCCGAGCCGGCATCCGCCGCGGAGCCGACGCTGAACGACGTCGCGGAGCCGACGCTGGAGGAGGTCGCGGAGCTGACGCTGGAGGAGAAGGCGTCGCTCACGTCCGGGAGCAGCACCTGGCGGTCGACCGCCGTCCGCGACGCGGTGCCCGCCGTCACCTTCGCGGACGGCCCGCACGGCATCCGCCGGCAGGTCAAGGGGTCCGGGGACGCGCTGGGGCTCACCAACAGCGTCCCCGCCACCTGCTTCCCGCCGGCGGTCGCGCTCGGCTCGTCCTGGGACGCGGCGCTGGCGCGGCGGGTGGGCGCGGCGCTGGCGCGGGAGGCGTCCGCGCTCGGCGCCGACGTCGTGCTCGGGCCCGGGGTCAACATCAAGCGGTCCCCGCTGTGCGGCCGGAACTTCGAGTACTTCTCCGAGGACCCGCACGTCACGGGCGTGATGGGGGCCGCCCTCGTCGCCGGGATCCAGTCGCGCGGGATCGGCGCCTGCGTCAAGCACTTCGCGGTCAACAACCAGGAGACCGACCGGATGCGGATCAGCGCGGACGTCGACGAGCGGACGCTCCGCGAGATCTACCTCGCCGCGTTCGAGTACATCGTGCGGGAGGCCGCGCCCTACACGGTCATGTCGTCCTACAACAAGATCAACGGGGTGTACGCGAGCGAGAACCACTGGCTGCTCACCGAGGTCCTGCGGGACGAGTGGGGCTTCGACGGGCTGGTCGTGTCCGACTGGGGCGCCGTCAACGACCGGGCCGCCGCGGTCGCCGCCGGGCTCGACCTGGAGATGCCGCCGACCCGCACCGACCAGCAGATCGTGGACGCCGTCCGGGACGGGCGCCTGGACGAGGCGGCCGTCACCCGGTCGGCCGCGCGGGTCCATGCGCTGGCGCGGCGCGTCGCGGCCGCCGAGCGGTACGAGGACTGGGACGCCGGCGCCCACCACGACCTCGCCCGGGAGGCGGCGCGCGGGTCGGCCGTCCTGCTGAAGAACGAGCACGGCGTGCTGCCGCTGACGCCGTCCGCGCGCGTCGCGGTGATCGGGGAGCTGGCGCGGACGCCGCGCTACCAGGGCTACGGCAGCTCGCACGTCGTCCCGACGCGGCTCGACTCGGCCTGGGACGCGCTGCGGGACGCCGGGCCGGAGTTCGGATTCGCCGCCGGGTACCGGCTGGACGGCGCGCCGGACGAGCCGCTGAAGCGGGAGGCGGTCGAACTCGCCGCCGAGGCCGACGTCGCCGTGCTGTTCCTCGGGCTGCCGGGCGAGGCGGAGTCGGAGGGCTTCGACCGGACGTCCATCGACCTGCCCGAGGTGCAGGTCGGGCTGCTGCGCGCCGTCGCGCGGGCGTGCTCGCGGGTCGTGGTCGTGCTCGCCAACGGCGGCGTCGTGGCGGTCAGCGGCTGGGCGGACGACGCGGACGCGATCCTGGAGGCGTGGCTGCCCGGCCAGGCGGGCGGCTCGGCGATCGCCGACCTGCTGCTCGGCGCGTGCAGCCCGTCCGGGCGGCTGACCGAGACGATCCCGCACCGGCTCGCGGACGTCCCGTCCCACCTGCACTTCCCGGGCGGAGACGGCCACGTCGCGTACGGCGAGGGGCGGTACGTCGGCTACCGGTACTACGACACGCTGGACGTGGACGTCGCCTACCCCTTCGGCCACGGCCTGACGTACACGCGGTTCGAGTACACCGACCTGGCCGTCACCGAGACCGGTCCGAACGCGTGGGCGGTCGAGTGCACCGTCACGAACGTCGGTGAGCGGGCCGCCGCCGAGGTCGTCCAGCTGTACGTGGCCTTCGACGAGGAGCACCCGACCCGTCCGCGGCACGAGCTGCGCGGCTTCGCCAAGGTCGAGCTGGAGCCCGGCGCCGGGACGCGGGTGTCGTTCACGCTGACCGGACGCGACATCGCGTGGTGGTCGGTGTCGCGCGGCAGCTGGCGGATCGACGTGGGGCCCTTCACAGTGGAGGTCGGCGCCTCGTCCCGCGACATCCGGCTGCGGCGCGCGGTGACCGCCGCCGGGGACGGGCATGTGGACGCGCTCAGCCGGATGTCGACGCTCGGCGAATGGCTCGATCATCCGGTCGGGGGGCCGGTGCTCAGGGAGCGGATCGGGACGCGGTTGTCGGAGTCGGCCGATCTGCCGCCGGCGCTGTTCACGCTGGTGCGGGGCATCCCGCTGGCCAAGTTCAGCACCTTCGGGATCGGCCTGACCCCGGACGTCGTGGACGAACTCGTCGCCGCCGTCTCCGGCGGTGTCGCCTAGAGGGCCGTGCGGCCGGTGGCGAGGTCGCCGAGGTGGCGGGCGCTGGGCTTGACCGTCCGGGTGAACGTCGTCCGGTCGACCGCCACCAGGCCGAACGTCGGCGCGTAGGTGCCCCACTCGTAGTTGTCGAGCAGGGACCAGTGCAGGTAGCCGCGCACGTCGATGCCGTCCTCGATCGCCTCGTGCAGGCCGGTCAGGGCGGCGTCGGTGTACTCGGCGCGCTCCGCGTCGTCGGCGGTGGCGATGCCGTTCTCGGTGATCAGGATCGGCACGCCGGGGATGCGGTCCGCCGTGTGCCGGACGGCGTTGCCGAGCGCCGCCGGATGGAACTCCCAGCCGATGAGGGTCCGCCGGGCGTCGGCCGGGACGGGCAGCGCGCCGTCCCGGCCGATCAGGACGCGTGTGTACGCCTGGACGCCGATGAAGTCGTCGTCCGCCGCGACGTCGAGGAACTGGTCTTCGCGGGACCAGGCCCATTCCCGGCATTCGGCGTCGGCGCCGTCGACCGGCTCGAAATTCTGGTTCGCGACCGTCCAGCCCGCCTTGAAGCTGGTGAGCTCCTCGCGGGCGGCGCGGTGCGCGGTGATGAGCGCGTCCGCGATGGCCTGGTCGGGCGGGGGCATCGCGCCGGCGACGTTCTCCTCGCGCTTCTCCGCCTTCACCATGTTCGCCATCATCGCGAGCATGTTCGGCTCGTTGATGGTGCAGACCCATTCGACGCCGTCCAGGATCGGCAGGACGGCCCGTACATAGCGCCGGAACCTCTCGGTCGCCTCTGGGGACGTCCAGCCGCCCGCCTTTTGGAACCAGAGGGGAGTGGTGAAGTGGTGCAGTGTCACCACCGGTGTGAGGCTCCGCTCCAGACAGCCCTCGATGATGCGGCGGTAGTGCGCCAGTTCGGCTCGTGAGATGTGGCCTTCCACGGGCTCGATGCGCGCCCATTCGATGCTGAAACGGTAGGCGTTGAGGCCGAGGCTCTGGACGATGTCGAGGTCTTCCGGCCAGCGGTGGTAGGAGTCGCAGGCGTCCCCGCTGCGGTCGGGGAGGAACCCGCCGGGCCTGTTCTCCAGCGCCCAGAAGTCGCTGGCGGTGTTGTTGCCCTCGGTCTGGTGGGCGCTGGTGGCCGCGCCCCAGAGAAATCCGTCCGGGAAAGTGCGCACACTGCCTCCTCTATGGATCTAGCGCCAAAACTTACCACTTGGTAAGGTTTCGCCGCTTCCTCCTCTCCCCCCTGGAGCTGCCGTATGCGTCTGCGCCCGCGTGTGCCTTTGTCTTTGCGCCTGCGTCCGCGTCTGCCTTTGCGTCTGCGGTTGGGCTTCGCCGCAGCCTTGCCCGTTCCGATGCTGGCCACGACCTTGGTCGCCGTCCCCGCCGCTTCGGCGGCCGGGTACTCGATGCGATCCGTCAGCCTTGACGTGAAGGTCGGACCTGGCCGTGATCAGCCGTGCAGGGTTGTCGCCGACCTGTACGAGCCTGCCGGTACGGGTCGGGCCCCGGCCGTGCTGACCACGAACGGCTTCGGCGGCTCCAAGGACGACCTGGCCGGGACGGCGAAGGCGTTCGTGCGGCAGGGATACGTCGTGCTCGCCTACTCCGGGCTGGGCGCGGGCGGGAGCACGTGCCGCATCACCCTCGACCATCCCGACTACGACGGCGTCGCCGCCCGCCACCTGGTGAGCTTCCTCGCCGGGAAGGTCGCGTCCTCGGACGGGACGCGCGTGACGTCCGTCCGGCTGGACGGTCCCGGCGACCCCCGCGTAGGCATGATCGGTGGCTCGTACGGCGGTGGTGCCCAGTTCGCCGCCGCCGGCATGGACGGCCGGATCGACGCGCTCGTCCCCATCGACACCTGGCATGACCTGCGCTACTCCCTGGCTCCCAACAACGAGTTGGCATCGTCCGGACGGCTGGCTTCTGCTGGACCTGGCGCGACGAAACTGCTGGGGGGCCTCGGCTTCTTCGCGCTGGGCGCCTACCGGGGTGTGAGTGAGGCGCAGGCGGATCCGTCCCGGCTCATGGGCTGCCCCAACTTCCCGACCGCCCTCTGCCAGGCCGTCGCGGAAAGCCTCATCTTCGGTACGCCGCGCTCGAACAGCCTGGCCTACCTGCGGGCGGCCTCGGTCGCGTCCTATGTCTCGCGGATCAAGGCGCCGACGCTGCTCGTCCAGGGCCAGACCGACACCCTCTTCAACTTGCAGGAGGCCGCCGAGACGTACCGGGACCTCAAGGCGCAGGGCACGCCGGTCAAGATGATCTGGCACTCCGGCGGCCACAGCGGGCCCAACGCCGCCGGTGACCTGGACTTGGAGAACCCGACCGCGAACTACGTCGGCCGCCGGGCTCTCGCCTGGTTCGCGCACTACCTCAAGGGTTCTTCGACTGGTGCCGGCCCGGCGTTCGCTTACTTCCGTCCTTGGGTCTCCTATGACGGGGATGCCACTCCTGCCTACGCGAGCACGCCCGTTCGTTCGCAGCGGCTCTACCTCTCCGGTAAGGACCGCCTGGTCTCGTCCAAGTCCAAGGTGGTGAGCGGCCGGGCGTCCTACAGCAACCCGCTGGGTGCCTGGCCGACGTCGTTCTCTGAGCTGTCGCTGTTCCAGGACGCGCTGAACGACATCCCACCGGCCGACGCACCGGGCACCTTCGCCGCCTGGACCTCGACTCCGCTGACCCAAAACCTGGACGTCGTCGGCTCGCCCACTCTCTCGGTGCGGCTCACGTCGCCCGCCGCCGCCTGGTCGCAGACGCGGGGTGTGGACGGTCGACTGGTTCTCTTCGCCAAGCTCTACGACGTGGCCCCGGACGGCACCGCCACATTGGCGCGCCGGCTCGTCTCCCCGGTGCGAGTAACCGACGTCCGCAAGCCGGTGACCGTCGCGCTGCCTGGCATCGTCCACCGCTTCCGGGCCGGTCACCGGCTGCGCGTGGTCGTCGCGTCCAGCGACCTGAACTACTTGGGGAATCGCGCCGTTCTCCCGGTCACCGTCCGCACCAATCCGAAGACTCCAGGGACTCTCGCGCTTCCTGTCGGGTAGCCGGTGGTAATGGCTTGGGGATTCGTTGCTTGGTGAATGGACCGATGGCGCCGCCGGGCAGGATGGGGTGAACGGTGAAGGCGTGTGGGCGGCCGGAAATCGTTCTCATGTTCCGCGATCGTTTCTCGGATTGCTCCGATGCGTGATCTCGTCCTGGCTTGTTCGATCAAGGTCTGAACGAGTCGGTCTCTTCTCATGCCGCGAATTGTGGTGGGGGCGGCGCTGCGTACGGGGCCGCCCCTCCAAAGTCAAGGGCGCCTTCGGCGTCGCTTCGCGATGGGACTCCGTCCCACCCTTGACTTCGGAGCCTCTGCGGCCCCTGAGTGCAGCTTTCGTCGGGCAGGCTCCGCCTGCCCTCTGCCCGACGCGCCGCCCCCACCCCAACCAGAAACACACAA
>NZ_VCKZ01000387.1 GCF_005889745.1 Actinomadura geliboluensis
GGTCAGCGGCGCTCCGCGCCCGCCGAGCCGCGCCCGCCGAGCCGCGCCCGCCGAGCCGCGCCCGCCGAGCCGCGCCCGCCGAGCCGCGCCCGCCGAGCCGCGCCCGCCGAGCCGCGCGCGCTAGCCGAGCGCGGCGAGCTCGTCCAGCAGCGCGGCCAGCTCGCGAGGCGCGGACAACATCGGCCAATGGCCGGTGGGCAGCTCCCGGTAGGTCCAGGTCGGGCCGGTCATCCCGGCGAAGATCGGGTTGCCCTCCTCGCCCATCTGCCGCACCGCCGCCAGCGGGATCGTGCAGGCGACCAGCGTGCGGGGCGTGTCCGGCAGCGGGTCCGGGCGGGCCGCCGGCTGCGTCGCCGTCCCGAACGGCTGCGGCGTGGCGCGCTCGCGCAGCTCCGCCAGCCGCGCGGCGCTCAGCCCCGCCAGGTTCACCGGGTCGGCGGCCGGGTCGAACGGCGGCACCGGGATCACCCGGCCGCCGCCCTCCTCGGCGACCGCCCGCTCCAGTTCCGCCCGCTCGGACGGCTCGTGGAAGTCGATCGCGGCCATCCCCGACGGCATCGGCCCGGTGTCGACGTACACCACGCGGGCGATCCGGCCGGGCATCCGGTCGGCCGCGCCCGTCACCGCCATGTTCGCGCCGCTGTGCGCGACCAGCACGACCCGCTCCAGCCCGCCGTCCTCGACGACCCGCGCGATGTCGGCGATGTGGGTGTCGACGTCGATGCCGGAGACGTCGCCGCCCGCGCGCTCGGCCTGCCCGGACGGCGTCACCGCGTGCACCTCGTGGCCCGCCGCGCGCAGCGCCGCCGCGACCTCGTCCCACGCCCACGCGCCGAGCCAGTACCCGGGGACCAGGACGAACGTCCCCGCCCCCGCCTTCTCCCTCGCCGTTCCGGTGCCGGTGCTCGTCTCGGTGCTCATGTCGCGCCGTCCTCTCCTGTTCGGTACGGCACCACGCTACGGTCGATACCGGACAGGACCCGCCCGGATTAAGTGAGTGACCCGTGCCACATTCGTCCCACCCGACGACCCGCGTCCTGGCGATGCTGGAACTGCTGCAGGCCGGGCACCGCCTCGGCGGCGCCGAACTGGCCCGCCGGCTCGGCGTGGACGAGCGCACCGTCCGCCGCTACGCCGCCCGCCTGGAGGACCTCGGCGTCCCCGTCGTCGCCGACCGCGGCAGGTACGGCGGCTACCGGCTCATGCCCGGCTACAAGCTGCCGCCGCTGATGCTCACCGACGACGAGGCCGTCGCAGTCGTCCTGGGACTGCTCGCGGGACGCCGCACCGGGCTGCCCGGCCCCGCCGCCGAGAGCGCCCTGGCCAAGGTGCAGCGCGTCCTGCCCGACGCGCTGCGCGACCGGGTCCAGGCCCTGCGCGACACCCTCGGATTCACCGGCCCCGACCGCGCCGCCGGCGCCGCGCCCGGTGCGGTCCCCGACACCGGCGCCGTCCTCACCCTGGCCGCCGCCGCCCGCGAGCACCGCCGCGTCCGGCTGCGGTACCGGTCCTGGCGCGGCGAGGAGACCGAACGGGACCTGGACCCCCACGGGCTGGTGCTGCACTCCGGCCGCTGGTACGTCACCGGCCACGACCACCGCAGCGGCGAGACCCGCACGTTCCGCGTCGACCGGATCGCCTCCGCCGAACCGGGCGCCGAGCTGTTCGAGGCGCCCGGCGACGCCGACCCCGTCCGCGACGTGCTGCGGTCCCTGGCCCGCGTCCCCTACGCCCACGAGGTCGAGGTCGTCCTGCAGACCACCCTCGCCGAGGCCCGCCGACGCGTCCCCGCCGCGGTCGCGACCCTGGCCGACAACACCGGCGGCGAGGGCGGGGGAGTGGTGCTGACCACCCGCGCCGAACGGCTCGACGGCATGGCCCGGATGCTGGCCGGGCTCGGGTTCCCCTTCATCGTCCGGCGTCCCGCCGAACTGCGCGGCCACGTCCGCGCCCTGGCCCGCGACCTGGCCGAGCAGGCCGACCGGTGACCGCCGGGCGCGCTACTCCGCGTCAGGTCGGCCGGCGGTGCGGGCGTCCCACTCGTGCCGCAGCATCGCGTACACGACCTCGTCGCTCCACTCGCCCTTGACGATCTCGTTCTGCACCAGGTGCGCCTCCCGGCGCATCCCCAGCCGCTCCAGCACCCGCGCGGACGCGGCGTTGCGGCCGTCCAGCCGCCCGCACACCCGGTGCAGGTCCAGGCCCTCGAACCCCAGCCGCAGCACGACCTCGGCGGCCTCGGTGGCGAACCCCCGGCCGTGGAAGGCGGGGTTGAAGATGTAGCCGATCTCGCCCTGCCGGTGCTCGCGGCTGCGGTACTGCAGGTTGACCTCGCCGATCAGGTCGCCGGTCTCGCGCCACACCACCGCCAGGACGAGCCAGTCGCCCTCCTTCTCCACGGTGGAGGCGCCCATCTTCTGCTTCAGGAACGACCGCGACTCCTCCAGCGTCCGCGGCTCCCAGTACAGGAACCGCGCCACCTCCGGCAGGGACTGGTAGGCGTACAGGCCCTCGACGTCGCCCTCGTGGAACGGCCGCAGGGTGAGCCGCTCGGTCTCGATCGGGTAAGCGGGACGGAGCATGCCATGATCCTATTCACCGTTTTCGCCCTCATGCGACCGTGATTCCCCGGTACACCCCCGCAGCCGGGCACGGCACGCCGCTAGGAACGCCCCGGGCCGGGACGGCCGCGCGTCGCTCCCGGACCCTGCGCCCCTGGACCCTGCGCCCCCGGCCCGCCGCCCTCCTCCTGTTCGGCGCCGCCCTCCCGCTCGGCCGCGCCGGTCTCGCGGCGGTCCTCCTCGTCGAAGGCGCGGGTGTCGCGGAACCGCACGTACGGCTCCCGGCCCGGGGGAGTGCCCGCGGCGATCGCCCGGCCCCGCTCCAGCTCGGCGTTCAGCTCCAGGCCCAGCAGGATCGCCAGGTTCGTGATCCACAGCCACACCAGGAACACGATGACCGCCGCGAGGCTGCCGTAGGTCTTGTTGTAGGAGGAGAAGTTCGCCACGTACACCGCGAACAGCCCCGACGCCGCCAGCCACACCACGATCGCCAGCACCCCGCCGGGCACCAGCCCCCTGAAACCGCGCTTGGCGTTGGGCGACGCCCAGTACAGCAGCATGAACAGGAACGCCACCACCACCAGCAGCACCGGCCACTTGGCGATGTTCCACACCGTCACCGCCTGCGACCCGGCGCCGATCACGTCGCCGACCTTGCGCGCCAGCGGCCCGGTCACCACCACCGCGATCCCCGACGCCGACAGCAGCACCAGCGTCACCAGCGTCACCCCGATCCGCACCGGGAGCGTCTTCCAGATCGGACGGCCCTCGGGGACGTCGTAGACGATGTTGGACGCCTGCATGAACCCGCCGACGTACCCCGACGCCGACCACACCGCGCCCAGCAGGGCCACCACCGCGATCACCCCGGCGCCGCCGCTGCTGCCCTGCAGCTGCCGCACCGAGCTCACCAGCAGGTCCCGCACCGCGCCCGGCGCCAGCTCCCCGATGTTCTTGATCAGCTCGTCGGTGGTGGACCGGCCGGCCAGCCCGACCAGCGACACCACCACCAGCAGCGCCGGGAAGATCGACAGGATCGAGTAGTAGGTGAGCGCCGCCGCCCACGCGGTGAGGTTGTCGCGCTTGAACTCGCCGAACGTCCGCTTCAGCGCCCCCCGCCACGAGGTGGCCGGGGGGTCGGCGATCGCGCCAGGGACAGGCATGCGGGTCCTCTCACCGGATCGTTCCAGGGGGTCGGTCCCGGGGGCGGGGCCCGGTCCCGCGGGTCTCGGCGGCCCGGGGTCAGCGGCCCTTGCGGCGCCGCACCTTCACCGCGCGGCGCTGCCCGGGGGCGATCCGGAACCGCACCGGCCCCACCCGCCGCGAGGACGTCCGCCGGTGGCGGATCCACAGCGCCGCCACCGCCAGCGCGCCCGCGGAGGCGACCACCGCGCCGCCCTGCCGGGCCCGCGCCATCGTCTCCTCCGAGCCGGCCGCCTGCCACGCCGACGCCGCGGCGTCGCGCGCCCGGCTCCTGGCGTACTCGGCCTTCTCCCGGGCCAGCGCCTTCACGTCCGCCTTGGCGGCCAGCTGCTCGACGGTGTCGCCGAGCTCGTGGCGCGCCCGGTCGACCTCCTGGCGCAGCTCCTCGGTGGCGGCCTCGGCGCCGTGCCTGCCCTGAACCGTCATCGGTGCGTCGCCCTCTCCCTCAGTTCGGCCACGGTCTGCCGCGCGCCGTCCATCGCCGCCTCCGGCTTGGCCGGCGCGGCGCGCTTGGTCTGCGACCGGCCCATCAGGGCCAGCACCCCGGCCACCAGCATCAGGAACCCGCCCATGATCAGCGCCGCCGCCCACACCGGGAGCGCCAGCGCGATCGCGGCGATCGCCGCGGTCAGCAGCGCCCCCAACCCGTACAGCGCCATCAGCGCCGCGCCGCCGAACATCCCGGCGCCGGTGCCGGCGTGCCGGGCCTTGGCCTTCAGCTCGGCGGCCGCCAGCCGCAGCTCGGCGCGGGTCAGGTCCGAGACCTGCTGCGCGGCCTGCCGCACCAGCTCGCCGGTGCCCGCCTCCGGGCGCCGGGACTGGAACTCCGGTGCCCGGGCCTGGTCCACGCGGTGCGCGCCCATGCCCTCGGCCGCCGCCTCGCCGTCATGCGTCTGCCGCACGATGCTCATCGCCTTCAGGCCCCCTCCGCGTTGTCTCGACGCTTGAAGGTGGCGTTCCCCCTTGTCGGAGGCTAAACGTGGCCGGTTCCCGACAAAGGGTGAACAGGCGCGCCGGACCGCGCCGTCGCGCGCCCCCGGCGGGGCGGCGGTCAGCCGCGCCCGACGTGCGACGGCATCGCCGTGGCCAGCACCGTCATGAACTGGACGTTGGCCTCCAGCGGCAGCCCCGCCATGTACAGGACGGCGTCGACGACGTGGCGGACGTCCATCACCGGCTCGGCCTTCACCGACCCGTCCGCCTGCAGGGTGCCGGTGCCGAACGCGCCGGTCATGTCGGTGGCGGCGTTGCCGACGTCGATCTGCCCGCACGCGATCCGGTGGGGGCGGCCCTCCAGCGACAGCGCCTTGGTGAGGCCGGTCACGGCGTGCTTGCTGGCGGCGTAGGCGACGGTGCGGGGCCGCGGCGTGTGCGCCGACAGCGACCCGTTGTTGATGATGCGCCCGCCCTGCGGGTCCTGGTCCTTCATCATCCGGAACGCCTGCTGCGCGCACAGGAACGCGCCGGTGAGGTTGGTGTCGACGACCTGGCGCCACTCCCGGAGGGAGTAGTCCTCCACGGGCGCGGACGCGCCGAACACCCCGGCGTTGTTGACCAGCAGGTCCAGCCGCCCCCACCGGCCGGCGACGGCGGCGAACAGCTCCCGCACGGCGCCGGGGTCGGTGACGTCGGCGGGGACGGCCAGCGCCGCTCCGTCGTGGGCCGCGCCGGCGGCGGCCCGCAGGGGGCCGGGGCGGCGGCCGGCGAGGGCCACCCGCCACCCGGCGTCCAGGAGCCCGGCCGCGACCGCCGCTCCGATGCCCGATCCGGCGCCGGTCACCAGCGCCACCCCTGCTCCCATGGGCCACTCCCGCCGCTCGTCGCCGTCCCGCCCGATTATCGCCCCCGCCGTACCAGCGATCCCGGCCCGGGGTCAGGCGGTGGTGAGCCAGTCGACGCGGTGCGCCTCGGTCGGGTCGGGGGCCTCCCAGCGGCGCACCAGCCGGTCCACGACCGCGTCCGGGACGGGCGCCCGCCGCGCCCGGTTGCGGTCGCGGACCACGCCGGGCGGCGCCTCCACCGCGACGATCTCCACCCGCGCCCGGTACCGGGCGGCGAGCCCCGTGCACGCCTCCCGCTGCTGCCGCGACACGTTGGTGGCGTTCCACACGAACGACCTGCCCGCGCGCAGGTGCCCGCGGGCCTCCTCGTGCGCGGCGGCCGCCACCGCCCGCTGGTCCCCCGAGGGGGACACGCCCATCTCGGCGCGGAGCCGGTCCAGGCTCACGACCGGCGCGTCCGGGCGGTGCGCGGCGATCCAGTGGTCCTTGCCCGCGCCCGGCAGCCCCGACAGCACCGTCACCGTGCAGCGGGTGTCGTCGAACGCGGCGTAGCCGGGATCGCGGCCGGGCTTGCGGAAGTACCAGAACCGGGCGTGGTCGGACGGGAACGCGCGCGGAGCCTCCAGGCACTCCTGCTCGGCGCAGTACTCCCCGTACAGGGCGGCGTTGTCCAGCAGTTCGGCGGTGTCGGAGCAGACCCGGCCGAGGATGTCGGCCGACGCCAGCAGCACCAGGTCGTCGTTGCGGGCCAGCATGCTCGCCCGGAACGCGATCTGCTGCAGGTCGGGGCGCTCCAGAGCCCAGAACGGCACCTGGTGGTGGCGAACCAGCGCCGCGACGTGCTCGCGCCAGGCGACCGGCGCGCCCAGCTCCCACAGGATCCGCCGCACCATCAGGTCGCCGCGGCGGGAATGGCCGTGCGCGGTGACGCGGCCGTCGCCGTCCAGCGCGGTGCAGTACGGCTTGGCGACGTCGTGCATCAGCACCGCGGTGAACAGCCGCACCCGCTCGGCGGCCGGGCGGGCCCGCCACTGCAGCAGCGACGCCAGCGCCTCGCACGCCATCCGGGTGTGGGTCTCGACGTCGCCCTCGCCGTGGTGGAGGGGGTCCTGGGGGACGCCGGCCAGGTCCCGCACCCAGGCGAACGCGTCCCGGATCCGGTCCCAGGGGACGCTCCAGTGAGGGGGCGCCGGGCACAGCTCATCGAACACCCGCATACAGCACCTCCGGGTCTGCCAGGCCGTTGGCGACGATCGGCCGGTCCAGCCAGTGCGTGCCGGCGTCCAGGATCGCGGTCAGGAAGCTCGGACGGACCCACTTGTAGCGGCCGACGGTCTGCCCGCCCTCCTCCACCTTGATGTAGAGGCCCTCCATCTCCTCGCACGAGTCGGTCTCCGCCGCGACGCGGCCGGGGTCGGCGCCGCCGGCGGCGGCCGCCGCGCGCAGCGCGTCCCGCCAGTGCGGGGTGCGGCACCTCGACGGCCCCGCCAGCGCCGTCAGCGCGGCCAGGTCCGGCAGCGGGCCCTCGTGCAGGACCGGCACCGGCACCACCGGCGTCCCGGCGAGCAGCTCCGCGCGCCGAGGCGTCGACAGGAACGTCCCGTCGGCGAGGTCCAGGACGTCGAACGCGCAGAAGTAGTGGGGGAGCGCGTCGTAGAAGACGGTGTGCTTGGCGTACAGCCACTCCCCGTACAGGACGTACCGGTCCCGCAGGCGTTCGCGCAGGACGTGCTGGACCGACGCCGCCCACGCCTTCAGCGGCCCGAACTGCCGCTCGCGGGGCCCGCCGGACAGGTAGTGGCCGCGGCTCTGCAGCCGCAGCTCCCCGCCGGCGGTGAAGCTGATCCCGGCGTTGGCGCCGTCGAGCTTCTCCTCCACCACCAGGTACCGCCCGGCGATCTCGGCGAACGGCGCCGCGGCGAGGTCGTGGTCGCCGGGCTGGAGCCGCGAGCCCGCGATGTGCGGGGTCCGGGGGTATTTGCGGAGCATGCCGACCGTTGTAGGGGACCGCCGCGGGCCCCGCCAACCGGTTTTCCGGCGCCCGCGAGGGCGTCAGCGGGCCGGGACGGCGCGGACGAGGGCCAGCGCCACCGCCCACAGCGCCGCGCTCACCCACGCCAGCGCGTGCAGCCCCGACGCGAACCCCGGGCCGGTCGCCGGCCCGGCGACCGCCCCGTACACCGCGACGCCCAGCGCCGTCCCGACCTGCCGGGCGGCGTTGTTGAACCCGCCCGCCAGGCCGGCGTGCGCGGGCGGCGCGGCGCGCATCGCGGCGGCGACCGCGGCCGTGACGATCAGGCCGTCGCCGATCCCGATGGCCGCCAGCGCCGGCAGCAGCGGCCCGTACCCGCCGCCCGGCCCGGCGGCCAGCAGCGACAGCGACCCGCAGGCGGCGACCGCGGCCCCCGCGGTCAGCGGCACCCGCGTCCCGAACCGGGCGGTCAGCCGCCCGCTCACCGGCGCCAGCACCGCCAGCGGCACCGCCATCGGCAGCAGCAGCGCCCCGGCCGACGCCGCCGAGCGGTGCCCGGCCTGCTGCAGCGCCAGCGTCGAGGTGAACAGCACCCCGTTGGTGACCAGGTTCATGATCAGCGCGATGGCGTTCGCGCCGAGGAACGCCCGCGCCCGCAGCAGCCCGCCCGGCAGCATCGGCGCCGCCGCGCGCCGCTCGGCCAGGACGAGCCCCGCCCCGGCCGCCGCCGCGACCGCGGCCGCGCCGGCGGCGGTGGCCCGGTGGCCGTGCCCGGCGGCGATCACCGCCCACACCAGGCCGCCGAGCGCGAGCGGCGCCAGCGCCATCCCGGCGCGGTCCAGCGGCGCCCGGGCCCGCGCGCCCCGGCCGGGTTCGCGGACGAGCGCGCGGACCCCGGCGATCGCCGCCGCCGCGGCCGGCACGTTCAGCAGGAAGATCCACCGCCACCCGGCCGTGTCGACCAGCAGCCCGCCCAGCAGCGGCCCCGCCGGCAGCGCCGTGGAGGAGATCCCCGCCCACGCCCCGAGCGCCCCCGCCCCGCCCGG
>NZ_VCKZ01000388.1 GCF_005889745.1 Actinomadura geliboluensis
CTGCTCGCGCAGCTCAAAGACCATACGGACCGCGCGTTCACGCAGCTCAACGGAGTACTTTCTCGGGGGTGCCATAGCCCCTCACCCTTCCAGGTTTCAGGGCCTCCACCCAACCCGGGGCGCTCCACTGGTCCAATTGGCAGGATCTTGGTCAGCATCGGCCGCTTCCGAATGGTGATGTGCTGAGGGTGGCGGGTGATCCGGCTGCGCATAGTTCGGCTGATGGCCGGATCGAGGTGTTCGTGCGTGGTGCGGACGGCCATCTGTGGCATGTCTGGCAGGTCGCTCGCGAGGGCAACTGGTCGAGTTGGGAGGATCTCAGTCGGCACCGTCCGCTCCCGAATGGTGACTTGCTGACGGTTGTGGGCGACCCGGTTGCTCATAGTTCGGCTGATGGTCGGATCGAGGTGTTCGCGCGTGGTGCGGATGGCCATCTGTGGCATGTGTGGCAGGTTGCGCGGGATGGTGACTGGTCCAATTGGCAGGATCTTGGTCGGCATCGGCCCCTCCCGAATGGGGCGTTGCTGACGGTGGCGGGTGATCCGGCTGCGCATAGTTCGGCTGATGGTCGGATCGAGGTGTTCGTGCGCGGTACCGACAATCACCTGTGGCATGTATGGCAGGTCGCAAGGGACGGCGACTGGTCCGACTGGGAAGATTTCGGCCCCTACCAACCGGCTCCAAATGGGGTGCCCGCCTGACGACTCCGGCGACCCGCTGGAGAAGATCGCCTAGACCTTCTCGGGGCGCGTTAGGTCCTTGACGTAGCGGTGGACGGGGACGTCGACGGTGCCGGTAGCGGTGGGGGCCTGGTAGGTGATCGGGCCGGTGTCGCGCCATCCGTGGTGCTCGTACATGCGCCGGGCCCGCGCGTTGCCGGGGACGACCGCGAGCCATGCTTCGCGGTGCCGTCCCCGGAACCGGTCTTCCGCGCTCCGCAGCAGCGCTCCGCCCACGCCCTGCCCGCGCGCGGACTGGTCGACGGCCAACTGGATCACCTCGCCGTCGTCGTCCCCGAGGATGATCAGGCCGAGGATCCGGCCGTCGTCCCCGGCGGCGACGAGGGTGGAGGCCAGGTACGTCTCGGCGCGGTCGGCGAAGTGGTCGGGGCCGCGCGCCTTCATCAGCGCCTCGGGGACGTGACCGTCGTGGCCGTCGTGCCAGGCCGCCCGCCACAGCGGCGCGAGCGTCGGCAGATCGGCGGGTTCGGCCGGTCGTACGATCATCATCGTCCCCTTCCCGAGACGCCCTAGGCTCCGCGGAGCAGCAGGTCGACCACGCCGGTGGTGCCCTCGTCGGGGTGGCCGTCGGCGAGGCGGCGTTCCATCAGTGCCATGAACGGGGTGAGGAGTTCGGGGCTGACCCCTTGCTCCTCGGCCGTGCGCAGCAGCGTCCTGTTGCCCTGCACCATCATGGCGAGGTTGGACGTCACGCCCAAGGTGTAGTCGCCGCTCTCCAGGTGCTCCGCCATGCCGTCCGCTCCGCCGGCCATGGCGGTGAGCCACTCGATGAGCAGAGGGGCGAACTCCTTCGGCGACGTTGCCCCGCGCGTGAGCGCGAACGCATGGGCCATCCCCGCGAACATGCTGGTCATCGCGCTCAGCAGCGCCACGTCGTGCAGTGCGGCCGAACCGGCGTCCTCCCCGACGTACTTGGCGGCCGCCGGGACGCCCAGCGCGTCGCGGTGCTCGGCGAACAACTCCGGCGACCCGCTGTAGAAGACGTAGGCGCCCGACTCGGGGACGCCGATCATCGGCGGCACGGCCATGATGCCGCCGTCCAGGTACCGGGCCCCGCGTTCGGCCGCCCATCCCGCGCGCTCGCGGGCGTCACCGGGCGTCCCGGTGGTGATGTTGACCAGGCCCTTGCCCGTGAGGTCGGCGTCCGCGAGGGCTTCGCCGACCGACGCGTCGTCCAGCAGGCAGACGATCACGAGGCCGCTCGCGGCGACGGCTTCGGCGGCCGTCGCCGCCGCCTTCGCGCCCTCGGCGACGAGCGGCTCGGCGCGGCTCGCCGTCCGGTTCCACACGGTCGTCTCGTATCCGGCGGCCAGCCACGCGCGAGCGATCGCGGCGCCCATCGCGCCGAGGCCGAGCACGCTGATCTGCTTAGAGTCATGTCCCATGCCGTCCAGGCTCGGCCCCGTCCGCGCACATGATCAAGTACGCACTTCGAAGTGCGTGGTTACCCTGACTTCAGCGACGAGGTCAGGGGACGGAACGATGCGGACGGCACAGCGGCCGGGGTCTTACATCTGCGGGATCGACGCGGCGATGGACGTGATCAGCGGCAAGTGGAAGGGGCTGATCCTCTGGGCGCTGAACGAGCGGCCCTACCGCTTCGGCGAGCTGCGCAGGGAGCTGCCCGGCGTGACCGAGAAGGTGCTCGCCGCCCAGCTGCGCGAGATGGAGCGGGACGGCATCGTCCACCGCGAGGTGTTCGACGAGGTGCCGCCCCGCGTCGAGTACTCGCTGACGCCGCGCGGCGTCTCGCTCAACGAGGCCCTGGCTCCGCTCGGCGCCTGGGGACGGGAGAACGTCCTCGCCCACATCACCCATCGTTGACGTCCTCGGCCGGCACCGTGCGGAACTCCGCCCACACGGCCGTGCCGTTCAACGACGGATGCGATCCCCAACTCTTGGAGAGCGCATCGACGAGGAACAGCCCACGGCCGTCCTCCGCGTACGAGTCGATGCGGACCTGCGGCTGCTTCTGGGCGCCGCCCTGGTCGAGGACGGTCACGCGCAGCACGTCCTCGCGGGCGCTCACCACGACGGTGACCTGCCCGCCCGTGCCGGACGCGGTGTGCTCGCACGCGTTGGCGACCAGCTCGTCCACGCAGAGGACGACGTCGGCCAGCGCCTCGCCGTCCACATGGGTCGCGACCCCGCTCACGAAGGCCCTCGCGACCCGCGCGGACCTCGGTTCGCCGGGCATCGTGATCGTCCCGAGCAACCGCAGGTCCCCGGACTCCGCCTCACAAGGCGTCATTGCCTCACTCCCTCCGGTAATCGACGCCCGCAAGCATGAATGCCCAGGTGAGAGCCCACAACCGTCTTCTTGAGAGAGGGAGGGCGGTCCGGTGGGAGAGGCGTAAAGCGGGATTTCCCGCTTGTTGGAAATCGCGTGACAGTCTGTGTCGAGTCCGTGACAATCAGTGTCATGGCGACACGACCCCCGACCGTTCGCCGCAGGCGACTCGGCGTCCAACTACGCAAGATCCGCGAAGACCGCGGCCTCACCCTCGACGGTGCCGCGGCCTACCTCAAGATCTCCGAGTCCGCTCTCAGCCGGATGGAGAACGCCCAGATCGTGGCACGAGTCCACGAGATCAACTACATCCTGATGATGTACGGCATCCAGGAGGACGACAACCTCAGAACCGCGCTGATCGGCCTCGCCACCGGCGGCCCCTCCCGCGACTGGATCCGGCGGCACAAGCTCCCGGGCAAGGGCCCGAACTACGGCGAGTACGTGATGCTCGAACAGGACTCGTCAGAACTGTTCACCTACCACGCTGACCTCATCCCCGGGCTCCTCCAGACTCCGGAGTACGCGCGCGCCGTCATGACGTCCGTTCCCAGCGCCAGCTCTGGCAACATCGACCAACTCGTGGCGTACCGCATGGCCCGCAAGGAGGCGCTGACGCGACCCGATCCGCTGGCGATCAATGCCGTGATCGGTGAGGCGTCGGTCTGCCAATGGATGGGCGGCAGAGAGGTGATGCTTGCGCAGCTCCGGTACCTGCTCGAACTCACCGAGTGGCCGAACATCGATGTCCGAATTCTCCCGTTCGCCGCCACCAGCAACCCCGGTGTTGACGGATCCTTCACCATCCTGCACGTTGAAGCAGGGAACTTCCCGATCGTGGTCGTGGACGGCTTCCTGCGACGGATCTTCCTCGATGAGGATGAAGGTGTCTCGGCGTACCGAGCGATTCAAGCGGAACTGAGCAGGGTTGCTCTCCCCCCGACTGAGACTCGCGAACGGATTGAACAGGCCGTCCGGGACCTGCGACCAGGCACGGCTGAGAGGACCAGCAGGTGACCCACTGGCGGAAGAGCAGTCACAGTGGCAGCTACCCCGAGACATGCGTGGAGTGCGCGCCGCTGTCCTTGGGGCGAGACAGTGCGGTGGGTGTTCGTGACTCGACCGATCCGGACGGCCCGCGTCTCGTCCTCGGCCGGACGGGATGGAGGGCATTGCTCGTGCAGCTCAAGGAGCGCCCGCGTCCGGGCGTCACGTCGTGATCGGCGTTTGCGACTCGACGGCCCCCGGATGGGCCGCGTCTCGGCTTGAGCCTGGAGGCGTGGGGAGCGCTGCTCAGTCATCTCAAGCGCAACGGGTAACAGTGTCCGTCCGGCAGCGGCTTTTCTTCGTTTCTGAGAACGTAAGTGCTTAAGATGAGCCCGTGACCGTCAAGCCCTCGTTCGACCCGCTTATCGCTGCGGAGGATCTCATCCTGCTGCAGACGCGGCCGGAGTTGCTGCACCCCGCTGCCGGAGTGCAGCCGGTGGGACCATTCGGCGGACGGACCCCCCGGGACGTCCTCTTCAGCCTTTGGAATGCCCCATTGTGGGCTGTTCTGCCCCTCGTTGTCGCCCCGTTGTACTGGCGCCAGCGGACGGCCACCTGGCCCAGGCGGTTCTGGCTCAGGCGGCCGGTATTCTGGCTCTGGCAGTGCTGGCTCAGGCGGCCGGTGTTCTGGGCGGTGATCGCCGGAGCGATCGGGCAGGTCGCGGCGGGTGCGGTGCTGGTCCTCGCGCCCGGCGGCGTCTTCGTGCTGTCGGGAGCGGTCGTCGTCGCGTTCGGTGTGCTGCTGGCCCGGTGCGGGCAGGGCCGCGCCGGCGCCCTCGCGCGGCGGCTGCACGGCTCCTATGTGCTGCCCGGCGACCTCGATACCGCCACGGCTGCTCTGCTCGGGCGGGTCCAGCAGGCGATCCAGGTGGTGCTGGCCGCGGAGGTCACCAAAGAGGGCCTGCTGGACGATCTGCGGAACTTCGTGATGTTGCCAGAGCAGAAGTGGGAGGTCGCCCAGATCTTGCTGGAGATCAGCCGCTTGTCGGAGGAGCAGCGGACAGCCCGCCAGGCCGGCCGAAATGCCGAGCTCGCGCAGGTCATGGGCCCGCAGGCCCAAGCGCTGAAGCTGGCCACGGCCTCGGTGACGGAGCGGATCGAGGCGATCGAGCGGTACGCCGAGCAAGTGAAGGCCGCCGATCTGGCACTCCTGCAGTGGAAGACCCTGCAGCGTTTGGCCGACAACAGCGACGCCTATGGTGAACTGCTCGCGCGGACCGTCCGGGACGAGCTGGCCATCGCGGAGATTGACGGGCTCACCGACGACGCGAAGCAGGTCGAGGAAGCGCTGCGCCGCAGCGTGGAGAAGGCGCGCAGAACCGGGCTCTCACTGCTGCCCGGCGGGCTGGCGGAGGCGGGCTGATGACGTTCCGGGACAAGAGCGGCAGGGCCGAGACGCGTTCGGCGTTGTCGCCGGGCGGTGAGGACTTGTTCGGCTGGATTCCGATCTGGTTGAACATCCTCGGCGGGCTGGTCCTGGTCGTCATGCTCTGCCTGCTGATCTTCCTCTGATCACAGATCCTGGATCGTCGTACGGAGCGGCTCGCCGCTGATCTTCCACCAGGCCGCGGCGAGGATCAGGGTGCCGACCGTCGCGAGCACGACCCGCCAGCCGGGCAGGCCGCCGGTCTCGATAATCGGACCGAGGGCGTGCTGGTTGAACATCCGCTTGACGTGGAGCTTGCCCCAGAATCCGAGCTTCGGCGAGATTGCGCTGGTGGCGCCGAAACCGAACCCGGCCTGATAGACCACTCCGATGGCGGCCATCCCCGCGGCGAAGACGCCGAAGGCCGCCTGGCCGACCGCGAAGACCCCGGTGGCGAGCTGGCCGATGGCGACGATGCCCCGCGCCAGCTGGCCGACAGCGATCATCCCGTTGGCGATCTGTCCGAAAGCGATGATCCCGGTGGCTTCCTGCCCGACAGCGAATACGCCGATGGACTGAGGGCCGATCGCGAAGACCGCCGGGGTAGCTTCGCCAACCGCCACAAGCTGCATGTGGCGAGCATAATGGAATCTTCTGCCCCGAGTCGGCAGGATTCGGCGTGGCCGCTATCAGCCATTCGCGCCCGGAGCGGCGTGCCGTGAGACGTGCGTGGAGTGCGCGCCCCCTGCCCTTAGGGCGAGACAGCGTGGTGGTTGTTCGGGACTCGACTGACCCGGTGGCGCCGTTGCCGCGCCAGAACCTGACCTACGCCACCGGCGTCGTCCGGCGGGCGGTCCATCACTTGGAAGTGGGCCATTCCTCGGCCAGGAGCGCGTATGTGAGGCCGTCGAGCCATCCCTTGGTGCGGTGGAGAGAGTCTCTCACCGTGTGCTGTTCGCGGCGCATCCCAACCCGCTCCATCAGCCGCCACGAAGGTTCGTTGTCGTAGAAGCAGTCCGCGTGCAGGCGGCGCAGGCCAAGACGGCCGAAGGAGATGTCGATGAGGGCGCGTACCGCTTCGGTGGCGTAGCCCTTGCCGCCGTAGGCCGGATCCAACGTCCACCCGAGCTCTCCTTGGACGCCTTTCGCCTGGTCAGCGACCTCCTCCTGGGCCCAAGCGTCCTGGACCATCAGCATCAGATCGCCGATCACCCGGCCGTCCGCTTCGACGATGAGCAGGTCTGCGAGCCGGTCCTCGCGGAGAAAACGCTCGCGGTAGTCGTCGTACGTTGTCGTGGCGGCCCCGACCCATTCGTGGACCTCCGGCAGTTGCCGGAAGACCCAGGTCGCGTCCAGGTCGTCGGGGGTAGCACGGCGCAACAGCAGTCGGTCGGTGGAAAACGGCCAGTCCAACGTGTCAAGAGGGTGGCGCATGGGCTTCATGCTGGCAGAGGGCCTGGTGCCACACCAAACGGATTACTGCTGCGGGAACTGACGGGACACCGAAGCGACCAGGGCTTCCGGAAGCCCGCGTTCTGAAGCCCCGACCAACGAGAGGCCGTCCCTTGAAGGCGGGTCAGCGATCGCCCACGAGAGTGAAGGCGAAGGCGAGCCTACGCGGCGCCGGCCGGTCCTCATGATGATCAGCCGGTCCGATGCCGCCCCATTCAGAGGGGGACGGCAGCCGGGACCGTGCGGTAATGGGCGGGCTTTTCGCGGGAATGCGACGTCAACCTCCGGTGGGCAGGATGACGGCGGAAACTCGCGAGAGCTTCGCTGATGACGGCTGTTGGGTGGGATGCGCTTTCACCGGCGTTTCTCCACCCACAGGACGGAATCGATGTCCCTAGCAGGTGCTGCCACGTCGCCCCGCTCGTCGACGGCAGGCTGGGCGGCGGTGCTTTCGGTGACGATGGGGATCTTCTCGATCGTCACCACCGAGATCCTCCCGATCGGACTGCTGACGTCCATCGGCTCCGGCTTCACCGTCTCCGACGGGACTGCCGGGTTGATGATGACCATGCCCGGATACCTGGCGGCGGTCGCGGCTCCCACGGTCACCATCGCCACGGCGCGGATCGACCGGCGGTCGATGCTGTGCGCCTGCATGTTCCTGCTGGCGGCGGCGAACTTCCTCGCGGCCGCCGCGCCGGGCTACTGGGCGATGCTCGTGTCGCGCGTCCTGGTCGGAGTCGTCATCGGCGGCTTCTGGTCGATCGGCGCGGGCCTGGCGGGCCGGCTGGTGCCCGCCGGCTCGACGCGCCGGGCCACCGCGGTGATCTTCTCGGCCGTCCCGCTGGGGTCGGTGCTCGGTGTGCCACTGGGGACGCTGATCGGCGACCTGGCCGGGTGGCGGGCCAGTTTCGCGGTGATGGGCGTGCTGTCCACGGCGGTGCTCATCGCGCTCGCCGTACTGGTACCGCCGCTGCCCGCCGAACGGGCCACGCGGTTGGACGTCCTGCGCGGCATGATCCGGAACGGCGGCACCCGGTTCGCGCTGCTGGCGACCTTCCTCGTCGTCCTGGCGCATTTCGCCGCCTACACGTATGTGACGCCCTCCCTTGAGCGGGTCACGCATGTGCCGTCAGAACTGCTCACGGTGTTCCTGCTGATCTACGGTCTCGCCGGAATCCTCGGCAATTTCCTCGGGGGCGCGGCGGTCGCTCGTCACCCGTACGCCGCTTTCGGCGTCGCCGGGTGTCTCATCGCGGTCGCCACGCTGAGCTTTCCTCTTCTCGGCCGATGGGAGGCGGGCGCCATCGCGCTGCTGATCGTGTGGGGCGTCGGCTACGGCGCCGTCCCGGTCTGCTCGCAGACGTGGTTCATCAAGTCCGCCCCGCACGCGCCGGAGGCCGCATCCGTGCTGTTCACGTCGTCGTTCCAGGCGACTCTCTCAACCGGCGCGCTGGTCGGCGGCATCGTCGTGGACCGCACGTCCCTCTCGACGGTCATGCTGCTCGGCGGGACCGCGGCGGCCCTGATAACAACGACCGTGCTCCTTCGTTCACAACGCACTAATGCCGTTTGAAGGCCGCGTAGAGAACCAATCGCTTGACCTGGGCTGGGCGAAGGGCGGCCGATCGTGCGCCGGGGGTCAGGGCCAGGTGGG
>NZ_VCKZ01000389.1 GCF_005889745.1 Actinomadura geliboluensis
AGGTGGCGGTGAAGCGGCTGTGGGCGGACGGCGTGCCGGTGTCCATGATGGACGCGCTGCGGCAGCGCGGCCGGGTCGCCGACCAGGCCGGGCTCACGGCGCGGCAGCGGGCCGCCAACCTGCAAGGGGCCGTAGAGGCGCGGGCGTGCGTGGCCGGCCGCCGGGTCGTCCTGGTGGATGACGTGGTCACTACGGGCTCGTCCCTCGCGGAGGCGGCCCGAGCCTTACGCGCCGCAGGAGCCGAGGTGACCGGCACGGCCACCATCGCCGCCACCCCACGTCACCGCCCCTGGTAACCCACCCGCCCTGGCGGTCCGGGAGGCGTTGCGGGAGCGAGGATCGGGCGAATGGTGACTTTCTTCACTTTTCGCTCGCTGGGCGGCGGTAAGCCACGTTGGGTAGTCGAGAGCGTCTGGCTTGTCCTGGAATGAGGGGGTGTAGGGGGTGCTTCGGGTCACATCTCGCCATCAGGGGAGTAGAGATTTCTCAAACTCACCGCGAGGTCAGTGCTGCCTGACCTGGGCGGCCGTCGGCGGCGGGATCGCCGAGCCTGTCGGGGCTCAGGGGAGGTGGAGGGACGCCAGGGGAACCCGCTGCGGCAGTCCTCGATGACGGTCCGTGAGTTTTTCCTCAGCCCACCCCCCTGACATTCGTCGCGTAAGGGGTTAGCGTTCCTGACATGGCACCCGCCCGGGTCCGTGGTTGCGTTGGATCGCAGTGCTCGTCAGGAGCACGGCAGACGATCCGGCTAGCCGATGCCAGGCGCAGGCGAAACGGCCCACGTAAGGCGACTTCTCGTCGACCGATCACGGTGCGCCTTAGAGGTAAGTCCTGCCCCATCGGGGGATCCGACATCCCCCGAACCGGGAGAAGGGCAGTAGTGGCGAGAGCGCCGCGAGCCCCTCAGCAGGCGGATGTGGGGACGAAGACCAGGTCGGCCGGGCGGGTGCGACCCACCGTCCTGTGGTGCCCGTTCGGGGCCGGCAGGTCCCCGGGCAGGGCGACAAGCGCAACCGGGAGAAGGGGGGTCCCGCGTGAACATCACCGTGAGGGGCCGGCACACCGACGTCAACGACAGGTTCCGTCGGCATGTCGACAGCAAGCTGGCGAAGATCGAACGGCTCGACCAGAAGGTCATCCGCGTGGATGTGGAGGTGTCCGAGGAACGAAACCCACGGCTGGCCGACCAGCGTGAACGAGTGGAGCTGACGATCCGCTCCCGCGGCCCGGTGATCCGGGCCGAGGCCGCCGCCGACGACCGCTACGGCGCCCTCGACCTCGCGCTCGACAAGCTGGAGTCACGGCTGCGCCGCGACGCCGAGCGGCGCAAGGGACACGGTCTGAAGAACCACGGCAAGAACGGCAAGGGCCGCGCCAAGCTCGCGACGATGGAACCGCTCCCCGAGGCGCTGCCGGAGCCCGTCCCCGAACCCGTGGAGACCGCGCCGCCGGTCGAGGCCGAGCCGGTGTCCCGTGACGAGAACCTCGTACCGATCCCGATGGACGGGGACGGCCCCCTCGTCGTCCGCGAGAAATTCCACAAGGCCGAGCCGATGGGCATTGAGCAGGCACTGTTCGAGATGGAGCTCGTCGGCCACGACTTCTTCCTTTACCGCGACAAGGCCACCGGGCACCCCTCGGTCGTATACCGGAGGAGAGGCTGGGACTACGGCGTCATCAGGCTCGTCGAGGAGTGACTCTTCGTATCGGTGATGCGGCGGACGCGTCACGTCACCACCGGAACCATGCCATGATCTGAAAAGGCGCATCAGCCGATCCGGCGCGTCCCGGGAACCTCCCGGGGCGCGCGGCGGTTGACCGGGAGACACCCCGGTCCGAAATCCCCCGGGTTCGTCCCCGGACCCCGTAAGTTCCCGAGGACGACCCGATGGATCACAACCCTCCGGTAGTTCCAGATCGCTGAATAGTGAAGGGGGGAAGCGGCGTCTCCTCCACGCCGCGACTCTGGTGAGCGAGAAGCCCGAGACTCGCGACGCCGCGGCGGTACCCCGTCAGACCGGCGCCCCCGCCGGTCGTGACGCCGCGCCGCCGGCCGGAGCGGCCGACCCCATCCGCGTGCTCATCGTCGACGACCATGCGCTGTTCCGCAGAGGACTGGAGATGGTCCTCCAGGGCGAGGACGACATCGAGGTCATCGGCGAGGGCGGGGACGGGCACGAGGCCGTCGAGATGGCCGGCGACCTGCTGCCCGACATCGTCCTGATGGACATCCGGATGCCGCGCCGCAGCGGCATCGAGGCGTGCACCGCCATCAAGGACGCCGCGCCCAGCGCCAAGATCGTCATGCTGACCATCAGCGACGAGGAGGAGGACCTCTTCGAGGCGATCAAGGCCGGAGCCAGCGGCTACCTGCTCAAGGAGATCTCCATCGACGAGGTCCCGCAGGCCGTCCGCGCGGTCCACGGCGGCCAGTCGCTGATAAGCCCGTCGATGGCGTCCAAGCTCATCACCGAGTTCGCCGCGCTGGCCAAGCGCAGTGAGGAGCGCACGCAGCAGGTCCCCGCGCCGCGCCTCACCGAACGCGAGATGGAGGTCCTGCGCCTCGTCGCCCGCGGCCTCGGCAACCGCGAGATCGCCCGCGAGCTCTTCATCTCCGAGAACACCGTGAAGAACCACGTCCGCAACATCCTGGAGAAACTCCAGCTCCACTCCCGCATGGAGGCCGTCGTCTACGCCGTCCGCGAGAAACTCCTAGAGATCACCTGACCCCGGCACCCTGCGGGGGGTGAGACCGGCTATCCGGGTTTGTCGGTGTTGTGTCGTAGCATCGCGGGCGTGGTGGAGACAGTAGGCGGGACGCAGGGCGGTGGCGGGGTCGAGCTCGGGGCCGATGAGGCTCGGCGGCTTCAGTTGCGCGCGCAGGGTTTTCTGGGGGCGCGTCCGAAAGGTGGGGTTCCGGCGATGCTGGAACGGCTCGGTGCCGTCCAGCTCGACACGATCTCGGTTTTGGCGCGGTCTCATGAGCTGGTGCCCTACGCGCGCTTGGGGGCGGTGAGCCGGGGTGCCATTGAGGCGGCCTACTGGGGCGGAGGTTCGCGTTCCGCCGGGAGCGGTGCGCGGGGCGCTGGGGCCGCCGGGAACGGTGCGGGCGGTGTTGGGCGGGTTTCGGGTGGCGGGTATCGGGCGTTCGAGTACTGGGCGCATGCGGCGTCCGTGATCCCGATGGCCGACTGGCCGCTGTTCGCGTTCCGGCGGCGCGCGTACCTGCGGCGCGGGTGGCGCTGGCACAAGGTGCCGGAGGGCGTCTGCGACGAGATCCGCGATCGGCTGAAGGCGGACGGCCCGCTCACCACCAAGGAGCTCGGCGGCGCCAAGGCGAGCGCCGAATGGTGGGACTGGAGCGACCACAAGATCGGTATCGAGTGGCTGCTGGACATCGGCGAGGTCGTCTGCGTCGAGCGGGTCGGCTGGCGTCGCGTGTACGACCTGGCCGAGCGGGCTGTGCCGTCCGAGCTGCTCGCCCGGGATTTGGACGACGACGCCTGCTTGACCGAGCTGGTCGCCCGTGCCGGACGCGCCCTCGGCGTGGCGACGCGCGGTGATCTCGCCGACTACTACCGGATCAAGCAGGACCAGGTCGACCGCGTGATCGAGGCGACCGGGCTCGTCCCGGCCACTGTTGCCGGATGGTCCCAGCGGGCGTGGGCCGACCCCGGCGCGCTGGCCGCCCCGCCCAAGGGCAGGCACGCCACCACCCTGCTCTCGCCCTTCGACTCCCTCGTCTGGGACCGCGCCCGCGCGTCGCGCGTCTTCGGGTTCGACCACCGCCTGGAGGCGTACGTCCCGAAGGACAAGCGCGTCCACGGATACTTCGCGATGCCGCTCCTCGCCGGCGGCCGCCTCATCGGGCGGGTCGACCCGGCCCGGGAGGGGCGCACCCTCATCGCTCGGCAAGCGTCCCTGGAACCCTGGGCCACCCGCACCGCCGCGCGCACCGAGACCTCGGCGGCGGCCCTCGCCACCGCGCTCTGGCGCGCCGCCGCCTGGGTCGGCTGCGACGATGTCCGCGTGGAGCGCACCGACCTCCCGCCCGCACTCCTGAAAGCCGCCCTGGACGCCGCCGCGTCGCGTTGAGACCGCCGGGGGCCCCGGGGAATCGGCTCGGTGCGGTGGGGCGTTGAAACAGTGTGCGGGTTTGCGCCGACCGAAATGTGGTCGTCGAGGCGTGTGCCTGAGGGTTTCGGACGCGGCACGGGTGAGGCCGGCCCGGCGGGCCGGCCTCGGACACGCGGGATCAGCCGTGGGGGGTCTGCTGGGTGTCGGTCGCCACCGGGGCCTCGATGGACTCGCCCTGGTCGCCGCCGCGGCGCTTGGCCGAGCGGGAGCCGAACAGGGAGTAGTCGACGATCTCGGGGATCACGCGGGGCGCGTCCACGACGACGTCCGCGAAGAGGTGGACCAGCCAGCTGACGAGGAACCCGGCGACCACGATGCCGACGCCGACCCAGAACATGATCCAGGACGGGCCGAGGCAGAGCGCCACGCCGCCGACGACGAAGCCGATGAAGATGACGCCGACGGCGAGCCACGAACTCGGCCGGCCGGCGTGCGAACCCTCTGAGGACATTGGGCCTCCCTCCCGTGAGGTGTGAGAGATCCTCTCCGGGACCCGGAAAGTCAAACGGAACGCACAGTGGATTGCGCTGCGGAGTGACCTAGACCATTCTGGGTCTCGCCTACGATGGCATCGTACGTGTGGTGTGCGTGCCGCCTTGAGCGGTGAACCACGATCTGCAAGGAGCCTTCGAGAGTGCCGCCAGTCATCGACAAGATCCTTCGTGCGGGCGAGGGAAAAACCCTGCGCAAGCTCAAGAAGCTCGCGGATCAGGTCAACTCGATCGAGGAGGACTTCCTCGAGATGAGCGACGCCGAGTTGCGCGAGCTGACCGACAAGTACCGGGAACGCATCGCCGACGGCGAGTCCCTGGACGACCTGCTTCCGGAGGCCTTCGCGACCGCACGCGAAGCCGCCAAGCGCGTCCTCGGCCAGCGGCACTACGACGTCCAGATCATGGGCGGCGCGGCGCTGCACCTCGGGAACATCGCCGAGATGAAGACGGGTGAGGGCAAGACCCTGACCTGCGTGCTCCCCGCGTACCTGAACGCGCTGTCCGGCGACGGCGTGCACGTGGTCACGGTGAACGACTACCTGGCCAAACGCGACGCCGAGTGGATGGGCCGCGTCCACCAGTTCCTCGGGCTGGACGTCGGCGTCATCCTCCCGCAGATGACCCCGGACGAGCGCCGCGCGGCCTACAACTGCGACATCACCTACGGGACGAACAACGAGTTCGGGTTCGACTACCTGCGCGACAACATGGCGTGGAGCCTGGACGAGTGCGTCCAGCGCGGGCACAACTTCGCGATCGTGGACGAGGTCGACTCGATCCTCATCGACGAGGCCCGCACCCCGCTGATCATCTCGGGTCCGGCCGAGCAGAACTCCAAGTGGTACTCGGAGTTCGCCAAGATCGTCCCGCGGCTGAAGCGGGCCGAGCTGATCAGCACCGCCGGGCAGGTCGACGAGTACGGCCCCGGCGACTACGAGGTGAACGAGAAGAAGCGCACGGTCGGCGTGACCGAGTCCGGCGTCGAGAAGGTCGAGGACTGGCTCGGCATCGACAACCTGTACGACTCGGTGAACACGCCGCTGGTGAGCTTCCTCAACAACGCGCTCAAGGCCAAGGAGCTCTACAAGCGCGACAAGGACTACGTCGTCATGAACGGCGAGGTCCTGATCGTGGACGAGTTCACCGGCCGCATCCTCCACGGCCGCCGCTACAACGAGGGCATGCACCAGGCCATCGAGGCCAAGGAGGGCGTGGCGATCAAGGACGAGAACCAGACGCTCGCCACGATCACCCTGCAGAACTACTTCCGCCTCTACTCCAAGCTGTCCGGCATGACCGGTACGGCCGAGACCGAGGCGGCCGAGTTCAACAAGACCTACAAGATCGGCGTCGTGCCGATCCCGACGAACAAGCCGATGATCCGCGAGGACGTCGCCGACGTCGTCTACAAGACCGAGCAGGCCAAGTTCGAGGCGTGCGTCGACGACATCGCCGAGCGGCACGAGAAGGGCCAGCCCGTCCTCGTCGGCACGACGTCGGTGGAGAAGTCCGAGAAGCTGAGCAAGATGCTCAAGCGGCGCGGAATCCCGCACCAGGTGCTGAACGCCAAGAACCACGAGCACGAGTCGGCGATCGTCGCGGAGGCGGGCCGCAAGGGCGGCGTCACCGTCGCGACGAACATGGCGGGGCGCGGCACCGACATCATGCTCGGCGGCAACCCCGACTTCCGCGCCGACCTGGAGCTGCACCAGCGCGGCCTGTCCCCGCTGGAGACGCCGGACGAGTACGAGGCGGCGTGGCCCGAGGCGCTGGAGAAGGCCAAGGAGGACGTGAAGGGCGAGCACGAGGAGGTCGTCGACCTCGGCGGGCTCTACGTCCTCGCGACCGAGCGGCACGAGTCGCGGCGCATCGACAACCAGCTGCGCGGACGGTCCGGCCGGCAGGGCGACCCGGGCGAGTCCCGGTTCTACCTCTCGCTTGAGGACGACCTGATGCGGCTGTTCAACTCCGCCCGCGTCGAGTCGATCATGAACCGGCTGAACATCCCGGACGAGCAGCCGATCGAGTCCAAGATCGTCAGCAACGCGATCAAGTCGGCGCAGAGCCAGGTCGAGCAGCAGAACTTCGAGATGCGCAAGAACGTCTTGAAGTACGACGAGGTCCTGAACCGGCAGCGCAAGGTCATCTACGCCGAGCGCCGCAAGGTCCTCGAAGGCGAGGACCTGAACGAGCAGGTTCGCGGCATGATCGACGAGGTCGTCGCGGGCTATGTCGCGGGCGCCACCGCCGAGGGCTTCGCCGAGGAGTGGGACCTCGACAAGCTGTGGAAGGCGTTCGAGCAGCTCTACCCGATCTCGATCACGGTGGAGGAGCTGATCGAGGACGCCGCGGGCGGTGACATCTCCGCCCTCGACGCCGAGACCCTCGCCGCGAAGATCCGCGAGGACGCCCACGCCGCCTACGACAAGCGCGACGAGGAGCTCGGCGCCGAGGTCATGCGTGAGCTGGAGCGCCGCGTCGTGCTGAACGTCCTCGACCGCAAGTGGCGCGAGCACCTCTACGAGATGGACTACCTCCAGGAGGGCATCGGCCTGCGGGCCATGGCGCAGCGCGACCCGCTGGTGGAGTACCAGCGCGAGGGCTACGACATGTTCAACGCGATGCTCGACGGCATCAAGGAGGAGTCGGTCGGCTACCTGTTCCACCTTGAGGTCGAGGTGGAGGAGCAGCCGGAGACCCCGACCGTCGGCGCCGCGCCGGTGTCGGTCGCGAAGTCGGCCCCCGCGGCGGAGGGCGCCGCGGAGGAGGCCGAGGTCGAGGAGGCCGAGGAGGCCCCCGCGATCAAGGCGAAGGGGCTGGAGAAGCCGTCCCGTCCGAAGAAGCTGGAGTACTCGGCCCCGACCGTCGACGGTGAGGGCGGCGTCGAGCTGCACAGCGAGGAGACCGAGGACGAGTACGCGGGCGTGAACCGCAACGACCCGTGCCCCTGCGGCTCGGGCAAGAAGTTCAAGCGCTGCCACGGCGACCCGCGCAACAAGAACAAGTAGCACCGCACGAGCGAGTAGCACCGCACGAGCGGGTAGTACGGCGCGAAGCGGCCTCCCGGACGTCCGGGAGGCCGCTTCCGCATGTCAGGGGGCGGTCGTCTCCAGGGCGGTGCAGCGCCACCGGCCCCGCGCCAGCTCCAGCCGCAGCGCCAGCGCGTGGACGCGCCCGGCCACGGCCACCACCGCCGCGGCTTCGGCCACGGTCGGCGACGGCCGCTGCATCCTGCTGGACAGCACCTTCGGCGGGACGACCCGTCTCCCGCGCGTCCCCGCGCCCGTGTGCGGGGCGAACGCGCGGCACACCGCCGGGACGGCCACGAGCGACAGCTGGTGCGCGGGCCGCGCGCCCGCCAGGACCTCCACGACGAGCCGCACGGCGGTGTCGGCGACCGCCCGCGCCTCGGCCTCCACCCCGTCCCCCGGCCGCACGATCCGCAGCCCGGGGCCGGGCGGCGCCGGCGCCTTCCGGGGGACCGGTGCGGGCCGGTACCGAATGATCCGAACCGCCGAAGACGCCACCGGACGACCGCTCATGAGAACCTCCCGACTCGTTTGGAAACAGGAGTCAGAAGAGCCGCGAAAAATACATCCTGACCACCTTCGGCCGTTCCTGTAACGCCCGTGTCACTCGCGAACGCGACCGATAAAGAGCGCACGCCACGGGGATGGCGGGAGTGGGAAACCCCGGTGGGTCATGGTCGCCGGAGGGCGGACGTGTGAAGGCGGCGGGACGCTGAGGAGCGTCCCGCCGCCTTCTGGGAGCGGTTCCGGGCGGTGCGGGCGTCCGGAACCTCTTGGGAGCGGGGCCGGTGGGC
>NZ_VCKZ01000791.1 GCF_005889745.1 Actinomadura geliboluensis
GCCTTGGCATCAGGAGCCGATGAAGGACGTGGGAGCCTGCGATATGCCTCGGGGAGTCGGCAACCAGACTTTGATCCGGGGATTTCCGAATGGGGAAACCTGGCACTCGTCATGGGGTGTCGCCGCCGTCTGAATGTATAGGGCGGTTGGTGGGAACGCGGGGAAGTGAAACATCTCAGTACCCGCAGGAAGAGAAAACAATTGTGATTCCGTGAGTAGTGGTGAGCGAAAGCGGAGGAGCCTAAACCGTGCGCGTGTGATACCTGGTAGGGGTTGCGTGTGCGGGGTTGTGGGACCATCCGGCTGGGTCTACCAGTCCAGCAAGGAGTTACAAACTGCTCGGGTAGTCGAATGGCATGGGAAGGCCGACCGTAGACGGTGAGAGTCCGGTAGACGAAACTTGAGTGGCTTCTGGGTGTGTTCCCGAGTAGCACGGGGCCCGTGAAATCCCGTGTGAATCTGCCACGACCACGTGGTAAGGCTGAATACTTCCTGATGACCGATAGCGGACCAGTACCGTGAGGGAAAGGTGAAAAGTG
>NZ_VCKZ01000390.1 GCF_005889745.1 Actinomadura geliboluensis
GCCCCAGGCGGTGCGCCTTGCCCATGCAGGGCTGGCTTGCCGTCCTTCCCACGCTGATGCGCCGATGACCGCTGAAACGTGTACGAGCAATCCGTGTGCTGCGTAGATGCCGGACGAGATTTGTCGTACGCGGTTCCAGGACCCGGGCACCGAACCGGGCTTCCATTGCTCGGGTCTATCGTCATGCTCTGCGGTCTCGCCGACACCTCAACCCACACATCCCGTGCGGTGGCCCGGCTGGTGATCGTGCGCCAGTTCGTGACCCAGAACCACTCAGGCAACCCCACCAAGCCCGCCGATCGCCGTGGCGGTGCGGTGTGCACTCTCGGCGCAGGAACCGGCATCTGCGCCCAGTTCGTCATTGCCAGTTGCGCGGATGAAACCTTGGGCGCCTTACCGCCCTCAGGTTCGGGTGCGCACACGACCTGCACGTACTCATTGAGTTCCTGGCAATCCCGCGGTCCCACTGCGTCAGATTCGTTGAGCGGATGATCAGCCGAGTGCGATCTCGGTCTGCGGCTCGGCCCGCTTCTTCCAGGAGAATTGGCGCCGTACTCGTATCCGTGAATGTTCGCTACAGGTGGTAGCGGATCCGTTGGGGGCGACATCGGGCTAGTGATATTGACTGAAAGTGAGCCTGCAAGGAGAACGCTGACCGTAGCGACGTACATCTCTCAGCAGCCTTCACCAAGCGATATTATTTTGACGACCCGCCATTGCCCATCGCTACCTTTGGACAGGTGCGCCTTGACTCCTTCCTTTTTGAGGCCACGGTTCACCTTCTTTTGTGTGCGGGAACTCTGTAGGCCAGCATTGCTGGCGTCCAGGCAGTCGTGCAGGATTGCTTTGTTGCCATCGATCTGGACGCTCTGCACATGCGGGATGGACTTCCCGTAGGAAGTCAGGTGCTCGGCCTTCAGTTGCCTAACGCGATTGATTACTCGCGACAGTTGGGGATCGGACATGTATCTCGACAGCTCTTGTTCCCGGATATCTGCCGGGAGGGAGTCGGCGGTATCCAACTGCGCAACAACGTTTGTATAGGCGGTCGTCGCAGCCTCATCGTCGGGAGGCGGGGACGTTGGGGGCATGGTGCGGATCGAAGGCAGCGTGGCCGTACGGCCCTCGGCATCGCAGCCCGTCAGCAGGAGCGCAATGCCAATGGTGCCGGGAAGGCAGAGTTGAGCGGCCACCCGCTGGGGGATTGCGATCAAGTTCCTGCCTCCATGCGTTTGATCGTTCTCGGTGCTGCTGCAGAGCTGCCGCAGCAGCACCGAGAATGCAATGTCGAGCGATCGTAGATGCGTACAGTGGGGCTCGCATCCTTGTCCCGCCGTGAAGAGGGTAAATCTCCGGACGCCTACGGCCAAAGGCGAATGCATTCGTATCGGAATATGGCGGTATGTACACAATGCGAACCATGGGGCAGTGCACCCGGATGCCGGAATGGTGCAGTTTTCTCCTCACATCCCGGGTGGAACAGCGGAGTCGGCGGAAACCCGGCCGTCCTGAACGGCTGCGACGAGCCGGGCCTCGGCAGCGTGCCGCTGCTTGTACAGGCGTTTCGCCGGCACTCCCTGAACCCGGGCGTACTCCTGGACGGAGGTGCCGTCCAGCCGCGTGGCGATGATCAGTTCGGCGGCGGCAGGGCTGAGGACCCCTTGGCGTGCGGCGTCCAGGAGCAACAGCACCGGGTCCACGCCGGCCGCGACCGCACGGTCGGGCAGTTCGCGCGGGTCACACGGAAGGTAGCGGGCCTCCCTGCCACGAGCGCGCAGAGCGCCCTTGCGAGCCCAGAACATCAGGCGTGCGGCTACGTGCGGACGTGAGGTGTCGATACGCGCCACCTGAGCGACGAACTCGGTCAGCAGCTCCGAGACGATGTCGTCAGCGAGGTGGCTCGGGCTGGAGCGAATGATGCGGGCGGCGATGCTCTTGAGGCCGGGCATGGCCATTCCGACGCAGCCCACCACCCAAGAGGGCTCTCCGGTCCGTGCCCGGCGGATGAGTTCACACCACACCTGGTCCTTCAAATCGCTGGATGCGGAGCGCTCCAGCAGCAGGTCCCGCAGCGCACTCAGGTCGACCGGTCGCGAAGGCAGGCCGTGCCCGATCACTCGGCCGTCCACCGTGAGCGGGCTGGGGCCTGTCGTCAGCAGCCGGAAGGAGTCCTCGGCCACGGTCAGCGCGTTGCGCGACCGGAACGCACCCGTGTTGGCCGGGCGCTGGTCATTGGCGAGGTGGTGGTTCATGCCGTCCCCCGAAAGGTCGTGATGGATCGATGACCCAGGTGTCCACCACGGCATGTGCAGATCATGAACAGTTCATGGGCGGGACGCCGTGCACACGAAGTGTTCATGATGTGTTAGAAACGGCCCTGACCTGCGATGACACCCTCATCGCGACGTTCTTTCGTCCAAACAGGCAAAGTTGGTCGAGTGTTTAAAACGGCCGCTGCCTGGCCGTTTATCCGCAGTAAGATTTCTTCGGTAAAGATCTCAGAGGGGCTGACGACCCCTGTCGGGGACTCGCTTGCTCAGGCCCTTCTCATACCTGCATGCGAACTTCTGCCCGATTTGCATCGGGTCTGGTTGTGTGCTGCTCCGAGCCGTTGTCGCGGTGAACTGGCGCGCGGGCTGGGCCTGGACGACCCGGCGAGGCGTTTTCGGCCGCCGGCGTTGCCGGTCCGACGCGGGCCATGGTTCAAGCGGGCGAGCGGGAAGGCCCTTGAGGACGAGTTGCTCCATGCGGTGTCCTTGATGCTGCCGGAAGCATCCCGATGCGCCGGCCGGTCTTGCTGTCACCCTGCTCCACTGCACGAATGTTCCGCAGCACTGACTGTGTGTGCCTCATGAACAAGCAGCAGCGCCTGTTACTGGAGTGTTCACGAAGTGCTCATAATCGCTGTGACCTGCGATGTTGTCGTCGACGGGTGGTGTGCAAACGGTGGAGGTCGTGCTCGATGAGTGCTCGGCTCCCGCCGGATGGCCCGGGGTTGCGCGGTTGACGGGCATGCCGGGCTGCGGGACAGCCACGGTGAGAGGCAGGAACCGACATGTTGCAGTGCGGCGGCTTGGGGACGGCTGATGGCGAGCAATAGGGACCAGGGCCCGGACGAGGCGATCGGGGCGAGTGACGGGCCAGATGGCGAGGGCAGGGAGTCGTTCGCCTCGCTGTTGGCCGGGTGCCGGTTCTCGGCTGTGCATTTGGAGCAGAGGGACGTCTATACTCCCGCCGACCCGGACTTCTTGAGGTGGCGGGACGGTGACCATTTCGACCCGGTCGAGCGGTGGCAAGGATGGATCGACCTCCTCGCGCCCGTGGTGGCCCGTGGGGTGTCGATCCGCCGGCTACGTATCGTGTCCGTGCCGGTCACCGATTACATCCGCTACGAGTACGGGGTGACGCCGATGAATGTGGCGGCGGGTGAGTCGGTGCGCTGGCTGCCACGGCGGCGGGCGTCGGATCTGGCGCTGCCGGGTAACGACTACTGGGTGTTCGACGACCGGGTCGTGCAGTTCAACCACTTTGCCGGAGATGGCTCGTCGCTGGGCCCTGAGAATCGTGGCGAGCCGTCCGTGGTGTCGCTGTGCTTGTCGGCATTCGAAGCAGGATGGAAGCGGTCGATTCCACACGCGGACTTCGAACCGACCTGATAGTTGGGGCCTTTATCGAGGTTCAGCCCTGCTCGGCAATGTCGGTCTCGGAGGGCTGTTCCAGTTGGTGGCCGTGTCGTCATTTCGCAAAGTGGCGAGCCGGTGAGCGACTTCTCGCCGTGCCCAATCGGCGCTCGGAGCTTTGCGGATGTAGGGGCTCAGCCCGCTGAGTTCACGGACGTGTACGAGCACCTCGAAGCCTGCACAGGTACGCACGTCCCATCCGTAGGCGGCTGTGAAGGCATCAAGATCCTGCTCAGTGTGGCGGTTGAACCGGCGGCGCATGTAGTGCGGCTGGATCAAGTCCCACTCGCGAGGGCCATGGGCGACGTGGTCCCAGTCGCCGAGCACGGCCTCGCCATTGCGGACCCGGATGAGATTATTGGTGTGGGCATCTCCGTGGATCAGCCCAGAGGGGAGCACGCCGACCAGTTCCGTCCAGGCGGTGCGGATCTCATTGATTCGGGTGAGCAGCCATAATCTATCTCGATCGCTCATGGCATTGGGGTGGCGTTGGGCTGCCTCGGCGACGCTGCCCAACGGGTCGGTCATCAGTTGCACCTTGAACGGCGGGACCGGCTGGTCGTGGAGCGCCCGGAGTATTCGGCCGAGTTCCGTGCCGGTTCCCGGTGGCCCGTCACAGACCTCGAGCAGCCGCCACATCGACACCGTGTGTGTGTCGATGTGGAAGGGATCGGCATCGGCGGGCTCGGTGCAGGGGAAGCTGCGGCTGGCCAGCCATCGCGTTACCGCGACGGACTGGGTGACCCTGTCGAACGCCTTGGGATTGCCGGCGATGCGAACGACCATTCGTGCTGCCGGCAGCGCGATGACGGTGTTGCTGTGCTGCCCCACCAGCCGAGCATCGTCTGTCGGGATTGCGTACCGCGCGCTGACGGCGTCAAGGAGGAACTGGATCTCGTCAGGAAGGGCTGCCATGGACGGTTACCTGCGGCTCACCGGGCGCAACGAGCCAACACCGGACGCGCGGCCTCGTATAGTTCGGCGACGGCTGGCTGATCCTGGTGAGGTCGGAGGGCGTCGAGCACTTCGGTGACCCGTAGGCAGACACGGCGCGAGGAGATCTGAGCGGCGAGTGCGAGGAGCTCTTGGCCGCGGACACAGGCTTGTTCGATGTTCAGGCTCTGCGCGTGTGCGATCGAAAGGACGCCGAGAGTGAAGGCGCGGGGCCGTGGTTCGGTACGGATGGCCAGGCTCTGCTCGGCGGAGCGGACAGCATGCCGTCCCATCCCAAGGTTGACGTAGCAGCGGGCCTCCTCGTGGCGCAGATGCCCGACTCCGTAGGCGCTGATCCAACTGGGTTCGGTCGTCGTTCCGGTTCGCTCGTAGGCGTCCCACACATCGCCGAGTACGCGCTGGGTGCGTGCACGGTTACCGGTCAGCGACCATGCGAGAGCGGACTTGGTCGTCAGGAAGGCCCGCCCGAGCGGAGGGACCGCGCGAGCAATGCCGGCGGCGCCTTCGGTGTAGGCCAGCGCCTGGTCCACGTATCCCGCTTTCTGGGCGGGACGACGGGCGAGTGCGGCTTGGTGCATTTCATGCTCCCCGCGCCGTGACAGGACCCACGCCGTTAGAGACGGGTCGCCGGACTCGTTAGCCATGCTCGCGGCCCGGCCCAGCAGCGTGAGTGAGGCGTCCGGCCGGTCGGTGTCCAGATTCATCGCCGAGACGCGCAGAGTGAACTCAGTGGAGACCGCGAAGAGCCGTCGGCGGAGGGGATCGGATGCGTGTCCACGGAGCCGCGGCTCGATGACGTCGGTGAGGTATTCGGTGGCCTGCCGGCGGATGCGGGTGCCGCCGAACTGTCGATCAGAGGTCATCAGCGCCGCGAGCATGCCACGGATCGCCTCGACGTCCCCCTCATTGGGATTGGGTGCGGGTGGCATTTGAGGCCCGTCCTCGAACAACTCGTCGTCACTCATGCCGAAGGCCCGGGTGTACAGGATGCGGTAGCGCTCGGTGACCCGGACGACATCGCCCTTCTCCCACCGCTCGATGTAGCGGCGCAGGCTCCGGACGCTCGGCATCTTGTGGGGATAGTCGGCTGCGTCGCGCAGCTCCTGGGCCATGCGGGGGATGTCCCATCCCCTCGTCCGCCGTTCACGGCGCAGCCGAGCCCGAACCTGTGGGGTCGTCTCATAGGGCATGAGCCTGCACCTCCCTGTCTGTCGGCTGCCGGGCGAACGCTGAAGATGTCGCAAGCTGTCGAACATTGTCGTCTAGAGCTGTGGCGCCCACCACAGATTCACTAACGGTGACCAGATCGCCACACCATACAGAGAGCCGGTCATCGTGCACCGATTCCCAGAGGACCAGACGCGGCAAGCCGTCGAGCGCCTGCGCGCCGACCTCCCGTGCCAGACGATCGCCCAACCAGAGCCCGGGTCGGGCATCGCTCTGGGCGTCGGCGTCGAGCGGATGATGGTGCGGCTGGTGACCGTCCTGAGAGCAAGCACGATCAAGGTTGCCCATCTGGTCCATGGCCAGGTCCTTCCGAGTGCTTGTTGCAGCGTGTGCGGCGACAGGGAGAAGGCGCTACCACCGCGTTTGGTGTTGGCATCCAGATGAATGAACAGGACGGCTCTCCCGCGGCTCCGGAAGATACGTCTTTCGATCTGCCGCTTGTACCCGCCATCCAGGCTTCCCCAGAACGGATAAGGCTGGCATCGCTGCTGGCTTTGCAAGAGCGATTCCCATATCTGTGTGCTTGGTACGGACGGTCCACGCGGCATTGGTGGGCGCTGCTCGGCGGTCAGCTAGTGGAGCAGGAGACGGCGGATGCGCTTGCAAGGCAGGTCGCTCGTTGGAGAGCCGGCGGCCCGCTCTGAACCGACGATTCGGTTCCCTGTTTTGCCAGATCTATGCACAGCTTGCTTGACGCCATGAATAGAGGCGAGCGCTGATTGTATTCGTCCGCCCGCTTCAACGGCCGTATGAGCGGCAGCGGGCGGCCAAACGACAAGGGGAATGGAAAGTGGAAAAGAAAAGCTGGGGCATGTGCTCTCCCGGCGACTGGCTGCGGGGTTCGAGGCCGATGCAGTGGCGTCGGGTCTACCCGGGCCGTGCCGACCAGGTGCATGCGGCGCGTGTGTTCGCCGCGACACTGTTCGAGGGGACCGGCCGTGAGGAGGACGTGGCGCTGGTGGTGGCTGAGCTGTCCACAAACGCCGTCCGGCACTCGCGGTCGGGGGGCGAGCGGGGCTGGTTCGGCCTGGAGGTCACGCTGGCCGAGATCGCCTACATCGCGGTGACCGACCTGGGCGGGGGCTGCGTGCCCACGATCCGATCCGAGACGCCGGGGTGCGAGCCGCGGGTGGGTGGCTACGGCCTGCTCACGGTGTCCAAACTGGCTCTGACGATGGGGGTGCACGGTAGTCCCGAGGACGGCTTCACCGTGTGGGCCGACATGGACCTGCGCCGCCACGCCCAGAACGGCCCGGGGCAACCGGTGACACTGGCGTCATAGGGAGGGCCCAGCCTGCTGTTACCAGGCTGGCCCCTCAAGGGACAGCGTAGAAGAACGCTGCTTGCGTCGGGAGGCCCCGTTCGCAGACCCGCCATCGCGGGCCTGCGAACGGGGCTCACGCGTGTCTGGATCCGGCGGGTGTGAATGACTGGTCGGCGTCGGCGGTTATCGCTGTTCCGGTCTTCTTTTCGGGGTTCTGTTCAGTCTTCTTTTCGGGGTTCTGCCTATGAGTAGAAGGTGCAACCCTCGGCGTCTGGGCAGGTCATAGGGGTGGTGCATATTCTTTTCGTGGCCCCGACTCGTCACCAGGACGACCCCTGGTAATAGCTTGCGATGTGGGTCCTGGTTCCCCTCTGGCCTCTGCTTATGGCCTCTGGCCAGCTTGCCGCCGCTCCCTCTCTCATCGATACACCGCATGCAGGCCGGCCCGCCTGCGACGGTTCAGCGCAGGGCCGTCCGCGCCCGAGGCGCGAGGTCGCCGTCGCCCGATGAGTCGAAAAGGCGAGAAGAGGCGCGAAACGCCTCACATGAGGCCGCCATCGGGCCGCTCCGCCGCGCCTTTTGATGCACGGGACTCCGAAAGGTGCGTGCGTGATGAGGTGCCCGGTCATGAATCGATGCAAATCTCCTTCACCGTCGGGTGGGTTTAGTGGGTGCGGGCGGGATTGGTTAGGTTGTTCAGCCGTTGAGGTGAATAAAAAAGTGGCCGAAGGTGCTTGCCTGGTGGCGTGGCATCGAGAAATGGTCGAGCTCCCGATGAACGGGAACGGCGCCGGAAATCCGGTCGCCGGTCACATCGAATGGGAGACGAAATGGCCGCGAAGAACATCACCGGAAATGGCGCCACCGGGAACGGCGCCACGGGCAACGAGAACGCCGGAAACAACGCCGCCGCTGTCACGGGCGGGGCGCGCCCGTCCGGTGCGGCTGGGGACGTGTGGGACGCGCTGACGGGCAACCCCGGCGCGACCGTGACCGCGCTGGCCGAGGCGTCGGGTGTCAGCCGCGCCACCGTCACACGGACGCTGACCACCCTGGAGCGTGACGGACGCGCCGCCCGGACGCGCGGCGGTCGGGACGGCGGGAAGCGCCAGCCCGACACCTGGCACCCGGTCACCGCCACCACCGACGACACCCCGGACGCACCGACCCTGGACGCACCGACCCTGGACGCACCGACCCCGGACGCACCGACCCCGGACGTGCCGACCGGCGACGCGGACACCACCACCGACACCC
>NZ_VCKZ01000391.1 GCF_005889745.1 Actinomadura geliboluensis
GCGCCGGCCGGCCGGCACGCCGCGCCCGCCCCCGCGGGCGCCCCGGCCGAGCAGCTCGCGCTGCGCGGCCGCACCGAGAAGATGTCCCGGATGCGGCAGACGATCGCCCGCCGCATGGTCGAGTCGCTGCAGGTGTCGGCGCAGCTCACCACCGTGGTCGAGGTGGACGTCACGCGGATCGCGCGGCTGCGTGAGCAGGCCAAGGCCGACTTCGAGGCCCGCGAGGGCGTCAAGCTGTCGTTCCTGCCGTTCTTCGCGCAGGCGGCGGTCGAGGCGCTCAAGGCGCACCCGAAGCTGAACGCGGTCATCAACAGCGAGACCAACGAGGTCACCTACCACGACGTCGAGAACCTCGGCATCGCGGTGGACGTGCAGGAGCGCGGCCTCATGGTCCCGGTCGTGCACAACGCCGGGCAGCTGAACCTGGGCGGCCTCGCCCAGCGGATCGCCGACCTCGCCGAGCGCACCCGCGCCGGGAACGTCAGCCCGGACGAGCTGGCCGGCGGCACGTTCACGCTGACCAACACCGGCAGCCGCGGCGCGCTGTTCGACACCCCGATCCTCAACCAGCCGCAGGTCGGCATGCTCGGCACCGGCGCCGTGGTGAAGCGCCCCGCCGTCATCGACGACCCGCAGCTCGGCGAGGTCATCGCGGTCCGCTCGATGGTCTACCTGGCGCTGACCTACGACCACCGGCTGATCGACGGCGCGGACGCCGCCCGCTTCCTCGCCACGATCAAGCACCGCCTGGAAGAGGGCAACTTCGACGCCGACCTCGGCCTGTAGCAGCCTGTAACTGAGGGCGTCCTGGTCGCTGGAGCCCCGCCGCGCTTTATGGGCGGCGGGGCTTCGGCGCGTCCGGGGAAACGCGGGACCGGGGTGAGAATCTCACCGTCCGGTGGCATCGTCCGCCTAGTGTGGGGTGCATGAGGGTCACCGTCACGGGCTCGTCGGGCCTCATCGGCTCGGCGCTGGTGCAGTCACTGCGGGAGGACGGCCACGACGTCGTCCGGCTGGTCCGGCGGGAGCCGGCGCGCGACGACGAGGCGCGCTGGTCCCCGGCGGACGGCTGCGTCGAGAAGGACTCCCTGGAGGGCGCGGACGCGGTCGTGCACCTGGCGGGCGCCGGGGTCGGCGACCGGCCGTGGACGAAGGCGTACAAGCGCAAGATCAGGGAGAGCCGGCTGGACGGCACCCGGACGCTCGCCGAGGGGATCGCGGCGGCGAACCCGCGGCCCCGCGTGCTGGTGTGCGGGTCGGCGATCGGCTACTACGGCGACACCGGCGACCGGGAGGTGGACGAGGACTCCCCCGCCGGGCGCGGCTTCCTCGCCGACCTCGTCCGCGACTGGGAGGCGGCGGCCGAGCCGGCGCGGGAGGCGGGCGTCCGGGTCGTGCTGCCGCGCACCGGGGTCGTGCTGGCCCGCGAGGGCGGCATGCTCGGACGGACCCTGCCGCTGTTCCGGCTGGGGCTCGGCGGCACGCTCGGCGACGGCCGCCAGTGGACGAGCTGGATCTCCCTCGCCGACCAGGTCGCGGCGCTGCGGTTCCTGATCGACGAGGAGATCGCGGGGCCGGTCAACCTGACCGCGCCGAACCCGGTGACGAACGCGGCCTACACGCGGGCGCTCGGCCGCGTCCTGCACCGGCCGGCGCGGCTGGCGGTGCCGCGGTTCGCGCTGCGGGCGGCGCTGCTCGGGTTCGCCGACGAGGGTCCGCTGGTCAGCCAGCGGGTGCTGCCCCGGCGGCTCACCGACGCGGGGTTCCGGTTCGCGCACGAGCACGTGGACGAGGCCCTCGCCGCCGTCCTGTGAGTCCCAAGATTCGTCAAAGTCCCGGCCGGCCCCATTCGGTAGTCATACGGTGACATTGGGACAGCCCGGCTCAAGAGGAGAGTGAATGAGCACTGACGGACAGCCGCACATCCTCGCGATCGGCGGCGGCACCTTCGTGCCCGACGGCCGGGACGGGCTCGCGCCCAGCCCGCTGCTGCGCTACGCGTTCGACCTGACCGGGCAGGACCGGCCCCGCGTCTGCGTCGTCACGACCGCGATGGGGGACGCGCCCCAGTACATCGCGCGCTCCTACGCCGCCTTCTCCGCCATGGACGCCGAGGTCAGCCACCTGGCGCTGTTCCCGATGCCGAACGTCGCCGACATGCGGGCGCACCTGCTCACCCAGGACCTCGTCTACGTGGGCGGCGGCAGCGTCGCGAACCTGCTGGCGCTGTGGCGGCTGCACGGGCTCGACGAGATCATGCGGGAGGCGTGGCAGGAGGGCGTCGTGCTGTCCGGGCAGAGCGCGGGCGCGCTGTGCTGGCACGTCGGCGGCAACACCGACTCGTTCGGGCCGCAGCTCGCGCCGATGACCGACGGCCTCGGGCTGCTGCCGTTCTCGTGCGGGGTGCACTACGACAGCGAGCCGCAGCGCCGGCCGCTGCTGCAGCAGCTCGTCGGCGAGGGGACGCTGCCGGGCGGGTACGCGGCCGACGAGTCGGTGGCGCTGCACTACGTCGGCACCGAGTTCGTCCAGGCCGTCTCCTACCGGCGGGACGCGGGCGCCTACCGCGTCGAACCGGACGGGCCGGGCAAGGCGAAGGAGACGCGGCTGGAGCCGCGGCTGCTCGCCGCCCTCTGAGGAGCGGCCGCGCCGCCCGCGGCATAAGCTGGCCGGGTGAGCGATGTGGACGTACGCGAGCTGGTGGTGGTGCACGCGGGGTTCGGCGAGGCGGCCGTCCCCTACGAGGCGGGCTGGGAGCTGCAGAAACGCACCCACGCGCTGCGGGTGGACGACGCCATCCCCGACACCGTGCTGCTGCTGGAGCACCGGCCGGTCTACACGGCGGGCAAGCGGACCGAGGCGCTCGACCGGCCGTTCGGCGACCCCGGCGCACCGGTGATCGACGTCGACCGCGGCGGCAAGATCACCTGGCACGGGCCGGGGCAGCTCACCGGCTACCCGATCGTCCGGCTGCCCGACCCGGTGGACGTCGTCGGCTACGTGCGGCTGCTGGAGCGGATGATGATGGACGTCTGCGCCGAGCTCGGGCTGGCGACGGCGACCGTGGAGGGGCGCAGCGGGCTGTGGGTGCCGGGCGCGCCCGACCGCAAGATCGGCTCGATCGGGATCCGGGTGGCGCGGGGCGTGGCGATGCACGGCTTCATGCTGAACTGCGACAACGACATGGGCTGGTTCGACAAGATCGTCCCCTGCGGGATCCGGGACGTCGGGTCGACCAACCTCAGCCGGGAGCTCGGCCGGGAGGTCACGGTCGCGGAGGTCGTCCCGCTGGTCGAGCGGCACCTCGCCGCGGTGCTCGGCGCGGCGGAGACGTTCCACCGCACCACGGCGCAGCTCGGCGTGTCAGCGGATCAGGCCATGACCTTGTAGACGGCCTGGCCCTCGGCGGCCGCCGCCGCGAAGAACCGCGTCAGCCCCTCGTAGGCGGGCTTGAGCACCTTGTCGCGGGCGGCGCCGTCGAGCCGTCCCGCGTCCTGCACGCCGGCCCTGTTCATCGCGGCCGGGTCGAACCGGCCCGCGACCTTCGCGAACGGCGTCGCGGCCAGATGGTCGGCGGTGGGCTTGACCCGGTCCGGCGCGAGGAAGATCACATCCATGCCGAGCTCGTCGGCGCCGTCCTCGGTGAGCAGCCGGCCGCCGCACACGACGTCCGCCTCGGGCTGCCGCCCGTCCCACGGGTCGCCGGTGACGAGGTAGTGCACCGCCTGCCACGCCCAGCCCAGCTCGAACAGTCCCGGCGCGCCGCGGCGGCGCCAGTCGGGGGCACCGAAGATGTGGCGGGCGACGCGGCCGGGATCCGGCTCCCCCTCCAGCACCGGCGGCACCCTGAGGTACGACATTGCCAGACCCACTGCGGTCCTCCTGCTAACGCTGTTGCGTGACGACAGGGAGTCACCCTAGAGAGATCCACTGTCGACCATGGCCGAAACACGCGAATCGGCTACACGACCGGGGTACTGTCATACGTTCGAGATCGCTCCGATACGCCATCGAGGCCCCGTCGGCCGAGGTGCCGCCACCGGAGATCGGGACGTAGTCTGGGACGCGTGACGACGGTGACACCCGAGGGACGCAAGCTCCTGCGCGTCGAGGCGCGCAACAGCCAGACCCCGATCGAGCGCAAGCCAGAGTGGATCAAGACCCGGCTGAAGATGGGCCCGCAGTACCGCGAGCTCATCGGCCTGGTGAAGTCCGAGGGCCTGCACACGGTGTGCCAGGAGGCCGGCTGTCCCAACATCTTCGAATGCTGGGAGGACCGCGAGGCCACCTTCCTCATCGGCGGCGACCAGTGCACCCGGCGCTGCGACTTCTGCCAGATCGACACCGGCAAGCCGAAGGCCCTCGACCGCGACGAGCCGCGCCGCGTCGCCGAGTCCGTCGCGACGATGGGGCTGAAGTACGCGACCGTCACCGGCGTCGCCCGCGACGACCTGGAGGACGGCGGCGCCTGGCTGTACGCCGAGACCGTCCGGCAGATCCACGCGGCGGTCCCCGGCTGCGGCGTGGAGCTGCTGATCCCCGACTTCAACGCCGTGCCCGAGCAGCTCGCCGAGGTGTTCTCCACCCGGCCGGAGGTGCTGGCGCACAACGTGGAGACCGTCCCGCGGATCTTCAAGCGGATCCGGCCCGGGTTCCGCTACGAGCGGTCCCTGGAGGTCATCACCCGGGCCCGCGAGGACGGCCTCGTCACCAAGTCCAACCTGATCCTCGGCATGGGCGAGACCCGCGAGGAGGTCTCGCAGGCGCTGCGCGACCTGCACGAGGCGGGCTGCGAGCTCATCACGATCACCCAGTACCTGCGGCCGAGCCCCCGCCACCACCCGGTGGAGCGGTGGGTGAAGCCGGAGGAGTTCGTGGAGCTGTCGGCGGAGGCCGAGGAGATCGGGTTCGCGGGCGTCATGTCCGGGCCGCTCGTCCGGTCCAGCTACCGCGCCGGGCGCCTGTACCAGCAGGCGATCGAGGCGCGCGCCTAGCGGGGGTTGTCGGGTCAGGCGACCGACCCGACTATCCTTGTATTCATGTCGAAAAAGCCCACGGACGGGGCCCAGGAGCGTCCGGGCCGCCTCAAGCAGATCCGCATGGTCGCCCAGGTGCTCCGCCAGGCCGACCCGAAGGCGCTGCCGATCGTGTTCGCCTCGGCGATCGGGACCCTGGTCGTCGTCATCGTCATCGGGCTGCTCGCCGGCCAGCTGTGGTTCTTCATCCCGCTGGGCATCCTGGCGGCGCTCGCCGTCGGCATGATCGTCTTCGGCCAGCTGGCGCAGCGCGCGCAGTACAAGGTGATCGCGGGGCAGCCGGGCGCGGCCGCCGCGATCCTGAAGAACATGCGCGGCAACTGGACGGTCACCGAGGCGGTGAGCGGCAACCGCAACCTCGACATGGTGCACCGCGCGGTCGGCCGCCCGGGCGTGATCCTCGTGTCGGAGGGGCCGCGCAACCGCGTCGGCCCGCTGCTCGGCGCCGAGAAGAAGCGCATCTCCCGCGCCGCCCAGCAGGTGCCGATCTACGACGTGCAGGTCGGGGACGACGAGGGCCAGATCACGGTGGACAAGCTGCAGCGCCACCTGATGAAGCTGCCCCGCAACCTCACCAAGGGGCAGGTCGCCGAGCTGAACGACCGGCTCCAGGCACTCCCCCGGTCGATGCAGATGCCGAAGGGGCCCATTCCGAAGGGCGTGAAGATGCCGAAGGGCCCCAAGCCGAAGACGCGGTGAACCGGAAACGCACCGCGCAGGAAAGCGATGAGCGAGAGCGCCCCCGCGGGGGCGCTCTTCTCGTTTCCGGTGCGAAGTCCGCCGAGGCTAGATGTTGACGACGACCGTGTTGCTGGCGCGGTCGTGCAGGCCCCGGTAGTCGCGGTCCCAGAACAGCGCGGGCAGCACCAGCAGGAGGAGCGCCGCCCGGGCCAGGCCGAAGCCGAGCCCGACGGGCCGCCCGTCCAGCCGGACGACGCGGATGCCGGCGAGCCGCTTGCCGATCGTGATGCCGAGGAACGCGGTGAGCACCCACGCCTGCAGCCCGAAGATCGCCAGCGTCCACAGGCTGCGCTCGGCCGGCTCCCAGCCGAACCCGCGCGCCAGCAGGCTCGCGACCAGCATCGACAGGCCCCAGTCGAGGAACAGCGCGATGAGCCGTCGGCCGTAGGAGGCGACGGCGCCGCTGCCCTGCTCCGGCAGCCCGAGCCGCTCCCCGGGCCGGCCGAGGTCGGCGCCCGCCGCGCCCGCGCCGCTCAGCCACGTCTGCGTCCACCGGGGCCCGGCCGCCCGCCCCTTACCACCGCTCATGGCGTCTACGCTATCCCGTCCGCCGAGGCGTTCCGACGGGCCCCGAGTGACGCGTAACACAGCGGAAACATACGAGACACGGCCGGGAAACGGCGCCGACCTAGCTTTTTCAAGAAGCCGAGATGCGCCTTGAGGAGGCCGGATGTTCACCAGCGCCGAAGAGGTACTGAGCTATATCAGGAACGAAGGTGTGCGGTTCGTCGACTGCCGGTTCGTGGACCTGCCCGGCAAGATGCAGCACTTCACGTTCCCGGTGGAGAGCTTCGGCGAGAGCGTCTTCACCGAGGGGCTGATGTTCGACGGCTCGTCCGTCCGCGGCTTCCAGGAGATCCACGAGTCGGACATGCTGCTGCTCCCGGACCCGACGACCGCCGTCGTCGACCCGTTCCGCCAGCACAAGACCCTGAACCTGAACTTCTTCGTGCACGACCCGCTCACCGGCGAGCCGTACAGCCGCGACCCGCGCAACGTGGCGAAGAAGGCGCAGGACTACCTGCGCGGCACCGGCATCGCCGACACCTGCTACTTCGGCCCCGAGGCCGAGTTCTACATCTTCGACGACGTCCGCTTCGAGACGAAGCAGAACGCGGGCTACTACTACCTCGACTCGGTCGAGGGCGCCTGGAACACCGGCCGCGAGGAGCCCGGCGGCAACCTCGGCGCCAAGCCCCCCTACAAGGGCGGCTACTTCCCCGTCCCGCCGATGGACCACTACACCGACCTGCGCTCGGAGATGGTGGCGCAGCTCCTCGACGTCGGCATCCACGTCGAGATGCAGCACCACGAGGTCGGCACCGCCGGCCAGGCCGAGATCGACTTCCGCTTCGACACGCTGCTGAAGACCGCCGACCAGCTCCAGCTCTACAAGTACATCGTCAAGAACGTCGCGCGCGCCGCCGGCAAGACCGTCACGTTCATGCCGAAGCCGATCTTCGGTGACAACGGCTCCGGGATGCACTGCCACCAGTCCCTCTGGAAGGACGGCGCGCCGCTGTTCTACGACGAGGTCGGCTACGCGGGCCTGTCCGACAACGCCCGCTACTACATCGGCGGCCTGCTGAAGCACGCCCCGTCCCTGCTGGCGTTCACGAACCCGACGGTGAACAGCTACCACCGGCTCGTCCCCGGCTACGAGGCCCCGGTCAACCTGGTCTACTCCCAGCGCAACCGGTCGGCCTGCATCCGCATCCCGATCACCGGCTCGAACCCGAAGGCCAAGCGGGTCGAGTTCCGCGTCCCGGACCCGTCCTGCAACCCGTACCTGGCCTTCTCCGCCATGCTCATGGCGGGCCTGGACGGCATCCGCAACAAGATCGAGCCGGCGGAGCCGGTCGACAAGGACCTCTACGAGCTCCCGCCCGAGGAGGCCCGCGCGATCCCGCAGGTCCCGGGCTCGCTCCCCGAGGTCCTCGCGGCCCTGGCCGACGACCACGACTACCTGCTGGAGGGCGGCGTCTTCACCCCGGACCTCATCGAGACCTGGATCACGATGAAGAACGAGTTCGAGATCGACCCGATCCGCCTCCGCCCCCACCCCCACGAGTTCGAGCTCTACTACGACATCTAGGCCGACCGGCGCTGCACGCGGCCTGGAGGACGCCCCGCGCCCTCCAGGCCGCAGCCATATGCCGCCAACAGCACCTCCAATTCCCATCGAGCCTGGCCGGGATCGTGGCAAGGAGCCAGGGGGTCGCCCGTGGAGGCGATGAACCACGGCACGCCGCCCACGCCCGGCTTCACCCAGACGCTCTCCCCCACTTCAGGGAGCGCGGACGAGAACACTCGCAGGAGTGGCGGCGAGTCCTCGTAGCGCTGTGCCGTGTTCCAGCCCGCACCTATGAGGGCCTCGCCAAGGCGGTCGAGGTGGTCGGCGGGGTTCACTCGGCCCGCCAGATGATGCTGCCGGTGGCCTCGTCCCGCCAGGCTTCGCCGACCGTGCGGAGGTCGATGTAGGCCGTGGTGCCGTCGGGGGCGAGGGCGACGTGCCGCACCCTTCCGGCGCGGCTCTCCAGGTCGCGCAGGCCCTCGTGGACGTGCCGGATCGCCACATTGCGGTCGTCGGTCACCCCGGCC
>NZ_VCKZ01000392.1 GCF_005889745.1 Actinomadura geliboluensis
CTGCTCGCGCAGCTCAAAGACCATACGGACCGCGCGTTCACGCAGCTCAACGGAGTACTTTCTCGGGGGTGCCATAGCCCCTCACCCTTCCAGGTTTCAGGGCCTCCACCCAACCCGGGGCGCTCCAAGGTGTTGGGGACGCGCAGGGTGATTTTGGGGGTGTGTCGGTGATGTGGAGAGTGCCGTGGTGGGTGTGGGTGACCTGGCGGCGGAGTCGAAGCTTCGCCCGGTAGAGCTGCGGCCCGCGATCCTTGGCAGAACCGTCCGTTCCAAGCTTCGGGTCCGCAATGCCGGCACAGGAAGGGCCGGTGGGATGTAACACGACGAGGCGCTCTCGCCAAGAAGAGCAAACAGCGCATAGCGGGAGGCCCTTGGATGGGAGATGTGAAGCCGGCCGTGGGGACGGATCCGGCGGATGTCACCGCGATCGGTCGTGATCAGGCGGCGCTGGAGGTGTTCTATCGGCGGCATGTCGCGGATGTGACCCGCTTCGTGGCTCGCCGGATCTCCGATCCTCACACGGTCGACGATCTGACCACCGAGGTGTTCCTGGCCGCGATCGATACCGCCGAGCGGTATCAGGTCGGCCGGGGAAGCCCCCGAGCGTGGTTGCTGGGCATCGCCCGGAACGTGGTGGCCGCCGAGTGGCGGCGCCATGCCGGTGAGCGGGACAAGGCGGAGCGGGCGGGAGGCCATCGCTACCTGGACGGCGACGACATCGTCCGGTTGGAAGAGCAGATCGACGCCGAGCGAGTGGCGCGCGCCTTGCATTCGACGCTGTCCGCGCTGCCCGAGCGGCTGCGCAGTGTCATCGAGCTGGTCGATCTGGACGGCCTGACCCTGGCCGAGGCGGCCGCGGCGCTGGGCATCCGCAACGGTACCGCCCGGGTTCGACTGCACCGGGCCCGTAAACGGCTGAAAGCAGCCTTCCCACCGGACAATGCGGTGCTCGCCCAGTCAATCGCTAATCCACAGTCCTCCTTGGCGAAAGGAGCCTCCTCATGAGCAACATTTCTACCGATGACACTCCGCTTGCGGGCTATCAGGAACGGAGGCTGATCGAGCTGACCGCGGCGGTTGTCGCCAAGAGAGAAAAGGGCGCTCGCGCATCGGCGGTTCGGCCGCCGCGCCGCATGGGGGTGGTGCGCCGGCGATCGGCGTGGGGCCTCGCGGGGGCGGCGTGCACGGCGTGCGCGGTTGCCGGTGTGCTGCTGACCTGGACGGGGAGCGCTCAGCCCGCCTACGCGGTGACCCGGGATCCGTCCGGCCTGGTCACGGTCAAGGTCACCGAGAAGACCCTGGACTCACGCGACGCTGACGCGCTCTCGCGCGAATTGCGCTCGCTAGGCGTGCCGGCGGTCGTGTACTCCATCCCAGAGGGCAAGGTGTGCCCGCAGCCCTATGCCAGGCAGGTCGACCTCCCGTCGAACGTGTACGACATGCCGGACGGCCTGTACACCCTGCCCAGTGATCTCCCCAAGCCGGGAGGCGGCTGGAAGATGACGATCAATCCGGGCAACTTCAAGCCCGGCCAGTTCATGGTCTGGACGTTGACCACCTCAGGTGTCTACGAGCAGAACGGTCGGCGCACCGGATCCGCGTCCTCGGTCGGCACCTACCTGGTCAGCGGACGCACCATTCCGTGCCATAACCGGCTGGCCCCCCGAGTGCGAACACCGCAGCCACCCTCTGGAAAGAAGGATGGCACGCCAGTCTTTATCACTGACACCGGCGGCTATGTCTCGTTCGCGGACTCGCACTGACGAATACTCCCGGCGCGGCCGCAGGCTGTAGGACGACGGTGTCCACCGGATCCGAGTGGACACCGTCGTCCAGCAAGGGCACCGTCCTCAGGCTCGCCCTGCCGCTAGGGCCAGGTGGCCGCCTAGGACCATACCGTCCGACCTACTCGAGGTGCCCGTCCCGCCCGGGCGCCGACCCGGCGCCGCCGCTCCGGATCGGTCGCGCACTCTGTTCCACCAGGGCCACGAACTCGACAGCCAGTTCGTGGCGTTGCGCGCCGCCGGGTGCACCCGGATCTTCTCGAAGAAGATCTCCACCCGCGTCAAGGTGCGTCCCGAGCTTGAGGCCGCGCTCGCGCTGTGCCGCGATCCAAGACGGCCGCGCCCGGGCAGACGGTCATCTTCATCCTTCGATGTAGGACGGGCTCGGCCCGCCCCACGACGTGGGCCCACAGCACCCCCTCGCCGTTGGTCCCAGAAGCCCGGCCCCGGCCGGTCGGAGGCACGGCGTCGTGGTCAGGAATTCGGGGACTGGCCGACGGAGGTGCCCTCGGCAGCGGCGGTGAGGATCTTGTGGACGACACCGACCGTGACCCTCACCCCGGCGGCGATGGTGCGGATGGCTTCCCCGATGCCTGCGCCGATCGAGGATCGCCGCACCACCTGACTCCCATTCCTCTCAAACGCTATTGCGGTGGGCGGCGGAGGCCATTCCGAGCCAGGTGTGGGGGTTGCGTTCCCAGCACCAGCCGAGCTTGGGGGCGTTCTTGCTGATCCATATCGCCGGGACGCGGCGGTCGCCGCAGCGTGAGCCGCCCAGGGAGTAGCATTTGTTCTTGACCAGGACCTCTGGGAACTGGGTGGTCATGGCTATGCCCTCCTCGATGGTGAGCAGGGTCCGTCCCCGGTCGCGGATGGTGTCCATGGCGTCGTTGGGGATGGCACCGCAGAACTCCTCGCCGCGTTCGATGTCGAACAGCAGGTAGACCGGCTGGTCAGGGAGGTCGGTCTCCTTGATGGCGACGAAGCGTTCAAGGGATCCGGGTTCGAAGGAATGGTCGACGAAACCGGGTTTGGCCTTTCCGTGCAGGGTGGTGCGCGGCATCATCTGCTCGATCGGGACGACCTGGCGTTGCACCACGAGCAGGAAGGAAAGTCGGCCGGCGTCGGGCTCGTGAGCGAGGTTCCCGGCGTTCACGGCGACCGGCCGCAAGGGCGTGACCAAGGCGCGGAACTGCTCTGGGGTCATGCCGGCCATGGCCGGGTATTCGTGCTCGACCAGGTTGTGAACCTGCCGGTCGAATTCCGCGCCCGCGTCGAAGGCCGTCTGCGGTGTCATGAGATCCTTTCGTATGATCCGGCGGTTCAGAGATTAGGGGCTGGAGCGTCCGATGGAGTGGCCCGCCGGGTCTTCGGGCACTGCCCCGTCAGCAGGAGGTCGGTGAACCCTCCTATGAGGGCGTCTGGCGGAGTTCGGGGGAGTCCTCGGAAGAACTGCGCCGATTCGCTGCGGCCCCCGGCGGTGATGATGGTGTGGTTGCGCGTGACGGCATGCCTGATCGTCTCCCGTTCAGCGGGTGATGCGGGCGAGGGCGCCGGTTTCCAGCGCCGCCCACAGGGCGCCGTCCGGGCCGAGGGTGATCCCGTGGGGTTCCGAGCCGGGGGTGGGCAGGTCGTGTACCTGGATCATGCCATCGCCGGTGATGGAGCCGACGCGGTTGCCGCCCCACTCGGTGAACCACTGCTCACCGTTGGGGCCGGGCGTGATGGCGTGCGGCCGGGCGGTCCGATCGGGCAGCGCGAACTCGGTCACCCGTCCGTCGATGGTCATCCGGCCGATCTGCCCGGCGGCGATCTCGACGAACCACAGGGAGCCGTCCTGTCCGGCGGTGATGCCCACCGGTCCTGCGGCCTCGGTCGGCAAGGGGTGGACGGCGATCGCTCCGTCCATGCCGATCCGCCCGATCGCGTTGGCCTGGTTCAGGGTGAACCACATCCCGCCGTCCGCACCGGCGGTGATCGCGGAGGGGAACGCGCCGGTGGCGGGGAGCGGGAACTCGCTGACCCGGCCGTCGGTGGTGATCCGGCCGATCCGATCGGCGGCGGTCTGGGTGAACCAGAGCGCCCCGTCCGGTCCGGCGGCGATGCCGTACGGGCCGCAACGCGCGGTGGGCAGCGGAAACTCCGAGACCATGCCGTCGAGGGCGATCCGCCCGATCCGGTGCGCCTGGTACTCGGTGAACCACAGCGCCCCGTCCGGTCCGGTCGTGATGATCGTCGGCCCGCACGCCGGATCGAGCCGGTGGGTGATGGACTCCCGCCCGGGGACGAGCCGGCCGATACCGCCACCGCGGACGAGCGTGAACCACAACGCACCGTCAGGCCCGGTCGTGACGGCATACGGGCCGTCGTTGCGGTCGGCTACGACATGTTCCGTGATGGTCAACGGCTTTCCCTGCGTAGGTGCTGGGTGGCGATGTGTTCGATGTCGGCTGGGGTGCCGGCCATGATGGTGCGGGCGTGCTGCGTGATCAGATCGGTGGGCCAGTCCCACCAGGCGGCATGGCGGAGCCGGTCCACGTCGGCGTCGTCGAAGCGCCGCCGGATCTGGCGTGCCGGGTTGCCGCCCACGATCGTGTAGGGCGGCACGTCCGCGGTGACGACCGCGCCGGCGGCGATGATGGCTCCGTCGCCGATCCGCACGCCGGGCATGACGATCGACTGGTAGCCGAACCACACGTCGTTGCCGACGACGGTGTCGCCCCGGCTGGGCATGGTGGTGACGATGTCCAGGGTCTGCTGGGCCCACTGGCCGCCGAACATGGTGAACGGGAAGGTGGACACGCCCATGGCCGGGTGCTCGGCGCCGGCCATCAGGAACCTGGTTCCGGTCGCGATCGCGCAGTACTTGCCGATGATCAGTCGTTCGGGGCCGTAGGCGTAGAGCACGTTGCGGTGCTCGAAGTCGGTCGCGTGGTCGGGGTCGTCGTAGTAGGTGTACTCGCCCACGTCGATCGCCGGTGAGTTGACCAGCGGTTTGAGGAACACCACCCGGTGGTGGGCCGGCAGTGGGTGGACGGTGGTCGGGTCGGGGGACAACGGAAGTCCTTCGCAGATCGGTCGGCGTCGCAACGGGCCGGGGGCGGCAGGAGTCGCGGCAGCGGCGGCGCGGGCGCCTTGAACGGGTCCCAGCCTCGGTCAGGGCGCTGTTCTTGATCAATGGCGACTTCGTGAACTGATCGATAACCGGGCTGTTATGGATCGGAACTCGGAACGAGGTGCGGGTGGAGCTGCGGGACGTCGAGATCTTCCTGGCCGTGGCCGAGGAACTGCACTCCGACCGCACCAGCCGCAGGGTGCGCATCGCCCCCGCCGCCCGCGGCACCTCGGGGACGCTGACCCTGGGCGTGCAAACGGGAACGCGACTTCATGGTCTTTCCCCTGGGTGAGGTGCTCAGTGATTTCGGTGAATCTTGCCGCGCCCCCAGCTGCCTTCGGCTCACCTAGGAGCCCTGCTCGGGACGGGGCGCAATGCATTCACCACTAGGCCGCGGGCCGGGCGACAGCACTGGGCATCAGCGCTGACCAGCCTGATCCGTGCCTGGCCCACCATCACGAGGACGGTGCCGAACTTCGCGGTGAGCTTGTCGAACACCGATCGCAGCTTCGGCTCGCTGTTGGGCAGCCGCTTGTCGAAGACCTTCTCACCGGCCGGGGGCAGCCCGTGTCCGTGACCGACCGCAGACCACCCAGCGGCCGCCGATGTAGGAGCCCCTGGAGCCGCTGCGCTTCCGCCACCATAGACGGCAGAGAACACAGACCACTCAATCATCGAGTCTTATCAGGGCTTCTCCCCAGCCGGGTTGCTCACGCTGTAGCGGATTAGAGACTTGCCCAGGGGGTGAGCAGGCGCGGGTCGTGGCCTGCTGAGGAAGATGGCGTGCAGCAGGCGCCGGGGAGAACTAGTGTTATGAGTTGAGGTCGAGGAGTCTCATTTTCGGCGTCTCCGAACACACCGTAGAATCTTGGTGGTCCGGGTCTCAGGGAATCGAAATGGCGGCGGGTCATGAAGAGGCTTGACAGTGAACCCCAAGGTCACGGCGGTGGACGGCTGCCGTCCGGACGGCATCGGCTGTCACGCAGCTATGTGGCCAGCAACCAGCGGGCGCGGATTCTGCAGGCGGTGATCGAGGCCGTCGGATCGGACGGTTACGCGCAGCTCACCATCGACAGCATCGTCAGCAGGTCCGCAGTTTCCAAAAAGACGTTCTACGAGAATTTCAAGAGCAAGGAGGAGGCATTCCTGGCCGCCTATGATTCGGTCACTGACCGGGTCGTCGCGTTGGTAATCGGGAGTGTCGACGCCGACGCGCCCTTGTCGGACCGGTTGCATGCGGGCCTGGGCGCTTTTTTGCAGTTCATCGCCGACGAGCCGCTGGCCGCCCGGATGTGCATCGTGGAGGTGCTGGCGGCCGGCCCGGAGGCCGTCGAGCGCAGGGACCGGCTCAAGCGGCTCTTCAGCAAGATGATGGTGGACCACCTGCGGGCGCGGGTTCCGGACTATCCCGAACCCGAACTGACGGCCGAGGTGGCCGTCGGCGGGATGCACGAGGTCATTTTTGATCGGGTGAACCGGGGCGAGGCGCACAAGTTGCCCTGCCTGCGGGATGCATTGGTCAACGTGTTCGCGATTCCCAGTCCCCCACTGGGGGGCCAATGACTCGGACTGTCGTTTTGTGAGCAGACGACGTGGCCGTATCCGGCCACGTCGTGCGCGCGTCCGAAAAACACCCCGTCTTGGTTTGATGGCGCGAGACCGCGCCACCGGCCGTGACGATGAGTCGTGTCGATGATGTTCTTCGTCACCCTGCGTGCACAGTTTTCGGGCGCAGTATCGGGGGCTCCAAGGGTGTCCGAAATAAAACCTTTCATGTTCTGGGTACGGCATCGTTCTTGAAGAACGCCGCAGTTTATGTTTCCTTTCGAGGGCCCTTCCCACCCCGATCGAAAGGACAGGAAAGGTGCGCAAACCGTTCAGGATCGCCCTCCCCGCGATGGGGGCGAGCGCGCTGCTGATCGCCGGCGCGTCCGCCGCGCTGGCCACCACGATCAGCTCCGGCGGCTCGCCCTACAACGGTGACGTCAAGGTCACCAACATCAACCCCACCAAGTTCTCGGGCAACGGCCCGGGCATCGGGCTGATCACCAGCACCTGCAACGCCGTGAGCCTGGTCGCCTCGGTCGTCTCCGACGGCTCCGGCGGGCAGCTCAAGACCGCCTCGCTCACCAACTGCACCAACAACTACGGCGGCAGCGACACCTACACGGTGAACAACCTGCCCTACAGCGGCGCGTCGGCGCACTACGACGCCGCCCACACCAACCACCGCGACGGCTACCTGACGGTCAACGCTCCCAACAGCAGCGTGGACATCAAGGCGGTGCTGCGCCTGACCAACCTGGGGCGCACCGAGACCTGCCACTACGGGCTCACCACCACGACCCCGCTGACCATCGACCTGTTCAACAGCACCAACTCGAACCGGCCCGACACCGGCAACCCCCACTCGCAGGGACAGTTGACGGGCCAGCAGCTGCAGAAGGTCGCCCACCCGGAGAACACCTCCGGCTGCCCGGCCGCCGTCTCCGGCAACGGCAAGTTCCAGGTGCTCACCGAGCCCGGCGGCGCCGACCTCACGATCGCGCCCTGACCCGGCGCTCCTGAGCCGGCCGCCCCCGACCCGGCCGTTCTCACCCACGCGCGGGGCACACCGTCCCCGCCCTGATCAGGCGGGGCCGCCAGAACCCCAATGGCGGCCCCGCCACCGTCCGAGTGCACCATCCCAGTCCCGTCCCAACGGCCACGCACTCCAGCCGCCCGATGCGACCGGGATTCCTTTCCCCCGCTGTACCCACCCCCCTGGAGAACGCTGTGCGATCACTGTTCCGCCGGCGCAGCAGCCTGGCTGCGCTGGCTCTCGCCGCCGGCACCGCACTGTCCGGTGCCGCCCTCGTCCCGTCCGCCTCGGCGGAGACGATCCCGGCCTTCAGCTTCGACAAGTGCCCGGCGCTGCCGTCCGGCGCCGACCCCACCTGGTGGAACTGCAACGTCGCGATCATCACCGGCGGCCAGTTCAAGCTCGGAAGGCTGGACCAGGCGATCACCTCGCCCATCACCCTCACCTACGCGGTCGGCTTCGACCCCGTCACGCTGGAGCAGAAGTCATCGTCGGCGGCTTCCAGGCCGGCAAGATGCTCGTCAAGCCGGGCATCTTCGGCGACCCCCTCTTCTCCGCCGTGTACGCCAGGCCCGAGTACGCCGGGTTCATGGACCTGCAGAACGGCGACGTCCTGCTGAACCTCAAGGTCAAGGTGATCAACCCGAACCTCGGCCCGTACTGCTACATCGGCTCCAACGGGAACCCGATCAAGCTGCACCTGATCTTCGGCAGCACCCCCGTCGACGTGTCGACGGACCCGCCGGTGTTCAAGGCGACCATGGTCGACAACTCCTTCGCCGTCCCCGGCTCCTCCGGCTGCGGGCTGGCCGGAACCCTCAACTGGGCGGTCAACTCCCAGGCCGGCGTGCCCTCGGCCGCGGGGAACAACACCGCGATCTTCAACCAGTACGTGAGC
>NZ_VCKZ01000044.1 GCF_005889745.1 Actinomadura geliboluensis
TTATGGGGCTATGGCGGGGGTGTACGAGGCATCGTCTACCGAGCGAAGTGATGACCATGGCGGACACGGGCGGCGGAGACCAGAGCAAGGAGCTACCCGTTGAGCAGCTCAAGGAAGCCGGCCGGGATCTCGTCCAGGCGCTCATGGTGCGGGCGATCACGGGGGCCAGCGGGAAGATCCAGGACATGACCCAGCGGCTGACCGACGCCGCGGACGGTGGGGACACCGGCACGAAGATGGCCGCCGCGGGCGCGAAGAAGCTCGCCGAGGGGGAGTCCCCGCTCAAGGCGGGGGTCAGCGCGGGCATGACCGGCGCGAAGGAGAAGGTGAAGAACGCCCTGCCCTTCGGCGGCGGTAAGGACGGCGGGGACGGCAAGGGGACCGGTGGCGGTCCCAAGGTGGTCAACATCATCGAGCAGTTCGATGTGGGACTGCCGCGCCGTGTCGCCTACGACCAGTGGACCCAGTTCGCCGACTACCCGACCATCACGCGGAAGGTCGAGAGCGTCGAGCAGGAGTCGGACGAGAAGATCAACTGGCGGGCGCAGATCTTCCTGTCGCATCGCAGCTGGGAGTCGAACATCATCGAGCAGGTGCCGGACGAGCGGATCATCTGGAAGTCCAAGGGATCCAAGGGCTACGTCGACGGCGCCGTGACGTTCCATGAGCTGGCCCCGACCATGACGCGGATCCTGCTGGTCGCCGAGTACCACCCGGACGGCTTCGTGGAGAAGACCGCGAACCTGTGGCGGGCCCAGGGGCGCCGGCTCCGCCTGGACTTCAAGCACATCAAGCGCCACATGATGACCCAGGCCCTCCTCAAGCAGGAGGAGGTCGAGGGCTGGCGCGGCGAGATTCGCGACGGCGAGGTCGTCAAGACCCATGAGGACGCCCTCAAGGAGGAACAGGAGAAGCAGGAAGGCCAGGAAGGCCAGGAGCAGCAGAAGGACCAGGAGGAGGAGAAGGACCAGAAGGAGCCAGAGGGCCAGGAGAAGCAGGAAGGCCAGGAGGAGCAGGAGGAGCAAGAGGGCCAGGAGGCCGAGAAGGAAGCCCGCGACAAGGAGAAGGCCGGGAGCAGTGCCTGAGAGCCCCGACGTTTTCGCTGGTAGGCGTCGGGTAGCGGGTCGTGACACGGAGGCAGAGACCGGCCGAGGCTCTGGGGGAGCGATGGACAGCGACGCGTCTGGCAGGCAGAAGCTCGAGCGGAAGCAGAGCGAGGGGCCCGACGTCTACCTCAACGTCCCCCAAGTCGAAGTCGAGGAGATCTCCCTTGAGGTCGAGAACCTGGAGGCGCACGTCTCGCTCGTCGCCCAGGTTCTCGACCTGCTCAAGCTGAACGTCGGCGCGGACGTGTTCCTCGGCAGGGTCAAGCTGGAGATCAAGGGAGTTCAGGCGCAGGCGCGGCTCGACGTCCGGCTGGACAACGTGGCCGTCATCGTCGACCGGGTCCTGACCACCCTCGATCGCAACCCGGAGCTTCTCCAGCATGTCGGACGCGGCGTGGAGGCGGCGGCGCGCGACATCGGCTCCGGGACCGGCGCTGCCGTCGGCGAGGTGGGCAAGGGCGCTGGTGGTGCCGTCCGTGATGTCGGTAAGGGTGCGGGCGGTGCTGTCGAGGACGTTGGTAAGGGCGCCGGTGGTGCCGTCCGGGACGTTGGTAAGGGTGCGGGCGGTGCTGTCGAGGACGTCGGCAAGGGCGCGGGCGGCGCAGTGCGGGACGTTGGCGAGGGTGCTGGTGGTGCCGTACAAGGCGTCGGTGAGGGCGCGGGCGGTGCCGTGCAAGGCGTTGGTGAGGGCGCGGGTGGTGCGGTCCAGGATGTCGGTAAGGGTGCGGGCGGGGCGGCCGAAGGTGTCGGCAAAGGCACTGGACAGGCTGCGGAATCGGCCGCGTCGGGCGTTGCGGGCGCTGCAGGCGAGGCGGGCAAGGCAGGCGCTGCGGGCGCCGCGGGCGCCGCGGGTGAGGCGGGCAAGGCCGCAGGCGCCGCGGGCGAGGCGGATACCTCGTCCGAAACGGAACGTCCCACGGCATCCACGGAGAAGACCGAGGAGTCCGGCGACGACCGCAAGGAAACCGAGGACGCCAAGGAAACGGAAGAGGTCAAGGGAACCGAGGAGCGCAAGGAAAGCGAAGAGGCCAAGGGAACCGAGGACCGCAAGGAAGCCGAAGAGGCCAAGGGAACCGAGGACGCCAAGGGCGACGACCCGCCGGATAGCGGGTCCGATGAGGGCGATGGCGGTGGTGAGCCCGGCGGGTCGGGATCCATGGAGGAGGCGCTCCACGAGGCCGAAGAGTCCGTGCGCGATCTGGGACGGGCGCTGCTCCGGCTGGTCTCCGGCGGGGCGGGGCGTTCATGAGCGGCGACGAGCGTCCGGACGCCGAGGTCCGGCGGACGGCCGACATCCTCTTCACGGCCAGCATCAAGGCCGATGAACTGCGCTTCGAGGTCGTCCCGGAGAGTTCGGTGGAGTTCTCCGGTGACGCCTCCGCCGAGTCGTCGTCCGGCAGCTCCCGCACGAATGTCCCGGACGAGGCGGAGGCGCACGTCACCTACCGCGACGTGCAGATCGACTACGCGATCGCGGCCAAGCTGCAGCCCCCGGACTCGGACGTCGACGGCTGAACCAAGATCAGCTCTCCCGCGTCTGTACCTGGACATGTGATCGTCCAGAGGGAGCAGGATGCTGAACGTCGACGGATGGAACGCGATCGATGGGGTGCTCAACGCGCGGTACGGGGACGCCGAGCGCCTGGAGTGGGACGCGCCGATGCCCTACCGGCCGATGGGGCCGATGCCGATGGGGCAGTTCGTCACCAACACGATCGCCGTCTACCCGCGCACGGAGCCGGTGCCGCACTGGCACCTCATCGGCTACGCGCTGACCGCGCCGTTCGAGGAGCGCGGCTACGAGTTCACGCTGCGCGTGCCGCGCCTCCCGGGTGAGACGGCCGCGCCGAACTGGGCGATGGCGCACCTGGAGAAGTTGGCGTCGTACGTGTCGAAAAGCGGCAACGACTTCGAGCCGGGCCACTACATCGAGTTCCCGGACCCGCTCGACCCGGAGCGCCCCGGTTCGGCGGTCCGCGCGGGCGCGTTCGTCCTCGACCCCGAACTCGGCCGCGCCGAAACGTCCCTGGGCGAGGTCGCCTTCCTCCAGTTCGTCGGCATCACGACCGACGAGTTGCACGCGGCCCAGTCCTGGCACGTCGCGGGCCTGATGGACGCGATGGCGCCGCACCTCCCGCTGCTGGTGACGAACCTGGATCGCACGTCTCTCGCGGACGTCCCCGGGGTCGCCGACACCGTCCGGGAGGGGTCGCGGCGTGAGGGGTCGGGCACCGGCTACCTGTTCTTCCACCAGCTCGGCGCCGACACGTCCAACGGTGTGACGCTGGAGATCGGTGCGAGGCATGTCCCGCAGTTCACGCGCGTCTTGCCGGCGCGCGTCCCGCACGGCAACCCGCTGATCCTGCGCGGCCCCGGCCGCCCCATCGCGCTTCTCCCGGGCCAGTCCATGACGCACAACGACGCCGACCATGCCCTGGAGATCACCCTCCCGGACGCCGTCTGCCACGCCATCGCCGAGACCGTCCGCCCCCAGCCGGGCACCTATCGGGTCGACGCCCTGACCGTGACCATCGTCCCCTGACGCGGGCGAGCCGCCCTCCAGGCCGGGGGCGGCTCGCGCTCTTTCAGGGAGCCCAGGGGGCGGTGACGGCCCAGGTGACATCGGCGGCCCAGTTCGCGGACGCGTCGAAGGCGTGCGAGCCGCCGTTGCTGGCGATGTAGAGAGTGTCGTTGTAGTGGCGGAGGAAACGGTCCGGGTAGTTGTAGGACGCGAAGGAGGTTCCGCTGCCGCTCTTCCCGGCCTGCGGGCAGAACGTGGCATCGGCGCGGAAGATGGCCGAGCCGTCCATCGGCTGCCGGTAGAGCTGGTAGTCGAAGTGCCGCAGGAAGTCACCGGGGTAGTTGCGCGACTCGAACGAAACGCAGGAGTTGTTCGCCAGGCCCCGGCGGACGATCCAGCTCCCGTCGTTCTTGTCGACGGACGAACTGCCCGACGAGATCTCCGACGTGACGACGCCGTCGTTCTGGTGGCGGATGTAGCGCGTGGTGCAGCAGGCCGTCGTCGCGCGCAGTGAAATGGTCGAGCCGGGGTTGAGCGTGCCCGCCGCGACCGGGCTCGGCGCGCCGTAGCCGACCGAGACGATGTTCGCTTGGACGGCGTTCTCCGCCGCGTCGGACGGCAGGCCCGAGGTCATCACGCCCTCGTAGAAGGAGCCGATGGCGGTGTTGCTGTTGTCGCCGCCGATGCCGAGGATGATCGCGCCTTCCTTGTGCATCGGCGAATAGCCGGAGGGCGAGGTGGGCAAGGCCCCGGAATAGCGTGTGGACAGCCCGCCCGATTGCGCGTTGCCGTCCTTGATGGCGAAGTAGTTCGTGCCGTTGTTCTTCAGCATCGCCGTGACGAACGGGTTGCGGTTGCCCATGTAACCGGTGTTCTGGCTGCCGCCGGTGTTCGATTGGAACAGCCCGTTCTCCAGGTCGGCCATCACCCACGGGCCGGAGCCGTGGCAGGGCGAGAACCAGCACAGGGTGCCGAAGTAGATGGCGTCCATGTGGCCGTTGCCGTTGTCCAGGTTGTTGGTCTCGGCGTTGCCGTAGTCGAAGCAGCAACTGCTGTTGTAATGCGTCCCGGTGGTGACCATGTACATGCCCTCGGGCTGGCTTCCGGTGGCGATGCCGGACGTGGAGTTGTCGCGGTATCCCATGTGGCCGGAGAACGAGGCGCCGTAGACGGTGCGGCCGCCGGCGGTGATCGGCAGCGCGTCCGCGGGGACCGGCGCGTCCTGGCCGCCGACGCCACCGGGCGGGGCCGGGGTCAGGTCGTTGTGGCGGGACGTCTGGTCGTAGATGACCGTGATGACGCAGGCGGTGCCGCCGCAGAACGCGTCCTGCGCGGCGGCGTCGGCGTACCCACCGGCGCCGACCACGCCGATGTCGCGGGTGCCGTTGTCGGAGGCGCGGCGCACCTGGTAGAGGCGGCCGCCGTAGGAGCCGAACAGCGCCCGGGTGGTGCTGTGCGCGGCGACGCAGGGCGTCCCGGCGGACGCGTAGATGTCGCACGGCAGCGTCCCGGCCGCCAGGGACCGCCCCGGCATCCCGACTAGACCGGCGATCCCGACCGCGGCGATCGTCGCGACGAACAGCAGTTTCCTTTTCCAGTGCGCCGGCCGTAACAGAATCATCGTACAAACTCTCCATTCCTGCTGCTGGACGCGCAGCGGTACCTGCTCTGATCGACAGGTGAGTTAGCGCTCACATGTGGGAGCAGCGAGCCTTGGGAACATCTTCAGAGGTCAGGCGTCGGATGCCCTTCCCTGAAAGGCAGAAATGTTATCGCTAACATATCGCTACCGCGGCATCCCTCCCTGATCGGGTCGTTATTGAGGGCGGTGCTGAGAGCACATACCAACCAGCGGACGCTGTCAACCCTCAATTACGAACCCGCACATCGGAGCGCGATAGAGGGGGTTGGCCGCTACCCGGCTGAGGCGCCGACTGCGGACGGTACTCGGCGCGACGGCGCCATCAGGCCGCGTAGATCGGCGAGGAGTTTGTCCCGCGCGGCGAGGGACCCCAGCACCTCTGGCACGTTGACCGCGACATAGGTGACCCGTGCGGCCACCGCGTCGTCTCCCCGATGGAGCGTGACCGTCCGAGACGGGACGTTGCGGTCGCTCGCGTAAACGATGAAGGCGGTCGGTGCCGCCGCCGAACCCCCGGCCGCCTGCGCATAGACGAACCCCTGGAACAGGTCGGACGTCGCGACGTTCCTCTCCGCGTAGAGCTTGTACTTGGCGTCGATGGAGCAGCGTCGAGCGTTCGCTCCCCGCCCTTGAACTAGCTGGATGTCCGGGCGGATCTCGGTGTAGGACCCACCGCCCTCGCCGCGAATCGCCCTGGGCATACTCTCCTGCGCTCGCACGGAGACGTCGGATCCGCTGAAGGCGTCCTGCAGCAGCCGCGTGACGAAATCCTCGAACAGCGCGTTCATGTCGACCATGAAGGCGTGGGTCACCCGGCTGTTTCTGGTGTGCCGGTCGGTGAAGGAAGAGCCGTCCAGCAGCATCCTGGCCCACCGGTGCGCATCGCGATAGTGCTCGTTCGCCCGATGGTAGGTGAGGTGTTCCGCAGCCGACCGCACATCGAAACCGTCGAAGGTGCAGACCCCGCCGAAGTCGGCGGCGAGGCGCCGGGCCGTGGTGCGCACCTCCGCGTCCTTCGCCGCACGGGCCGCGAAATGCAGCGCCGCTCCGCACAACCGGTTGTCGAGTATGTCGGCGCTGCGCTCGTCGTACCTGCATTCGAGCCGGTCGAGCATCCCGTATCGCCGTGTCACCTGCCGCTCTACCAGCAGGCGCCCACGGACCACCGGAAGCGCGTCCTCCCGCCGCAGGTAGTCGCGCCGCAACCCATGACGGAGCAACCGGTCGCACTCCCGAGTCAGCAGTAGGCACACGAGGTCGCGCAGGCTCAATCCGGTCGCCAGACGCCTCAGCAGTGGAAGCTCTCGAAGAGAGCGCAGCCCGGCGGCATAGTCGATCATCTCCAGCACTCCGAGCTCCGACCCGGCCAGTTTCGGCTGGACGTGGACGGACACGCAGTCGAGATCGACCACGCCGACATGGGACCCGGCCACGATCTCCAGGTCGCCGTTTCGGAGCCAGCGCATCGTGATCCGCTTCGCCAGGTCCGCCGATTCGACGGCGGCGAGATCCGCAGCGGTGGGGGAGAGGCCCGGCACCCGCCGGCTCTTGTGTTCCGGGACGATGACCGTCTTCACTATTCGCCCGCGCTCGCCTGGAGTTCCGCGGAGAGCGCCGCGACCAGCCGTTCGTCGCTCAGCCCGGCGACGGTATGAGCCTGCACGTCGACGATCTCCTGGCCGAGGAACCGGGACAGCATCGAGTAGTCGTCGTAGGCGTACTCCTGGAGCAGCGGCAGCACCTCGGTGCGCACGATCGCGGCCAGTTCGGCCTCGCTGTCGACCGGCTCACCGCCCGGCATGAAGAACGAATGCCCGATCTGCCGCTCCCGTCCCAGCTCCTTGACGACGCGGCGGTTGAGCTCCCGGAGCAGCAGGCCCAGATCCACGTCCCCGACCTTCTGCCCGTCGAGGGCGTCGGTGTCGGGCAGCAGCTCATGGAAGGCGAACCGGCGCCGCAACGCCGAGTCCAGCAGTCGGATGCTGCGGTCGGCGGTGTTCATCGTCCCCAGGATGCGGACGTTGGACGGCACGGCGAAGCGCCCGCCGGTGGGCAGCGTGACCTGCAGCCCCCGCTTGTCCGGCTCCAGCAGCGTGATCAGCTCACCGAGGATCTTCGGGACGTCGCCGCGGTTGATCTCGTCGATCAGCAGCAGGTAGGGCCGTTCGGGATTCGCCCAGGCCGTTTCGCACACCCGCTTGAAGACTCCGTCACGCAGTACGAGCTGGAGCCCGCCGTCGCCGCCCTCGGCGGGACGGAAACCCTCGATGAAGTCCTCGTACCCGTACGCGGGGTGGAACGTCACCTGTGTCAGATACCCGCCTCGATTGAACGTGCTCAGGGCCCGCTGGAACCCGGCCGTGCCGTAAGTGGCGAGAGCGTCAACCCCCAACTCCGGCATCTGGGTTGCCAGCCACCAGAGCGCGAAGCGCAGGGTCGTGTACGTCTTTCCCGTCCCCGGTGGCCCGTACAGGACGACCTGGCCCTTGCGCCTGAGAAGTCCGGCGATCTCGGTGAACAGCGGATCCGCGGGAACGATCTTGCTCTCTGGCCGCCCCACTGTCCCGGACACTTGGAGGGATTTCCACAGCTCTGCCGAGACTTTGGCCACGGTGACCGTGCCCCACGACTTCTGCGGCGCGGCGAGAATCTGCGCGTAACCGGTGTCCCAGTTGACGGAGACGGTGTGTTGGAAGACCGGGCGTTCGTCACGCCACCGGTAGCCTTCCTCGGTCACCGTGCCGACCCCGAGGACTTCTTTGGTGCCCTTATTGGCCACCACAAGGTCACCGGGTTTCAACTGGTACAGCCGCCAGACTTCGTTCGCCTTCGCTGAAATCTTGCTCTTGTTTCCTTTGTACTCGACGGAATATGCCTCCTCGAATGCGGCGCGGAACTCCTCCTCCGAGTCGTACTCGCTGAGGGCTCCGACCTCGTCCCAGCCGATGCAGATATAGCCGCCCTTAAGACATTCATCCCAGTACTTGGCGTTCTCCCCGGGGGCCACCTTGAGGATCGTCGTGGTGGCCGGACGCGGATCCGCCCACTCGTACAGGAACTTTCCGATCTCGTACGGATGCCAGCCGGCGAAGCGCCCGTCGTCACCGACCACCTGCTTGAGTCGCTCGTGCGCGGCGAACGCGTCGAGATTGTTGTGCTCTCCGGACAGCTGGAAGATGAACGCACGCACATGCTGGCGGCTCGTGACCGGAATGAGTGCACCGGGGAAGTAGCAGGAGATCGCTTTTGCCGTCAGCGCCGGCCCTGGCCGGAGCGAATCGATGGTGTCGATGTCGCTGAGCCGACCTCCCCGGATGATCTCGAATGCTTCGACGAACCCTGCCCGCACATTCTCCCAGGCGGCCTGCTCATCGTCGTACTCTAGGGGATATCTCCATATCCCCTCCTTCTTCCGCCGGAAGATGATGTGTTTGGCGGCGCTCCCTCCTTTCATACTGCACAGAGCGTCCGTTCCGAACTCCATGCGATGGCAGAAGGAATTTTGGTAGACGTCCGTGCCGAGGGCGTAGCGCTCAAGCGGCATGGTCGGCCATGAGTCCAGTGGGAAGTCGCGCAGTACCTGGGCGATCTCTGCGTCCGCTCGGGCGATCTGGTCCGCGTGGGCGGATCTGTCGAACTCGGCGAGGGCCCTCGACAGCGGCTTGGTGGGCGTGCTGATGCCGCCGACGCTGGGGAGCGGGACACACGTACAGGTCTGGCAGAGCTTGAACACCGGTCGGCCTGCCCCATTTCGCAGGCCGGCTCCCTCCGCGAACGCCTGCCGCCCCCGCACGTCGTCCGCCGGCCCGGCTTCCAGTAGCCGTTGCCACAGGTCGCCTGCCGGGTCGGGATAGACCTTCCACCCGTCCTCGTGCCCGAGCATGTGCGTGCAGTTCCGGCTGTGGTGGAGCGCCGTCCCGTCACTCGCGGGGCAGATCACCTCGCCGAGCGACGGCGTCAGCTCGAAGGACTGCCCGTCGTAGTGGACGATGCGGCGCCCGTCGGGGGTCTCGTTGATGGTGACGCTCAGCCCAGTGCCCATCCCAAATTGGTAGTGGATCAGGGGCGGGCGGCTGCAACCCGAATAAGAAAAATGTGTCCAACGGGAGACACTGCGGAACGGATCAGTTAGGTGCGTTCAGTCGTGTCAGATGGGTTCTCTTGCCCTTGCCTTGCTGACACTTGCCAGGATGGTGCCGTCTGGGCCGAACGCCACCGCTCCGACATCATGGCCGGGTTCCAATGTCGGCCGGGGACGATCGGTACGGAGGCACGCTTTCCGTCATCTGGGATGTCGAGTCCAGCCGCTGCGTCCGCCCCCTCGGGGTGCTCCTTTGGTAGCGCGGAGCGAAGCCCGGCGACTCCTGCGGTCCGACCACGAGCAGCCGAGAACCTGCCCCGGTTGGGTGGCCGGGGCAGGTTGCGGGGGGTTGTGGCTCAGTGGATGGGGTTGGCTGGGGTGTCCAGCCAGATTGTTTGGGCGTCGGGTGTGACGATGATGCCGAAGCGGGTGATGTCGGGGCGTCCCCATTTGAGCCATTGCAGGTAGGCGGCTTCGGTCTCGTCCCAGAGGGAGCGGTCGCCTGCCTGCTGGACCTCGTAGTCGGGTTGGCCGGGTTCGTAGTCGACGGAGGCCCACGCACCTTCATGGGACTCGCGGTCCAGGACCCACATGGTCGCTCCGGCGGCGTCGGAGTAGAACCTTGAGACCACGCCTGGCACGAGGGCCGCCACGGTGAGGTCGATGCTCACCGGCCCGTAGGAGAGTGAGCGGGGGTCCAGGCGGGTGCGGCTTACTCGAACTTCCCTCTCCATGGCCTTTGCCCATGTCCGGGCTGGTCCGTAGGCCGGGCGTTGAGCGCGCAGCACCATGTAGTCGGCCGATCCGGCGAATCTGCCCAGGGCTGTGCCGTCGTCGAGGACGTCCAGGCGTAGGACGGCGCCGTACCCGAACCCGGCAGAGAACGGGGTGACGATCCGTCCGCCCGGCCGAGTCTGCTCCACCCATGCGTACGGCACGCGTGAGACCGCGCATGTCGCGTGAATCCGGTCGTAGGGAGCGCCTTCGGGGTAGCCCTCCGCGCCATCGCCCACGATGACGCGGCACTCGTGGCCGGCGGCCCGGAGCCGTTCGGCGGCCTTGGCCGACAGGCCCGCGTCGACTTCCATCGTGGTCACGTTGTGGGCGCCCACTCGGGCCGAGAGCAGTGCGGCCGTCCATCCGGAGCCGGTACCGATCTCCAGTACGCGATCGTGGTCGAACGGGTCGAGTTGTTCCAGGAACTCGACCACCAGCGTCGGCATCGACAGCGACGAACTGGCCAGTCCCTCGCCCTCGGTCCGGCCGTCCTCGAACTGGGTCACCAAGGGCTGGTCGAGCGCAACGACCTCTTCCCACTTGTCGGGGTCGGCGGTGCGGTCGATGCGTGCCCAAGGGCCGGGCCCCAGGTCCGCCCACACCACGTCGGGTGTGAACGAACGCCGGGGCACCGAGCCGATGATCTCGTGCCAGTCGGTCACGAACGCTTCCCGTCGTTGGGGTTGCCGTTGGTCCTGTCACCGGTACCACGGGATCCGCCCTGGGGCTTGTTCCCGTCGGTGGTGGTCCTCTCGTCGCTGTTTCCCTTGTCGCGGTCGCCCATCTTCTTCTTCTCCTTCGTTGTGTCGTTGCGGCTGGTGAACCGCACTGAACCTCCGGACGGACGGGCATGTGCCGCGCCCGGAATGCCGTCCGTCCGGAGGGGTCTAGGTGCCGAACAGGAGGTACAGCCGGAGGAGCGCGGGAACTCGCTTTCCATCACGGACGGATTCCGGTGGCTGCCCCGACCGCGTGGGCGATCGTGTCGGCTGCGGCGGCCGGGGCGTCGGCCGCGCCGATGGCCTTGCCGGTACCGGCCCAGGTGAAGACCCAGGCGCCGGCGATGAAGTCGGCGCCGATCTCGGTGAACCTGTGGGGTGCTTGGGCGTTGGTCACGTGCAGGACGGGCGTGCCGCTGCGCGCGACGATGCCGCACGACATTCCGCCCCGCTCGCGCACGGCCTGATCGAGAGCGGTCAGGAACAGGCGTCGACCGCTCGTGGTCGTCCGGTGGTCAATGGCCATCTTCGTGCTGCCTCCCGTCGAGGGGCGTGCCTGGACTGGCTTTGCGGATGAGGGCGGAGCCGAGGTCGGCTACGGGTGCATTCGCGACCAGACCCATTTGCCGCCGGCGGGGTCGGCGGTGACGCCGCACTTGGCGGACATGGCCTGGACGATGTGCAGGCCCCAGCCGCCGTTGTCGTCGAACGCCTCCTCCGACAGGTCGAGGTCGTCGAGGGTGAGTTCCTTCACCGGCTTGGCCGCGGGCAGCTCGTGGTCGGCGTCCCAGACGGCGATGATGATCCCGTAGGCGTCCCGGCTGAGCTGGAGACGGATCTCCTCGTCCGGCGTCTGCCGGGCCGCATTGGTGACCAGTTCCGAGACGATGAGAAGCGCGCTGTCGAGAATGTGCGAGTAGTCCCATTTGCGGATCTGTGTGTCCGCGAATGTGCGAGCTTGCCCCACTGCGGAAGGTGTGCCCATAAGGGGCATGATCGGCTCTGCGGTCGCCGTCATCGCCATCGTCCCGTCCTTGCCCGAGATTCCGATTTCCTGTGACAAGGATCGCCGCAGCGTTCTAGGTTTTGGTGTACAGCCAAACTATTCCAAACAGGAGTGCCAATGCCGATCGTCCGGGACCCGATTGAGCCGCGGCTCTCGATCTACCACTTCCTAGCCTTCTACCTGCGGTTTCTTTGTGAGAGAGCGGGCTTGTCGCTCACTCAGGTGGGAAAGATCATCGGGGTGGCCAGGTCGTCTGTTTGTAATATGGAGGCAGGTCGCCAGCGTCCTCAGGAAGATCACGTTGCGAAGCTGACGAGCATTACGGAACCGGCAAGCTTTTGCAGCTTTTGCTATGGTTTGCCCGTTTGGCGCACGACCCGAACTGGTTCCGGCAGTACTCTGAGTACGAAAAGCAGGCATCTTCAATAAGGGCATATCACGGTCAAGCGGTACCGCTCGCGCTCCAGACCGAGGACTACACGCGGGCTCTCGTGGAGGCCGGGTCCAGCAGAGACATTGAGGGTGAGGTGGCTGAACGCGCCGAGCGTAAGGCCGCCATCCTCGACCGCGAAGACTTCCCGGACCTCTGGGTGATCATGGACGAGAGTGTCCTGGCCCGCTTTGTGGGCGGGAAGTCAGTCATGGCGGTCCAACTTCAGCACCTGCTGAAGATGGCTGACGAGTCGCACGTGAGCCTGCGGATCGTTCCCTTCTCGTCGGGAGCGAACGTCGGCCTGGACGGGTCGTTGCAGGTCATGCGCCTGGAGACCCGTGATGTGGCCTACGTGGGTGCTCAAGGCGGCGGCCGCTTGATCGAATCGCCGAGCGATGTTCGCCAGATAGGGGATAAATTCGAACGTATCGGCGTGAAGGCCCTCTCGGAGGACGGGTCACGCGAAATCATCAAGCGTTACTTGGAGATGTACACATGATCGTCCAGTGGCGGAAGAGCACTCACAGTGGCGGCGTTGATGACAAGGCCTTGCGTTGAGCTGGGACGACTTGCGTCAGGGGCCGGGATCGGGGTCAGGGACAGCAAGGACCCGGATGGGGGGCACCTCACCTTGTCCGGTGCGCAGTTCGCCGACCTGATCGAGCAGGTCAAGCAGCATCGGGTGCGTTAGCCATGGCCGTCCAGTGGCGCAAGAGTTCCTACAGCGGTGGCGTGAACGATGAACAGTGCGTTGAGCTGGGACGTCTTGCGCCGGGGGTCGGGGTGCGTGACAGCAAGGACTCAGGCGGGGGGCACCTCACCTTGTCCGTCGCGCAGTTCGCCGTCCTGATCGAGCAGGTCAAGCAGCATCGGGGGCGGTAGCCATGGCAGTCCAGTGGCGCAAGAGCACTCACAGCAGCGGTGTCAACGACGAACACTGCGTTGAGCTGGGACGACTTGTGTCGGAAGCTGGGATCGGCGTCCGGGACAGCAAGGACCCGGATAGGGGACACCTCGCCTTGTCCGGTGCGCAGTTCGCCGACCTGATCGAGCAGGTCAAGCAGCATGGGGAGCGTTAACCATGGCCGTCCAGTGGCGCAAGAGTTCGTACAGTGGCTCCGCGAACGATGATGTGTGCGTTGAGCTGGGACGTCTTGCGCCGGGGGTCGGGGTGCGTGACAGCAAGAACCCAGGCGGGGGGCACCTCACCTTGTCGGTCGCGCAGTTCGCCGTCCTGATCGAGCAGATCAGGCAGCATCGGGGGCGGTAGCCATGGCAGTCCAGTGGCGGAAAAGTACTCACAGCAGCGGTGTTGACGATCAGCACTGCGTTGAGCTGGGACGACTTGGGTCAGGGGCTGGGATCGGGGTGCGGGACAGCAAGGACCCGGATAGGGGGCACCTCGCCTTGTCCGGTGCGCAGTTCGCCGACCTGATCGAGCAGGTCAAGCGGCGCCCTTCCCGCTGACCGTCCGGGCGGCCTCGCTCCGCGAGGGTGAGGCCGCAGTGAGCACACGTAGGTGGAGACCGGTCGTCTGTCACGGTGTCGAGCGTGCTGAATGATGTGCTGGTAGCAGGGATCGCCTTCATCAGGAGCGGTCGCTGAAGCCGGCGCGTCCATGCGTGCGGCCACCGGTACTCCCTTCGGAGGAGTGGGTGGCAGTGTCGGCCTCCTGATCGGCGGCGTGGCGGTGGCCGGGGCGGCTGTGGGCAGTGGTGCAGCAGGCGGGTTCACCGTCGTTTCCTCGGCAGGTGACGTGGTCGTCGCACTGGGGTGTACCCTCCGGAATTCAGTGGAGACGTACTTAGAACGGATGCCCGGTGAAGTCGGAGCCGCTTCCCGCATGGATAGTGATCGTTGCCGCGTTGTTCTCGATCACCTCGTTCATCGGGCACTACCTGTTCATGTCCGGCAAAATGTCTCGCGCCCACCAGGATTTTATCTTCGGCCCGAACGCGGGGAAGTTCGGGCGGGAAGCCGGATTGGGCTTGAAGTACGGTGCCGCCGGGTTCGGATTGTGGGCCCTGGGAGGAATTCTTACCTACACTCCGCCGGGAACCTTCCTGGAGAGGATCGCGGCGTGGATTGTGGTGGCAGGCTTCCTGTTGATGCTCCCGCCCATCTACTGGAAATATGCCGGGTACCCGGAACGCATGAAGCCCGACTGGTACAAGGATAGGGAAGCGCGGTTCAACGCCGGAAAGGCGGCTTTGGCGGATGGGGCAGCGAGTTCCGCTGCGGCCGCCGGCGTCGATGACATGATTCTGGCGGGGCCCGAGGGGTGGGCACCGCTGACGCCCGCACCTTCGGAGCATGATCCGGCTGAGGCAGTGGGTCGATTGCCTGCCGCGCACGAGGGATCTGGCACGTCATGTATCAAGGTGGGTGGATATCGGCTGATCCCCCTGGTCGTGGACATCGAGAATTTTTCCTCTGGTCCACTCGAAGTCAGGGCCGGCCGTGCGCGCTCTGCGGTCGACCACTGGCTGGCGTCGCTCCCACCAGGAGGGGAGCCATCGCGGCTGGTGCTTGATGACCGTGAGTTAGCGAATGGGGAGCCGCTGCCGGAACGTTACCTCCAGATCAAGGCGAGCAGTCAATGGCGGGTTTCTCTCCGCACGCTCCAGGATCTGCGAACCTTTGAGGAGAAGGTCACAGGTACGGGTTTTGATGTCATCCGCTATCTAGGGCCGCCGGGAGCCGCCGTCATACGGCAGGAGGGCGCGACCGCCTTTTCTCTCCAATTGCGTGACTCCAATTTGAGGCGGAAGCGGTCGGCGTACCAAGTGCTGTGTCCACTGCCCGGCGAGAAGGGGCGGGTTGCGCTGCCCACGGACTCGGTGTTGCAGATCGGCGCCGAAGGAGCGCCTTGGTCGGTAAAGGTCAGCCCGTTGCTACGGAACGGGGACGTCGCGGCCGAGGGACGCACAGCCTTGGCGGGCCCCGGGCTTGATGAGTTGCGGACATTCAGCACGTCGATCACGGGAAACACCGCCGAGGTCCTCTTCTATACTGGCGCATCGGGTCGGCTGCGGATCGAACACACTGGAGACGGCCCTTTCGGCATCGATCAATTGCACTCGACCCTCGGTATAACTAGAGAAGTGCTCGCCGTGTTCGGCGACTACAAGGGCGACGTCGCGATCAAAGGGCACTCGCTCCTCCAGATCCGTGGCGGGCTGGGCACCTGGTCCCTGCGGCAGGCCGACGACTGACCTCCGACCCCTCGCCCGACACAGCCCAGTGCTCCCGTGCCCCTGAGGCGGTTCCACATTGACGATCCACGGCTTGTCCGGGCGGATGAAGCGGGCATGCCGGAGAAGGTGGTTCGCCGTGATCTACTCGCCTGATGATTGATTGGTCGCGGCTTTCGCATGCCTATGGCTCCGCCGAGGACATCCCCGGGCTCCTCGATCAGGTCGGAACCGAGGGCGACGGTCAGGTCTGGAACGATCTGTGGTCGGCACTGTGCCATCAGGGCACGGTCTACTCCGCGAGCTTCGCTGCGCTGCCGCGGCTTCGGGGCATCGCGTCCGCCGAGGGAGTGCGGGACGACGACGCCGCCATGGCGGTCGTGCTGGCCGCCGCGATCGTGGCCGGTGAAGACCAGCCGCACGATGCCGGTGACGTCCGGGCGCGGCATGCGGCGGACATCGCCGAGCTCGGACGGATCACCACCCGCATGCTGCCTGCGGCGCCCGACCGCCATACGTACGTGTACCTGCTGCAGTCCGTGCTGGCCTTCGAGGGCGTCCAACGCTGGGGGCATCGGCTCGAAGGTCTCAACGACGACGAGTACGAGATCGAATGCCCCGAATGCACTGTGACGCTGTTCGTCGCCTTCGGCGATGACGGCTACTTCTCCTGTGCCGGCGACTACGCCGTGGACGCGGACGTTCGCAAGCTCCCGCTGCGCCGGTCGGAGCCCGAGTCCCTGAGCGGCTTGGCCGAGCGCCTGCACGCTACTGCCCACGCTCACGGCCAGGAGGACGTGGCGGTACGGCTGACCTGCCTGTTCGGCGCGGCGACATGTCCCGAGTGCGGGACGGAGTTTTCGGTGGCGGACCAGGTCGACCCCTACTGGTGATCTCCGGCAACCCGCCGCACGTCCCGGAGTCGGGGTGGCCTTGCACGGGCGGTGGGAACGGGCCGCGACCTGGACGCCGTGCCGGGGCCGCGTCCGCCCGCCCGTCCGCGCGGCTGTTGTTCGGCCGGTGTGCCGTGCTGTGGCGCCCACTCTTTGGGCCCGCCCAGGCCCGGCTAACGGGCTGTCATTGCGCTGGTGCCAGGTCGTGCCAGCCCGGCGTCCGAAGTGAGGGGACGATGTGTCCTCTTGCGGGCGCGCCGGTGGCGGGTTTGCCCGGGACGGGGCGTTCGGCGTCGAGGTAGGCGACCACTGCCAGCACGCGCCGGTTGTCGTCCTCGGACGGCGGTAGCCCGAGCTTTCCGAAGATCCTGTCGGTGTGCTTGCTGACCGTCTTCTCGGTCACCGACAGCACCGACGCGATGGCGGCGTTGGAGCGGCCCTCCGCCATCAGCCTGAGCACGTCCCGCTCCCGCGTCGTCAGGGCCTGCAACGGCTCCTCGCGGGCGTGGCGGCTCAGCAACTGGGCGACCACGTTCGGATCGAGCACGGTGCCGCCGGCGGCCACCCTCCGTACCGCGTCCACGAACTGGCCCACGTCCGCGACCCGGTCCTTGAGCAGGTAGCCGATGCCGCCGCTGCCGTCGGACAGCAGTTCCCGCGCGGAGAACAACTCCACGTGCTGCGAGAGCACCAGGACGGGCAACTCGGGCATCCGCCTGCGGGCCTCGGCCACCGCGCGCAGGCCCTCATCGGTGAACGTCGGAGCCAGTTGGACGTCCACCACCGCCACTTCCGGACGGTGCACGGTCAACGCGCGCAGCAGCGACGGGGCGTTGTCGACCGCCTCCACCACCTCCGCCCCGGACGCGTCCAGCAGACGGACCAGCCCGTCCCGGAGGAGGACGAGTCCCTCGGCGAGGACGACGCGCACGGCGGCCGCGCGATCGCGGTGACCGGACCGGCCCCGCCCGTGGGTCCGTCCATCCGAACGGAGGGGGACGACCGTCCCGGGCTCGTCGTACGGCAGTTCGGCGACGACTGACCAGCCCACTCTTGCCCGCGGCCCTGCCTGGAGGGTGCCGCCGAGCATTCCGGCCCGCTCGCGCATCCCCGCCAGGCCGTGGCCTCCGCCGGGCACGGGCTTGGCGGCGGTCCGGGCACCGTCGTCCTCGACCGAGACCGTGAGCGCGCCGGTTCCGTAGCGGATCTCGACGCTCACGCATGCGCCCGGCGCGTGCCGGACGGCGTTGCTGAGCGACTCCTGCACGATCCGGAACGCCGCCAGATCCACGCGGGCGCTCAGCGGGCGCGGCACGCCGATGACGGCGCTGGACACCAGCAGCCCGCCGCCGCGCGCCGCGCCGACCAGTTCACCGAGCCGGTCGAGGCAGGGCTGCGGGGCGTCCGCCTCACCGGCGCGCAGCTTCCCGACGATGCGGCGGGTGTCGGTGAGCGCCGCGCGTGCGGCATCCCGCACCGCCTCCAGCGCCTGCCTCGCCGCGTCCGGCAGGTCGGGAACGTTCCGTAGCGCCGCCTCGGCCCGGACGAGGGTCAGGGACATGTGGTGCGCGACCGTGTCGTGCAGCTCAAGGGCGATGCGAGTGCGCTCCCGCGCCACCGCGCCGCCGTCACCGTACGCGCTCGGACGGCCGGCGGGCTCGGGTGCCGGGCCGGTCGCCGACTCCGTCACCTGCCCCGCCCTTCTGCCGGCCGTGGGCCGCCGGTGCTCCTTCGGCAGGCCGCCGCGGCGCTGATCGGCGGCGGGTTCGACGGCATCTCCGTGACCATCGGGGTCTCCTTTGCATCAGGGGCCTTCTGGACGGCTCGCCGGGGGCGCCCAGGGGCGGCACGGCACGGGCCGTGCCGTGATGTCAGCGTGGCGCACCCGGCTCGATGCTGTCAACACGGCACGTGCCGTGCCGTTAGAGTGGGCGGCATGACCGACCACCGTGCCGCCCTTTCGGCCGAGCGGACCGAAGCGATCATGCAGGCCACCCGCGACCTGGCCCTGGAGTCGGGCTATGCCAAGCTCAGCATCGAGGCGGTGGCGTCCCGGGCCGGCGTCGGCAAGCACACGATCTACCGCCGCTGGCCGTCCAAGGGGATGCTCTTCCTCGACGCGGTCCTCAGCCTGAACACCGAGGACCTGGTCCACCGCGACACCGGCGACATCGTGGCCGACACGCGCGAGGTGATGATCAAGGCCACGGAACTGCTGGCCCAGCCGCCCTGGGGTCCGCTGTACCGCGCCCTCCTCGGCGAGGCCCAGCATGATCCCGACGTCGCCGCCGGGCACAAGCAACGCTTCATCCGGCAGCAGACCGACGACTTCCTGCGTCGTCTCCGGTCTGCCCAGGAGCAGGGCCAGATCGCCCCCGACTTCGACCTCGACCTGGCGATGGACCTGCTCTCGGGCGCCCTGTACTACCGGTTCCTCTTCGTCCAGGAACCCATCACCCACGACTACATCGACCGTCTCCTCGACGCCGCCTTCGCCGGAATGTTCCCAAGACCCTGAGTGCCCCATAACCCTCGTGCCACGGCTCCCTGGCCGTGGCGGTGAGCATCGGGACGTCGTGAGTGATGGCCAGGACGCCGGCTCTGACGTCGGCGTACGGCGGACCGTCGGTTCGTCCGCGATGAGGGCGCGGGGGTTCAGCGGCCAAGAATGCGGTCATGGGGGTCTTGGCTTGGACGTCGTCTACCCGCTGATCGGCCCGCTCGGCGTGGAGGTTCGGCTGTATGCGCCCGATGTGCGCGGGACGAACGTGGGCTGAGCGCGTCAGCGGTAGTGGGCGGCGACGGCGGTGAAGGCGGCCTTCGGCTCCCAGGGCATGTCGGGGTAGGTGGTGCCGTGGCCGTCTTCGAGGACCTTGACGATGCCGTAGCTGGCCAGGTCCAGGTCGTAGCGGGGGTCGCAGCCGGGGCGGTGCGGGTGGTCGTAGAGGGCGAAGATGAACACGAAGGCGCTGTCGACGCCCTCGGCCTCGAAGACGTCCAGCGACTCGCTCAGGTACGCGGCCTGGCCGGCTTCGTCGCGGGTGTACTCGCCGTCGAGCCGGACGGGTGCGCCGGTGTCCTCGTCGTACTCGACGATCTCCAGGCCGCGCGCGCCCACGTCGCCTGCGCCGCGGAAGCAGGAGGAGCCGAACTCGGTGATCGCGACCGGCTTGCCCTGTGCGACCAGTGCGCGGACGCCTTCGGCGAACCGGTCCGCGATGTCGGCGGAGCGGTAGAGGTCCATGGAGACGATGTCGAAGGGTGTCCAGTCCACGAAGTCGAGGTGGATGGCGGCGTAGGTGACCCGGCCGCCGAAGCGTTCGCGGACGAGCTTCACCGCGTCGCTTAGGAAGGCGTTGACGCGGGCACTGGCCTCGGTGACCAGCTCGCGCAGCCCCTTCGGGCGGCTCAGGAGTTCGACCCGCTCGTCCAGGGAGTCGCCGGGGAGGAAGCCCTTGTTCATCAGGCTCAGTTCGGCGCCCGCCACGAACACGACCTCCGCGCCCCGCAGCCGGAGGCGCTCGGCCCGTTCGGCGCAGTCGGCGAAGAGCGTCAGCATCTCCTCGGTGGTCAGCTCCAGCGGGTAGGGCGAGAACCAGACCTCCAGGCCGAGGTCGGCGGCGAGCGTGGCGGCCAGTTCCAGCCGCGCGGGGTCGCCGCCGGTGACGCGGACGGCGTTGCAGTGCAGGTCGTCCCGGATGATGCGCAGTTCGCGCTCGGCCAGCGCCGGATCGAAGTGTCCGCGCGAGTTCTGCCCGTTGCGGATGAACCCGGTGTCGTACGTGATGCCCTTGCCGCGCATGGGGGGTCCTCTCTTGAGATTAGGGTACTCACCGTACCTTAGTTGCCCCCGTGCGAGGGCGACGCCAACCTTGGCGAGGAACGGGCGGTACCGAATACGGGACGAGGGCATGGCGGACGATCCGGCAAGGCGACCAGAGCACGGGCAGACGCGGCGCCGCGGCGCCGTGCTGGAGGAGGCGATCCTCGACGCCGCCGTCGCGGAGCTCACCGAGTCCGGGTTCGCGGGGCTGACCATGGACCGCGTCGCCGAACGCGCCCGCACCAACAAGAACGCGATCTACCGCCGCTGGCCGAACCGGCTGGCCCTCGGCATCGCCGCCTACCGGCGGCTGACCAAGAGCGTCCAGCCGCCCGACACCGGCAATCTGCGGGACGACGTCCTTGAGCAGCTCCGCCGGGCGAACCGCCACTGGAGTTCGCCGCTCGGCTCGATCCTGCGCGACCTGCTCGCGGCGGCCGGCGGGGCGTCAGAACTCCTGGCGCAGCTACCGGACCAGTCGGCCGATGCCGTGGCCGCCTCCTGGCTGACCATCCTCGGGCGTGCTGTGGCGCGCGGTGAAGCGGCTCCGGAGGCGCTCCATCCGCGCGTCGCGACCGTGGCGATCGTTCTGCTGCGCAACGAGTTCGTGGTGCGCGGTGTGCCCACCGCCCCTGACGAGGTCCTCGTTGAGATCGTTGACGAGGTCTATCTTCCGTTGGTGCGCCGACGCGGCACGCCGTCCGACTGACTTACAAGACATTGGTCATTTGACAAGAGTCTTGAAGGTTGGTGCACGGCCTCTACCGCCCCCGGTACTGCTCCAAGGAACCTGCACTCCCGGCCTCGCCCGTCAGAAGGGCATGCTCGTAGGCGGCCCGCTCGTGGACGAGTTCCGACCAGTCGTCGGGCGCTTCGGCGACCTTGAGGCATTCGGCGCCGGTGAGGCCCCAGACCTGCGACTCGACCCAGGTCAGGTGCCGGTATTTACGCGGAGCCATGGATTGGGAGCCGAAGTCCCAGCCGACCGCCGACACCGGCCGTCCGGAGAACTGCTCGCGGGCCCGCGCGGCGTACCCGGGCCGCGTGACCGTCTCGGGATGAAGGAACGACAGGTCGAAGCCGTTGTCTCCCAGGCCGAACGCTGCGAGACCGTACAGGAACGTCGCCTCGATGCCGCGGTCGGCACAGAACTCGGCGATTCTCGTGGCGCCCACGAGCGTCCCCGCATAGGAGATGACGAAGACGCGTCGGAGCGGATGGACGTCAAGGAAACGGCGTAGCGCGGTGATGATGGTCTCGCCGGACGCGACGGTGTCGCCGATGAGCAGTGTTTCGGCCGGTGCCTCGAAGCAGCAGTACGGCACCTCGATACGGGCGGTGTCGTGAGCGACCGCCGTCCGTGACGTCGCGATGAGGTTCGTGGGCAGGTTGTGCCCTGTCTCCGCCGAGACGGCCTCCGCGAGCTGGTACGTCAGGCCCTTGCTCAGGATCACCAGTTCGGCGGTCTCGTCAGGGCTCAACTCGTCGGCTAGATGGGCGATGAAACACCGGCTGGAACGAAGGCAGGCCCGGCGGAACCCGGCCCCCATGAGGTTGCGGTCGAAGAGCAATTCCTCAAGAGGGTTGTTGTGGACTAGGTAGAGCCGTGGGCCGTCCCCGATGCGTTCCGCGCTGCTCCGTTCCAGCTCGGTGATCACGGTCAGCGTCCCATGCTGAACGACGGCTCGTTGAGTCGCTCCAGAGCGGCCAGCATGGGCGGGTCGCCGGGCAGGACGTTGTCGCGGTACTCCGTGATGGCCTCTTCGAGCCAGCCGGGTAGCGGGGGCGTCTCACGCGCCTTTTGCGGCGCCAGTTCCGGAAGGAGTTCCCCGGCGCTCAGGAAGTCGTCGACGACCGCGGAGGCCAGTGCGGCCACATGCGGGTGGACGTAATCGCGGACCAGGACGCCGCGGTATTCCAGCTCGTCCGCCCGGTACTTGGAGTTGCGCGGGGCCACGACGATGATCGGAGTGCCGAGGAGGGCTGCGGCGGTCATCTCCACGCCGATGCCGATACCGCGCCGTTCGCGGGCGTCAACGACGACCGCCGTCGCGACCATCACCTGGTACATGTCGCGGCCGAACTGGCCGAGCGTGTTGGACGGATCGGTGATGGGATCGTCCGGGTTCAGGAACACGACCTCGCGAGGTGCGGCGCCTTTTGCGACCTCCAGCCGCTCGATGTCCGACCAGCAGAGTTTCTTCTCGTCCCCCGTGCCCTTCATGATGGAGCCGGAGCAGTATATGGATATGGTCATCGATCGTCTCTCCATGGTGTCCTGGCGTTGAGCGTGAAATCGGCCATGGTGCCGGCCACGGCCTGCACGTTCGACTTCGCCTCGGCATAGGTGCGGGCGAGCCGGAATCCGCGTGATTCGCGGACCGCGAGAACCGCGATCCGCAGCGCGTCCAGTGAGGTCTCGTCGTAGGCCCGGTCGATGACGAGTCCGAATCCGGGCAGGGAGCGCAACCGCAGCAGTTCGTCCCACTCGGCGATGCGGTGGACGAAGTCCCGGATGCCGAGCCAGCGGAGCACGGTGTCGAGCCGCCGCGCAGAGGGGAGTCTGCCGTCCATGTCCGCCGACCTGTGAGCGAGACCGCAGGTCAGGTCGCCTGCGGGGAGGTCCGCAAGGACGGCGGCGTCCAGGTCGATCAGGTAGCTGCGCAAGTAGGCGCGGGAAAGGAAGAAGGCGAGCGATGTGCTTTCGGCGGGTGAAAGGGGTACGGGCAGCGTGCGCTCCACGAACCGTGCGATGAACGCCTGCCCCTCCAGCCGTTCGGGGGTCCGCGCGAGCAGCCGTTCGGCGCGTCCCCGCGGCCGGTGCCATCTGCGCGCGGTTCCGCGCGCGACACGGTGCAACTCGCCGCCGGGCTGCAGAGCCGCGCGCCACAGTTCGCCGATTCCGGCGGCCGTCCCGCCGCCGTGCCGAGGAGCCCAACGGAAGTCGGGATCGGCGCAGATTCCCCGGAAGCCGGTGTGGCGGTAGGGGTTGTGCCGGTCCCGGCGGTACTCGTGGACTTTCATCTCCCGGTAGTCGGCGAGGTCCGGGACCGGCGCGACGTAGCGGAGCGCACCCGCCCGAACCAGCGGCTCCACGCACCCGAGGAAGATCGGGTACCAGGGGATCTCGAAGATGTAGGACGCGGGAATGAGGAGGTGCCGTTCGGTCATGAGCAGGGCCAGTCGGGTGGCGTCCAGTGCCTGGGTCAGAGTGAGCGCCGCGTGCCTTTCGGTGGCATCGATGCCGTAGCACGCCAGGATTTCTGGATTCGTGTACTGGACGAAGAGGGGCCGTTCGCGCTTGAAGGCGCTTCCCGTGGCCGCGGACGATTGCGACGTGCTACCCATCACCGCGGTGACGTAGATGTCTCGGGCCGCGACGAACGCGTCGCGTCTCGCCCACACCTGCTGGGTGGGAGCCGGATGTTCGAGTTCTTCACCCATCGTCGTCCAAGGTCAGGGATATGTGCTGGTCCCTGCCGGCGATGAAGGCGTTCCGGCCGGTGGTGATGTTCTGGATGACATGGACGGCGTCCGTGTCGGGCAATGACTCGCGGACATGCCTGACGAAGTCCTGCAGTTCGGTCGAAGCATCCATGTGCTCGGCTAGGAAAGCCGTCAGCAGGGCCGTCCATCTCGCCTGTTCGGCCGCCATGGCCGCCTGCTCTGGCGGGGAGCTCCGGCTCACCCTGCCCGCCGACTCCTCTAACTCGCGGGTCAGGTCCGACTCGGCGGTGTGCGCGCCGCGACCGACGATCCGGGCGAGCCGGCTCCTCGCGGTGCCCCAGAAATCGGTCGTCATGGCCTCCACGAGGGCCGCCGCGACCGCGCCGGCGAGCCCTGCCAGCGCGGGATCCATGTCGCTGCACCTTCCCCGGTCTCTCGCGGTCGCCGTGTCCCTAATTCAGGCCTCATTATGGGCCGGTAATCGTGGATCTTCCAGGGTTATCGCGCATCGGGAAGGTCGCGGCCAGGGAACACTTGCCCTCGTTTCGGTCGCAAATGGCGAGGTTTCCGGATGTACCGCACAGGCCGTAACCTGAATGTGTTTCGCCTCACGGCCGTCTTGCCTGCCGAAACGGGCGGGTGTCGACGCGACCGGTTTCGGAGTTGCTGTCCATAAATGTGCGGACATGTAGGTGTGTCGGATTCCCCGCAGAGACGCAGATCACGACCAGGAATTCTCAACGAATCGGCCGTTCACCCTTTCGGTCGCAGACGGTCCCGCGGTGGCCGACATCGGTCGCTCGAAGTCCTCGTTGAGACGTTGATGAGGTCTATCTTCCGCTGGTCCGCCGACGTGGTACTCCGTCCGGCTGACTCTTGATGGTCAGGGGGCGGTTGGTTGGAAGAAGCCGCGTATGTACGGGTCTTCCAGGGCTGCCAGGTCGGCTAGGTCGCCCGTGGCGACGATCTTTCCGCTGCGCATGAGGGCGATGTAGTCGGCGACTCTGGTCGCGGTGAGCATCGGGACGTCGTGGGTGATGACCAGGACGGCAGCTCCGGCGTCGGCGTAGCGGCGGAGGGTGACCCACACGCCGTAGGCGGTCTCCATGTCGAGCGAGGCCGTCGGTTCGTCCGCGATGAGGACGCGCGGTTCGGGCAGGAGCGCGGCGGCGAGTGCGGCGCGCTGGATCTGGCCGCCCGAATGCTGGTTCGGGTAGAGATCGAGCAGTTCGGTCGGGTATCCGGCGGCTGCGCAGGCGCGGTCGAGGCTCCAGCGCCGATACCGCTCTTCGAGGACGCGCAGTTGTGCGCCTACGGGGTCTTCGGTGTGGAAGGCCGTTACGCCGGCCTGGGGGAGCAGGCTGACGGTGCCGGCCCGAAGGCGGAGCCACTGGCGCCGTCCGTGCACCGGCTCGCCGTTGATGCGCACCTGGCCGGTGGTGCGGGCGGAGTCGGGGAGCGAGCCGGTGAGTGCGGCGGCGGCCATCGACTTGCCGCAGCCGGACTCGCCGAGCAGCGCGGTGATCTTCCCGTCCGGGACGACGAGGTCGACGGCGTCCAGGACGGTTTCGTTCCACCGGCCGGTATCGATGTGGACGGTCAGTTCACGCAGTTCGGCAGGCATTGGACGGCCGGGTCATCCTTCTTCGGGGGCGGTTCTGAACGTGCGCCGGGGGAAGACGATCGCGAACAGGGCGGCGCCGATACCGACCGCGCCTGCGGTCCAGCCCGTCCATTCGGGGACCTTGCCCAGCGCGACGGAGCTTGCGGGGTCTATATGCAGCCCAACGGTGCTGGCGCGATTTCCCAAGGCGCGCGCCTCCAGTTGGTACGTGCCGTCCGCGGTGACCGCCATCGGTGAGCGGAGGGTGCGATGCTCGGCCCTGGACATCGTGACGCCTCCGCGCACCGTCTTTCCGCCGGCCGTCCAGGAGCCCGCGCATGTGTACCCGGACAATGAGCAGGTCCAGTCGTAGGGAATGGCGACGCTGGTCGGCGTGCCGTACTTCCAGACGTATCCGGGCTTGGCGCGTTCGATCGAGCCGATGATGGCCAGAACCGCCACCGAAAGGCAGGCGCCCGTCAGGAGCATCGCCGCCGCGATGCCCCAGCGGTCGGCCATGGCACCGGCCGCGAGGGTGACCGGCGCCAACACGAACACGCCGATGAAACCCAGCAGTACAGCCAGCACGACCAGCCCGACGAGCCGTCCTCCGGGATTCGCCAGCAATGCCCACTCGGCGGCCACGAGCAGCAGAATGCCCAGGGGAATGGTCCACAGCAGGGTGACTTTCACGGCCCTCCCTCCTGTGGTCGCATGCTCATGACTGCCCGGAGCGACGCGATCACGGTAAACCATCGCGGGGCAGAGTGGTCATGTGTGATGTGCGGGATGAGTCGTCGTGGACGCCTCAGGACGCGGCTTCGGTGAGTTCGGCCATCACCTCGGAGGTCGTGATCGGGTCCAGGTCGCCTAGGGGGCGGCCTGTGCGGGTGTCGTTCCAGTAGCCGTCTTCCGGGTGGTCGTCCAGGCGGATCACCTGCATTTGTTGGGGGCCCCTGTCGTCCAGGTTGCCGATGGCCATTCCCGGGTCCAGCTTGACGTTGACGTACAGGCCGCCGGGGGTCTCTCGGTAGATGGACCACTGGAGCCCGGCGTCCATGGCGGCGCCGCGCCGCCAGCCGCGCCTTTCCAGCCCGAGGACGGCCGTGGCCGGGATGGTGAGGCCCTGAAGGCGGTCCAGTCGCCGGGCGGCGCGTTCGGCTTCGGTGAGGGTGTGGACGGCGCGGTCCAGTTGCGGGAACGGCTGGAGGATCTCGTAGTCGGCGAAGAGCTCCGTCCAGGCGGCGAGGGTGTCGCGGAACTCCAGCGGGTGCGGGATGCGGACGGTGGCGTCGTCCGGCAGCCTCATCGCTTCGTCGTCGGCGTTCGCGAGGGTGCCGTCCTCGGCGATGCGGAACGTGGTCGCGGTGCCGCCGCCCTCCGCGAGCCAGACCAGGCGGCGGGCGATGTGGGAGACGAGCGGATGCCCTGCGAAGAAGCGGCGGAACTCCGGGGCCGTCCAGCGGCGCTGGGCGGTCATCGCCGACTCCAGGCGGCGGATCTGGTCGGCGGCGACCGTGCGGACGTCCTTCTTCAGCGCGGCGAAGCGCTGGTGGGCGGCCGGGGCGAGTTCCTCGTCGTCGTTGGCGCCCGGCTTGGGGAGCGTTTTGCGGCGGGTGCCGTCCTCGTCGGTCACAAATGGCTTGAGGTGCTCGTCGAAGGCGACGAGGAAGCGGCGCGGGCCGTAGTCCAGGACGAGCCCGCCGTTCTCGTCCAGGCCGAAGTCGGGGACCAGGCGGTCGCCCAGTTCGTCGGACGTCAGACCCAGCTTGTCGGCGACCTGCTGCACCTTCTCCTGCGCGCGCGCCTTCAGGGCCTTGAACCTGACCTTCTGCGCGATCCCGTAGAGGTGCATGAGGGCGACTTCGCCGCCGATCGCGGTGAGGACGTCCAGCCCGGCGACCGCCTTGGCGTGGCCGCCCTCGCCGGGCCATGTCCGGATCAGCGGGGCCAGCCTGCGGGCCGTGTCGTCGTCGCCGAGCCAGCCGAGTTGTGCCAGCGCCCAGCCGTCCTTGGCGGGAGCGCCGTTCTGCTGCCACAACCGGAAGAGCTCCCAGGAGAACGATGCGATGGACGCCGGGTCGCATGCCTCCTTGACGATCGCGATGCCCGCGTAGACCTGTACGGGTGAGGAGATGGCCAGCATTGTCAGCAGATGGCGGGTGGCGTCGGCGGGGAGCGCGCTGTTCCGGGCCCGGAGCCTGACCTGGGGGAGGTCTTGCACGTCGGCCCAATCGGGGACGGGCGGTATGCGGTCGGGCAGGACGTCCAAGGGGTCTATCGCGAGCATCGCGTGGAGGGCTGCGGCCGCCTTGTCGCCGTGCGCGCGCGCCGCCTCGTCTACGACCTTGTCCGTTCCGTGGGTGTCGGCCAGGAGGCGCAGGGCCTCCTCTGCCTCGCGCTGTGGCTTGCCGGGCTTGCCCACTGCGGCCGGGACGAGCAGCGGCACCGCGTCCAGACCGTGCCGGTCGAACCAGGAGAGCGCGACATCGCGTCCCTTCTTCGGACGGGACAGGCGCTCGGCCATCAACCGGGCCAGCTCCGCGTCCAAGAACGGCAGTGCCCGGTCGCCGAGACCCTTCATGTCCTTCTCGGCGATCCGCAGCGCGACGGGGAGGGCGTCGGCCTCGAACCGCGCCACGGTCGGCCGCAGCCACATCTCGGCCTCCCAGAGCTGCGGCCTCCAGGCGCCGAGCAGCGGCCTGACCTTCTCCTCCGGGCCGTAGGTGAGGACGCCGAGCCCGTAGCCGCCGGCCCGCCCGCGGCGGAACTCGTCGACCAGCGCGTCCCAGTCGTCGGTCGACGGTACGTGGTGCCGGTGGTCGGTCTTGGACCACTCCTCCCGTTCGCCGGGCAGCCAGCGCATCCGGACGCCGTCGGGAGGCGTGAGGCCCTCGACGGGTACCGGGCGGGGCCGCTCGCCCGCGCGCAGCCACGGCGGGTCGGCCAGCGGGCGGGGCAGGGCGGCCGGAGGAGCGTCCGGGATGACCGACCCGTTCTCGCCCGCCTGGAGTTGATCTTCCATGCCCCGACCGTAGGGCACGTCTCCGACGGACGACCGCGAATCCCCCCGCTCAGCCCCGCACCAGGACGAGCTGCTTGCGCACCCGGGGCTCCGGCTCGCCATAGCCGGAGGCTTGGGGTGTCAAGGCGATCAGCGTGGCCAGGACGCTGCGGAGCACCTCGGCCAACTCCTCGTCCGGCTCCTCCTCGCCCACGAGGGTGAGCGCGGCCAGGACCGACGTCGCCGCCCACACGAGGTCCTCCTGCCGCGCGGGGCGGTTCGGGTCCCACAGCGGGGCGGACAGGACGGACGCGTTCGCGATCAACGTCTCCAGGGCCCGTTCGCCCCGCCGCTGGGCGAGGAGCTGGGCCCGGCCGAGCGTCACCGCCGGGTCGTCGGAGGGCGGCACCGACGGCAGGGTCTGAGCGGTCAGCAGCTTGCCCAGGTACCGGGTCAGCGACGCCTCCTCCTCCCTCCGGCGGCGGCGACCGGTGCCGTCCTCGAACGCGTGCGCCGTGAAGCAGTGCGTCAGCTGGGCGCAGGCGAGCCCCATGGCGACCACGCCCTGGGTCCCGAGACCGCTGGACGCGCCGAGTTGGGCGAAGGCGAGGTCGCGGGCCACGTAGTCGGCGTGGGGCCGACTGCCGTCGGAGTCGTAGTCGACGGCACGGGCCTGAGCGAGAGCGAGGTCGCGCGCGAGGACCAGGATGGGAACGGGACCGGGAACCGGGGCGTCATCGCGGCGGGCGCGTTCCAGAGCACGGGGGATGTCGCGGGTCGGAACGACGGTGCCGCTGCGGGGAAACCAGGCCCCGGCCTCGTGGGCGAGCCCCAGTGCCCGGTCGAGGGCGCGGTCGAGGGCGCGGTTCAGTTCGTCGACGGGGACATGGTGCGCGGTCTGCGCGAGCGCGGTGGGGATCACGGGGACGGCGCTGGAGCCCGGGGCGCTGGAGGGCAGGCCGCGGTGGCCGGCGTCGTACATCAGCAGGATTTCGAGGGCGGGGAGGAGGGCCTCGATCCTGCCCGGGGTGAAGTCGCGGTCGGCGGCGAAGTGGGCATCGTGGTCGCGGTGGAGGTCGCGCGCATGGTCGAGGGCCCGGCCGATGGCGTTGCGGAACATCATGTCGACGATGCTCGGCGGGGCGGGGCGATCGTCGAGGTCGATGTCGAGACCGAGCGCGCGGGCCTTCTCCGAGGCGCGGTCACGGGTGAGGCCATGGGCGGGCTCGCTGCTGAAGGCGAGATCGAGAGCGAGGTCGATGGCGTGCAGGAGCCGCTGCTCCGTCCCCATGAGACGGCGGTCGCCGGCGTACGCGGCGAGTTGCCAGAAGGTCATCTGGGCGAACGGGGCGAGCACCCTGATGACGAAGTGCGTGTGGTCGAGGATCAGCTCCGGGTAGGCGGCGATCTGCCATCGTGCCGGGCGGTGGGGATGCAGGTCGGGAGCGGCGGTGACGACGCGCGTTCTGCCCTGGCCGCTCGTCCAGTCGCCGTCCGCCGCGTAGAGGCCCGTCCGGTCGGCGGGGTAGAGGTCGCTGCCGAGCGCATGGCTCGCCTCGGACGGCGTCGGGAGGCGGTAGCCGGTGCCGTCACCGAACAGGCCGTTGAGCCAGAAGAGGAAGGGCGGGATGTCGGTGGACCAGAGGTCGGCCCCCGGCTCGGGGACGTTGGAGTCGTTGCCGACGTGCGACGCGTAGCGGGCCCACAGTTCGTTGGGGACGGGGTCTGCGCAGATGCGGGTGCCGGTGTCGTCGAGGGCGTGGGTGTCCTGCAGAGCGCGCGCGGCGGCGACTCCGTCCAGCAGCCGGATCTCATCGGGGTCGTCGGACGTCGTGTTCAGCAGTTCGTCGAGACGGGCGCGTAGCGCGGGATCGACTTCGCGGGCCTCGTCCAGGCAGGCATAGGCGAGGCTGAGGGCGGTCACCGTGCGCGCCTCCAGGCACGCTTCTACGACGGGACTGGCGTCGGCGCGGGCGGCCCAGAGCAGCGTGGTCTCGCGCCAGGCAGGATCACTGACGTTCTCCACGAGCAGTTGGCGGCGGGACGCATGCCCGGGAACCAATGCCGCCGCCAGGTACTCCTGCAAGGTCAGGTGCGCGAAACCGTAGTGCCGGTACTGATGCTCCAGCAGCAGGCCGCTGCGTCTGACATAGCGGAGGAACGCCTCGGGAGTGATGTCGGGTGCAGTGCGTTGCAGCACGGTGCGGATCGCGCGTTCGGCCTCCTCGGCGGGGATGTCCCGGAGTTTGCGGCGCATCATGTACCAGGCCAGCTCCTGGACGATCCGCTCCTTCTTGTCGCCGCTCAGTTCCTCCACCTCGCCGGCGCCGAGGTTCTTGGCCTCTTGCCGCCGGTGGAGAAGGACCTGGCAGACCTCCTCGTACAGGGCGGCGCGGCTGCCCGGCAGGCTGCCCCGGTACCGGTGCACGTTGGCGATCATCGTGAGCAGCAGCGGGTTCGCGGCCATGTCGTAGAGCGTCGGACGGCCGCTGATCCGGTGGAACAGGTCGTCGGCGGACCGGGCGGCGACCAGGTCGATACCCCGTGCGTCGCCCTCCCGGGAGCGGTGCTCGATCGCCCGGTACCAGGCGTGCAGGAAGTCCCGGATCTGCCGCGACGTGAACCGCTGCACCTGCAGGACGTCGGCGCGCGACAGCCGGTTGCCGTCGTAGCCGCCGGGCCGGGACGTGACCACGAACGCGTTGTCCGGGTAGCGGCTGTACTGCTCCTCCATCCACTGCACCACGCGGCCGCGGTGCCGCGCGTCGGCGACCTCGTCCAGGCCGTCCAGCAGGACGACGCACTGGCCCCGCTCCAGCCGATGCTCCAGCCACTCGGCCGAGACGGCGCCGTTCAGCCAGGGCGCCGCCGCCGCGATCTGCGCGAGCCCGCCGGGCTCGTCACCCAGGACGGACGCCGCGTGGTCACGCAGGTAGAGGAGCACGGGCAGCCGCCCGCGGCGCCGCAACCCGAACCGGCGCCGCTCCACCATCTCCAGCGCCGTGTGGCGGGCGAGGGTCGTCTTGCCGGAGCCGGCCGCGCCCAGCACCGCCAGCATCCGGCCCCCGGCGAGGAAGGACGCCAGTGACGCCCGCCGACCGGCCCCCTCAGCCGGGCCGGGACCGATGCCGGTGTCGGTCACCACGTCGGTGACCGTCCTCGGCCGCAGCATGACGTCGACGTAGACCTGCCGGGTCCGCAGCACGAACTCCGCCTGCGTGACCAGGCCGATCGTCTCCATCTGGTCGACCGTCGAGCGCATCCGCCGCAGGTACTCGCGCCGCGATCCCGCCCGCCTCCGGGGTGCGGGCGGCGGGCCGTCCTCCGAAGGCGGCTGCGCGGCCTGCGGTGCCGCCTGCACGAGCCCGCCCAGCACCGTGAAGACGAGGGCCAGATAGCCCCAGCTCCAGCTCAGCTTCCCGTTGTTGAGGATCTGGTTGACCGCCACCCCCGCCGCGACCGATAACGACGCCGCGATCAGGGCGCGGCCCAGGTACTTCAGCATCCGCACGACGGTCAGCCCCCGCGTCCGACGACAAGGCCCGGCAGTACACACCTAATCGCGCCGAGGCCCGC
>NZ_VCKZ01000393.1 GCF_005889745.1 Actinomadura geliboluensis
GGTCTACCGTGAGCATCCAGGCTGACCAGGCGTCGTGGACGTCTTCGGCTGTTGTGGCTTTGCCCTTGGCTCGGGTCAGGAGCGCGTAGATGCGGAAGAGTGCTGCCGCGTCCTCGGGGGGACGGGCCTCTGGGGGGAGGCAGTCGCGTACTAGTGCGGCTACCTCGTCGATGTAGGTCACGGCAGCACTGTTCCACTTGTTACGGGCGGACCAGGAGTGCGTTGCCCAGGGAGCGTTGGCCCGTTGCGTCGGACGGGCGGTTCACTATGCCGTCGCGGGTCACCATGACGCTGGAGCCGCCGCCGTCCAGGTTGAGGGCCTCGCGTGCGCCCAGGAGCTTCATGAGCTCGGCTGTCTGGGCGATGCCCAGTCCTTCGCTGTAGCCGTCCTGGCGGCCGTCCACGACCACCAGCATGAGGCGGCCCTGGCGGTCCATGCCGATCATTGAGCGGGGGTTGCTCCGGACGGTCCAGTTGTAGGTGAAGGTCTGGTCGGTGCCCTCGCGGATCAGGCCGTCGGCGGCGGCGTTCACCGAGATCCTGCCGTCCCGGACGAGGGTTGGGCCGACCTGGAGGATCGTCGTGTCCGGGGTCAGCGGCACGCGGCGGCCCTTGCTGTCCTCGACGCGTTCGCTCAGGTGCAGGCGGTCGCCGGGCTTCACGTGGGTGCGCAGCCAGGCTGCGCTCTCGCCGGTGGCCTGGATGGTGGAGCCCCCGGTGGGGACGTGGGCGCCACGGGAAGTGTTCACTGCCGTCACCTTGTTGCGGGCGTCCAGGACTGCTTCTGCGCCTGTGCCGGTTGGCGGGGTGCCCCATTCGGGGGTGAACAGCACCAGTTCGCTGTCGTCGGTGCACTTCAGGTCGTGCTGCGGCTTCTCGGTCGGCTGGTCGCCGCCCACGCCGCCGCAGTTCCAGATCTCGCCCGGCAGGCGGTTCACGCCGTCGATCTCGGCGGTGGCCCGGCCGGTCCGGAGGGTCACGCGGGCCGTGTAGGCGTCCACGTCGACGCGGCGGCCGTCCTGGGTGATCTTGACGCCGCCCCTGCCCTGGGTTGCCGAGCCCAGGAGTTTTCCGTGCTTGACGTACATGCCGCCAGGGGCGCTGTTGTAGAACCACTGCCCGTTGATGCCGGCGATCGCGCCCGTGGCCAGGTCGGTCAGCTTCTCCGTGCCGTTCAGGGCCGGGCCGTGGTCGGGGCCGACCGTGCCTTTGAAGCTGCGGAAGTCGACGCGGAGTATGTGGACTTTCTGTGGGGCGCCTGGGTCGGTGCCGTCTTGGGCTGTGTAGCGGGTGCCGCCGGCGAAGCCGGTCTTCTTGATCGTGGAAAGCGCGCTGGACGCTTCGGCGGCGGTCTCGTAGCGGCCGACCCGGACGGTCCAGCCGAGGGGGCCTGCGGGGCGGTCCGCGTACGCGGGCGTGGAGATCTGCTCCAGGCGTGGCTCGAAGTTCTTTTCGCGGAGCGCGGCGGCGACTCGGTCGGCGATCGGTTTGGGGCCCAGGGCGGTGTTCGCCTTGTCGAGGGGCCCGTCGGTCGTGGGCGGTAGGTATACGTGGACCGTCCAGTAGTCGTCGGCGTCCTTGGCACCGAGGGAGAGGGAGGTCAGCGTCACTCCCGGCGCGATGGTGGTGTTCACCGGTGCCGCGGTGAGCGGCAGGCGTTCGCCGAAGAAGGAGTGGTGTGGGGGCGCTGTCGTTGTTGTTGTCGCTGCGGCGGGGGTGCTCAGGGTCAGGAGCGCGGCGGCGGTCGCTGTTAGGGCCGAGGGGGTCTTCACTGTTGTTCCTTCAATGATCGGTTTGGGTGCAAGATCATTGAAGGATGCGCAGGTTGCCGCCAGGTGTCCCCTGCGCGGCTACTGGGGCGCCAGCAGGCGGTCCATCAGGACGTGGAGGTGCTGGCGGAACGAGGCCACGGTCTCTGGGTCGTCGGATCGGCGCATGCCCACGGAGGGGCCCAGGACGCCCGAGCCCAGGAAGCCGTGGACGCACCAGATCATCGTGCCGAGCAGGTAGTAGGGGTTGACGTCCGGCGGTACCGCGTCGCGGATCTTACGGGCGGCCAGGTGCAGCAGCGGCCGGGCGTAGCGGTCCTCCAGTTCGGTGATGTCGGCGGCGTCGTCGACCCAGCGGTGCGCCCACAGGGACCGGTTCGGGTGCGCCACATGGAAGTCGAGGTAGGCGTCCACGATCTGGTGGACAGCGGCGCGGCCGGGTTCGGCCTGCGACACGACGGCTTCGAGCATGGCCCGTTCGGACTCGAACGCCTGGTCCATCACCTCCAGGTAGAGCGCGCGCTTGTCGCCGACGGCCTCGACGATCGCCCCGGGGTCGGTCCCCATGGCGTCCGCGATGAGCCGGACGGACGTGCCGTCGTAGCCGAGTTCGCTGAACAGGCGGGTCGCCACGTCGACGATCCGCTGCCGCTGGATGGCGTTCGCCATCCCGTCACCGTATGCAAGTTTAAGGGCACGTTCTGCAAAGGGCGCGACAAGTCCCGATAAAGCGCCCGCCTTTGGAGGAAGCACACCGATGATTACTGTTAGTTGTCGATTGATTGCTCAGTGTTGTAAGTTGCTACCCGGCGCGAGGAGGGCGGTGCCTCGATGGGAGATGTCAGGTGGCGCCGATTCGTCCTGATGCTGGTCCCCTCGCTGGGCGCGTTGGGCGTGCTCGGCGTGGGGATGGCGCAGGGGGCGGTGCCGGTGTCGTTCGCACTGTCGGGGCGGCGGATGCAGGTCTCCGCGGACCGGCTGTCCGGGCAGGGGTTCGGGCTGTATCCGGTCGTGGTGCGCTCGGCGGACGGCGAACGGCACCAGGTGCTGTCGCTGACGATGCGCTCGGCCGCCGTCTACGGGCTGTGCCAGTCCTCGGTCGTGGACACCCCGCTCGGGCGCTACGTCGTGCGGCTGAGCACGCGGGATCCCGCGCGGCCGTCGCAGGTGCGGGGGCTGACCATCTCGGCCCGGAGCATCGAGGCCGATGTCGACTTCGGCTCCCTGGTGCTCAACAAGGACGCGCGGACGCTGGGAGCCGACGGCCGTGCCGGTGACTACGGCGTCGGGGCCCTGGGGTTCACGGTGGAGCATGTGAAGGTCGACTCCTGGATGGTGGCCGGCGGGACGTTCCAGGTGACGGGGCTGAAGGTCGCCATCGGACGGGACGTGCCGACATGCTTCTGACACGGTGGCGGTGTCTGACACGGTGGCGGTGTCTGACACGGTGGCGGTGTCTGACACGGTGGCGGTGTCTGACGCGGTGGGGGCTTCTGACACGGTGGCGGCGGGCGCGGCCGTTCGGGGCGAGCTGCCTGGTGGCGGCGGCCGGTGTGGAGATCCTGCTGGTGCCGGTCGCGGGCGTGGGGCTGGTGGTGAACAGCGGTGTGGGCGGGTACGCGGGCTTCCTCGTGGGGGTGTTCCTGATCGCGATGGGCGCGGGGCTGTGCTGGGGCGGTCCGCGCGACGTCATCGCGGTGCTGGTGGTGATGGCCGCGCTGGTCGCGTTCGTGCTGTCGAACCTGGGCGGTCTGCTGCTCGGGTCGCTGATGGCGATCGTCGGCGCGGCCTGGGGCTTCGCCTGGACGCCGCCGGTCATTCGAGCATGAACCGGCGCAGCGCGATGAGCAGGTCGTCGCCGGCGTCCTCCACGACGAGATGGCCGGCGTGCGGGTAGAGGCGGACGCGGGCGCCGGGCAGGCGGACCCGCCATTCGCGCAGGAACGTCGGGTCGAAGACGGGGTCGTGGCGCCCCCAGGCGATCAGCGCGGGGAGGTCGGCGAACCGGCCCAGGGAGTCGCCGATCCCGCACAGCAGTGGCCAGGACGGGTCGCGGGGCCCCAGCGGGATGTCCTGGACGAAGCGCTGGATCGCCAGGCGTCCGCCCGGCTGGTCGGAGGGCGCCAGGTAGGCGGCCCGGACGGCGCGCGGGAGCGGCCTGCGCACGCCGCAGGGCGGGAGGGTCGCCAGCCGGACGAACGCGTTGTGCCGCTGGAAGATGCGCGTGCCGAGGCGGTCACCGCGCAGCATCCGGAAGGGGACCCGGAGTGAGGGGCGCACCCGGGCGCCGTGCGGGTTGGGGAAGGCGGCCGTGTTGAGGACGACCAGCCGGGACACGCGTCCGGGGTGCCGTCCGGCCCAGCCCATGCCGATCGGGCCGCCCCAGTCGTGCATCACCAGCGTCCAGCCGGTGGTGGGGGCGCCGCGGGCGGTGATGAGGTGGGTGGTGAGGGCGTCGAGGTCGTCGATACGGGCCGCGAGAGTGTGTGCGTAGCGGTCGCCGGCGGGCTTGTCGGACAGGCCCATGCCGATGTGGTCGGGCGCGATGCACCGGAACCGGTCGCGCAGCGCCAGCACGGGGCGGCGCCACATGTAGCTCCAGGTGGGGTTCCCGTGGACGAACAGCACCGGCGGGCCGTCGCCCTCGTCCACGTAGTGCTGGTCGAGGCCGTTCGCGCCGGGATGGGTGAACCAGTGCGAGTCGAACCGGTAGCCGGGGAAGAAGCTCACCTGACTGCTCCCAGGGGATGCTCGGCCAGGTGATCGGCGAGGCGGGCCAATCCCTGCGCGGTGCTGACGGAAGGGGTGTAGCCGAGGTCGCGGCGGGCCGCGGAGATGTCGAACCAGTGCGCCGTGGACGCCTGGTCGACCAGGAACCGGGTCAGCGGCGGTGCGGCGCGCACTCCGGGCAGGGCGAAGAGCAGTTCCAGCGCGGCGGCCGCCAGCATCGCCGGTGCGACCGGCACGCGGCGGGTGACCGGCGGGAGCCCTGCGGCCGCCAGGAGCCCGTTGATCCATTGCCCGAAGGGTGCGGGTTCGTCCTGGGTGATGAAGTAGGCGCGGCCGTTGACCGGCGACTCGGGGGCGAGCGTGTCCAGGGCGAGGAGGTGGGCGTCGGCGGCGTTGTCGATGTAGACGGTGTCGACGGTCTTGTCTCCCGCTCCGATCAGGCGCAAGCGGGAGCCCGCCGCGGCCAGGCCCGGGAGGAAGTGCGGGTCGCCCGGCCCCCAGATGAGGTGCGGGCGCAGCGCGGCGGCGGGGATCCCCCGGCCGGCGGCGCCCAGGACGAGCCCCTCGGCGGCGGCCTTGGTGCGCGGGTAGTGCGCCAGGAAGTGGCGGGCGTAGGGCAGCGACTCGTCCGCGCCCTCCAGGTCGTGTCCGTCGTGCACCACGCTGGGCGAGGACGTGTAGACGAGGCGGGCGCCCACGCGCGCGCACGCGGCCAGGACGTGCCGGGTCCCGTCCACGTTGATCTGCTCGTACTCGCGGCGGCGCCCGCCCACCCCGGCCTTGGCGGCGCAGTGCACGACCGCGTCGCACCAGTCGGCGGCGGCCAGGACCGCGTCCCGGTCGCGGATGTCGGCCAGGTGCTGGACGACGCCGAGGTCGTCCAGCTCGCGCGAACGGCGGCGCTGCAGGGCGTGGACGGTGTCGCCGCGCACCGCGAGCCGCCGGCAGACCGCCGCGCCCAGGAACCCGCCGCCCCCGGTGACCAGGACCTTCATCGGCCGCGCCCGTCCAGCTTGCGGGCGGCCCAGCGGGCCAGCTCATGGCGGCGGATCTTGCTCTGGTGGCGGGCGTCCACGGGCAGGTCGCGGCGCACCAGGACGTCGTGGATCCCGGCGGCCGGTGCCCGCTCCTCCGCAGCGTCCAGCACCGCGGCGATGAGGCCGGGGCGCTCCCGGCGGCCGAGTTCGGGCACCGGTTCGACGACCAGCACCGGCCGCTGCGCCCCCTCGGGGCCGACGCCGACCAGCGCGGCCCGCCGCAGGCCGGGGACGTCGGCGAAGAGCGGTTCGACCTGCTCGGTGCACAGGTCCCCGCGGCCGGTCCGGACCCGTTCGGACTTGCGGCCCGCGAACCACAGCCGGCCCTCGGCGTCGATCCGGCCGAGGTCGCCCGTGCGGTGCCAGTCGCCGCCGCCGTCGGGGATGCGGGCCAGGGCGGTCGCGGCCGGGTCGTCCAGGTAGGGGTCGGCGACCATGGGGGCCGACACGGCGATCTCTCCGAGGGCGCCGGCCGGCACGGGCAGGTTCTCGCTCCAGCGGCGGATCGGGCCGTCGGTGACGGGGATGACGCGGACCCGGACGCCGGGCAGCGGCTCGCCGAGGCAGGTCCCCTTCCCGGCGGCGGTGGCCGCGTCGGTGCCGGCGTGCTCGCGGCTCTCGATCGCCGCGACCGGCAGGCACTCGGTGGCCCCGTACACCGACAGCAGCCGCGCCCGGTCGCGGATCACCGCGCGCATCCGCTCGCGGGTTCCGGCGGGCAGCGGCGCGCCGGCGGCCAGCACGTGCCGCAGCGGCTCCAAGATGATGCCGCGGTCGAGGCAGTGGCGGGCCAGCCGGTCCAGCAGCGCGGGCGGCGCGAACATCGCGGTCACCCCGTGGCGCAGGACGGCGGTGCTCAGGGCGGCCGGGTCGGCCCGGCCCGGATGCCGCGGGTCGGTGTCCGGGACGAGCGCGGCGGCGCCGAACGCCGTCGCGGCCAGGGCGAACGGCGCGAACGCCGACAGCATCACCGAGCCGGGCGACACGACGTCCAGCGCCGCGAGCGCGTCCAGCTGCGCGGCCAGCTGCCGGTGCCGCAGCGGCACCCCCTTGGGCGGCCCGGTCGAGCCGGAGGTGTAGCCGATCAGCGCGACGTCGTCCACCCTCGGCTCCGGCCACTGCCGCGGGTCGCCGGACGCGGCGTCGCGCAGGGCGTCCATGCGGGCTCCCCAGGAAAGCCACCTGGGGCCGACGGTCACCACGACGCGCGCGCTTCTGGCCCAGCCCAGCAGCAGGCGGGCGGCCTGCGCGCGCGGTATCGCGATGTACGCCTCCGGCCGGGCCCGCCGAAGGCACCGGCGGATCTCACCGAACGGCAGGCCCGGGTCCACCAGGACCGGGACGGCTCGCAGGCGGGCCAGCGCCAGGACGGCCGCCCACAACTGCGGCCCCGGCGGCACCATCACGGCCGTGCGCGTGCCCTCGCGCACCCCGGCGCGGGCCAGCGCCGCCGCGGTCTCGGCGACCAGTTCCGACAGCTGCGCGAACGTCGTCGCCTCGCCGTCGGGGCAGCGGCAGGCGACCGCGTCCGGCCGCCGGTGGCGCCACCATCCGGCGCGCAGGTACAGGGGGCTGACGGCCGGGGACCGCTCCTGGATCATGATCACCACCGGGCCAGGACGATTCCGGCGCTGACCCCGCTGGCCAGGCCGACGAGGGCGACGAGGTCACCGCGCCGCACGCGGCCGGTCTCCACCGCGATGGCCAGCTGCACGGGCAGGGTGGCGGCGACCATGTTGCCGTGCTGGACGATCGTGACGACGACCTTGCCCGGCGGGATCCCGGCGTGGTCGCAGAACTTCCACAGCATGGGCAGCGACGCCTGGTGGACGCAGACGGCCGCGCAGTCGTCCCAGGTCAGGCCGAGGTCGGTGAGCGGCTTGCGGAAGAGGGCGGGGTCGATGCTCTCGAAGCCCCGCAGCAGGGCGCGGGCGTCGACCAGGAGCGGGCCGTAGTGCGGCGCCGGGGTCGCCGGATCGCTGGAGGCGTCCAGCACGCGGACGACCGCGCCCTCCCACGCGGCGGAGTGGGCGGCGGAGCGGTGCGCCAGCACGCCGGGGGCGGACCCCGCCTCCAGCAGCAGGGCGGCGCCGACGTCGCTGACGGTGTAGCCGGCCGCGACGGCGTAGAACTCCTCGACGCCGCCGACGCGCCACGGGGTGATGGCGCTGGGCAGCTCGCCGCAGCAGACGAGCACGCGCCGGTACCGGCCGCCGGTGATCAGCGCGTCGGCCAGCTCGATGGCCGTCAGCACGCCGTTGCAGGCGTTGCGCACGTCGAAGACGGGGCACTGGGCGCCGAGCCGTGCCGCGACGAGGTGCGCGGTCGCGGGCTCCACGACGTCGGCCGACACTCCCGCGTAGATCAGCAGGTCGACGTCGTCGGCGGCGACGCCGGCGCCGTCCAGGAGTTTGCGGCAGGCCGCGGCGGCCAGGTCGGACGGCCCGTCCTCCGGCGCGGCGACGTGCCTGCGCCGCACCCCGCTGGCCTTGAGGATCAGGCCGCGCGGGACGTCCAGGCCCGGGTTGCGCTCGGCGAGCCGGTCCTCCAGCTCCGCGGTGGTCAGCGTGGTCTCCGGCAGGTGCGCGGCCACCGCCGCCAGCCGGGTGAACGGCGCGCCCTCGACGGTCATTCCGTCCCGCCCGTCTGCGCCGCCGCCAGCGTCTCCGGGGCCTTGTCTGGGGCCGGGTCCGGCTCCGGTGGTCGGGG
>NZ_VCKZ01000394.1 GCF_005889745.1 Actinomadura geliboluensis
GTTTTGGGGCTTCGGCTCTTGGCCCCTTGTGGCTTGGGTCCGTGTGTGGGTTTGGGGGTTCTGGTTAGGCGGGCCAGGTGGGGTGGCGTTTCTCCAGGAAGGCCGTCATGCCCTCTTGGGCCTCCGGGGTTTGGCTGGAGGCGGCCATTACCTCGATTGCGTAGGCGTAGGCGTCTTGTTCTGGGCGGTCCAGTTGGGCGTACATGGCCTGTTTGCCGAGGGCCTTGCTTCGGGGGCTGCCCTGGGTTGCTCGGGTGAGGAGCTCCCGGGTCTCCTTCTCCAGATCCTCGTCGGGGACGGCGTAGTTGATCAGGCCCCAGTCGGCCGCTGTGGCGGCGTCGACGATCTCGCCGGTGAGGGCCATTTCGGCGGCCCTCTTGCGGCCTATGTTGTGCGAGATCGCCACCAGGGGCGTGTGGCAGAACCAGCCGCCCTTGCCGCCGGGGGCCGCGAAGCCGGCGCTCTCCGCGGCCACGGCCAGGTCGCAGCTCGCGACCAGCTGGCAGCCGGCGGCGGTCGCCAGGCCGTGCACGCGCGCCACGACCACCTGCGGGACGGACTGGATCGTCCGCATCAGATCCGTGCAGACCTGGAGCAGGTCGCGGACGTCGGCGTGGGACGCGCCGGCCATGTCGGCGAAGTCGTGGCCCGCGGAGAAGACCGGGCCGTTCGCGGCCAGGATCACCCCGCGGGCGTCCGTAGCGCCGACGTGGTGGAACGCGTCGGTCAGGTCCTTGAGGAACGCCTTCGAGAGGGCGTTGCGGCGGCGGGGGCGGTTCATCGTGATCGTGGTGAACGGGCCTTCGCGCTGAACCAGGACGTCTTTGTCATCGCTCATGACATCGACGTTATGTCAGACCCGCGTCGTACGGTGGGCGGGTCCGAGGACCGAGGGGGTATGGCCTTGAAGCTGCTCACCGCCACCAACGCCGGCCAGGGATTGCGCGACAACGACTTCGACTGGTGCGTCGAAGGGGAACTGGTGCACATCGGGCTCGTGTGCGCCCGCGACCGGGGCGACCCCGACGGCGGCTGCGGCTGCGGCCGCTCGTTCGCCGGGCTCAACTCGCACCGGGCCACCACGACCGCCATGGTCCGGGACGTCCCCGGGTTCACCGAGGACGACTACGTCATGGCCATCCGGTCCAGCCTTGAGCAGCAGGGCTGCGACCCCTCGTTCGCCGAGCACGAGGCCGCGCTGCTGCGGTGCCTCGTGCGCGACTGGCCGGTGGGGGTGATCGTCGAGCGGCGGCTGGATGAGATCGTGGTGAGGCAGGTCGTCCAGCCTTGACGGAGGTGCACGATGCTCGTCGCGTTCTCGGTGACGCCGCTCGGTGCGGGTGAGGAGGTCGGCGAACTCGTCGCCGAAGCGGTCCGGGTCGTGCGGGAGAGCGGCCTCCCGAACCGGACCGACGCCATGTTCACCACGATCGAAGGCGAATGGGACGAGGTCATGGACGTCGTGAAGCGCGCGACGGACGCCGTGGCGGCGCGTGCGCCGAGGGTCGGGCTCGTGGTCAAGGCCGACATCCGGCCGGGGGTCACGGGGGCCCTCGACGCCAAGGTCGCGTCGGTGGAGCGCCACCTCAGCCGCTGAGCCAGTCCTGGATGTCGTCGTCGGTCGGCGGCAGCAGGCACCACAGCGCCTCCTCCTCCGAGGCGCACAGGGGGACGCCCAGGCCGAAGAGGCGGAACAGCTTGGCCGTGAACGGGTTCGCGCCCACCAGGGCCAGGGCCGCCCCCTCCGCCTCGCAGACGCGGGCGCACTGGTGGACCATGCGCAACCCGTCCACGTCGATGAAGGTGAGCCCGGACAGGTCGAGGACGAGCGGGCGGTGGGCCAGTGCCCGCAGCCGCGGCCGGACGTCGGAGCACGATGCCCGATCCAGCTCTCCGGACAGGAGGGCCGTGGTGTGGCGGTCGCCCTCGATGACGACCAGATCGGCGACGCTCATGACGCCATGATGGTGCGCGCCGCGGTCTCCCGTCAGGTGAAGCAGGCGCTTACGCCGTTCTCGCCGCCGCGGGAGAAGCTGCGCAGCCGCTGCACGGCCGTGCCGTGGTCGCCCGGCTTCGTCCACGGCGCCCCGTCGCCGATGACCTGGAACGCGTCCACGAGCTCCTGCTCGTCGCCGTCCTCGAACCGCAGCGTCCCGTCGTCGGACGAGCCGTACAGGACCGCGCCGGCCAGGCAGTCGGCCTGGAGTTCCGCGGCGGGCGACACCAGGCCGCGGCGGAGCCGCGCCTGGATCGCGTGGCCCCACTCGTGCGCGATCACCAGGTACACCCACGCGTCGCCGCGCGCGTAGCCCGAGCGCATGAGGTGCGCGTCCCACGCCACGTAGTCGCCGTCCGGGCAGTAGGCGGCGTTGTCGCTCGTCAGGCGTTCGTCGCCGCAGAGCGGGGCGGAGCCCTGGTCGCGGCCGTCGTAGAGGCCGACCACGCGCGGTGAGCCGTACGAGCCGGTGAACAGCTCGTCCCAGTGGCGGCGCCAGTAGTCGTCGGTCGTCTGCTCGGCGGTGCGCAGGTCCTCCTGGAAACCCGCCTCGTCGAACGCCCTCGGCACGGGCCGCGATTGGGCGGGTGCCACGGCGGCCGGGCCGGGCGGGCGGACCTGGAACTGGCACGCCGCCGTCAGCGCGAGCACCGCCGCGGCCGCCGCTCCCGCGCGCCTCGACTCCCTCATACCGGGACATACGCATAGGCGGGCGCGGAGGGTCGAACTGTGCTCGCCGCACAACCCGAACGACCTTCGGTTGGACTCCCGCCACGTCTTGCCCCGGGCCCGTAGACGCAGGTCGGCGGCCCGTGCTGGGCTGCCCGCCACACGAAACTTCGGGAGGGGCGAATGGCGAACGGGACCCTCGTGGTCCGCGATCTGTCGGTGAGCTACGGGCGGGCCGTCCGGGCCCTGCGCGGCGTGTCGCTGGACGTCCCGGCGGGCGCGGTCACGGCCGTGCTCGGCGCGAACGGGGCCGGCAAGACCACGCTGCTGCGGGCCATCTCCGGCACGCTCCCGTTCCACCGGGGGGCGGTGGACACCGGCACGGTCCGGCTCGGCGACCGGTCCCTCATCGGGCTGCACCCGGCCACCGTCGTGGCGGCCGGGGTGGTGCAGGTCCCGGAGGGGCGGCGGGTGTTCGGCCGGCTCAGCGTGGAGGACAACCTGCGGGCGGGCGCGCTCGGGGCGCCCGGCCGCGCCGCCGCGGCCAAGGCGCACGGGCGGGTGCTGGAGCTGTTCCCGGTGCTCGCCGAGCGGGCCCGGCAGCGGGCCGGGCTGCTGTCCGGCGGCGAGCAGCAGATGCTCGCGATCGGGCGGGCGCTGATGGCGTGCCCGTCGGTGCTGCTGCTGGACGAGCCCACGCTCGGCCTCGCGCCGCTGATGGCCGAGCGGATCGCCGAGACCGTCCGGGAGATCAACCTCCAGGGCACGGCGATCCTGCTGATCGAGCAGAACGCGGCGCTGGCGCTGGAGCTGTCGTCGTCCGCGCACGTGCTGGAGGTCGGCGCGGTCGCGCTGCACGGGCCGTCGGCGGAACTCGCCGCGAGCGACGAGGTCCGGCGGCGCTACCTCGGCGTCGGCGGCGAGGACGACGGCGACGAGGGCGGGGACGAGTCCGTGCCGCCGCCGTCGCTGGAGCGGTGGGTCGGATGAGCGACCTGGTGGTGGAGGGGCTCACCGTGCGGTTCGCCGGGCTGACCGCGCTGGACGGGGTCGGGTTCACCGTCGCGGCCGGGAGCGTGCACGCGGTCATCGGGCCGAACGGCGCGGGCAAGTCGACGTGCTTCAACGTGCTGTCCGGGGTGTACCGGGCGAGCGGGGGCAGCGTCCGGTTCGGCGGCGCGGAGCTGACCGCGCTGCCGCCGCACCGGATCGCGGCGCTCGGCGTGGCCCGGACGTTCCAGAACATCGCGCTGTCGCGGCACCTGACCGTCGAGGACAACCTGATGCTCGGGCGGCACCGGCTCACCCGGGCCGGGTTCGTGTCGGCGGGGCTGCGGCTGCCGCGGGCGCGCCGCGAGGACGCCCGGCACCGGGCACGGGTCCGCGACATCGCCCGGTTCGTCGGGGTCGCCGAGCATCTGGCGGCGCCGGTGGGGCTGCTGTCCTACGGCGTCCAGAAGCGGGTCGAGCTGGCGCGCGCGCTGGCGATGGAGCCCCGGCTGCTGCTCCTGGACGAGCCCGTCGCCGGGATGAACGGCGCCGAGCGGCGGCGGATGGCCGGCGTCATCGCCCGGGTCCGCGCCGACCTCGGCGTCTCCGTCCTGCTGGTCGAGCACGACATGGGGATGGTCATGCGGCTGGCCGACGAGGTCACCGTCCTGGACTTCGGCAAGCGCATCGCGGGCGGCGCGCCCGAGGCGGTGCAGCGGGACCCGGCCGTGGTCCGCGCCTACCTCGGCGCTGCGCACGTCCCCGCGGATTCGGAGGGAAACCCTTGAGCACGTTCATCGAGCTGGTGGTCAACGGGGTCTCGGCGGGGTCGGTGTACGCGCTGATCGCCCTCGGCTTCGTGATCATCTTCAAGGCCACCGAGGTGGTCAACTTCGCGCACGCGTCGCTGCTGCTCGTGGGCGGCTATGTCACGGCGGTCCTGCACGACGACATCGGCTTCCTGCCGGCGCTCGGCGCGGGCATCGCCGGGGCGGCGGTGGCGGGCGTGCTGGTGGAGCTGGTGGTGCTGCGCCGGGCCCGGGTGGAGGACCACGCGGTGCTCGCGATCGTCACGATCGGCGTCGACATCGTGCTGACGACGGCGCTGACGCGGGAGATCGGCACGCAGGTCCTGTCGATGGGCGACCCCTGGCAGAACAAGATCGTGGACGTGGCGGGCGTCGGCATCGCGCAGACCCGCATCGCCGCGTTCGCCGTCGCGTCCGTGCTGATCGCGGCGTTCCTGCTGGCGTTCCGCTACACCTCGTGGGGCGTGGCGATGCGGGCGGCGGCCGAGGACGGGGAGACGGCGGCGCTGATGGGCGTCCGGCTGTCGCGGGTCTCGCTGGCCGCGTGGGCGATCGCGGGCGCGCTCGCGGCGGTCGCGGCGCTGTTCCTCACCGTGTTCCCCACGCCGGGGCTGGACCGCGGCACCTCGTTCGCGGCGATGAAGGCGTTCCCGGCCGCGATCCTCGGCGGGCTCGACTCGACGACGGGCGCGCTCGCCGGCGGCCTCATCGTCGGGCTGACCGAGTCCCTGGCGACCGGCTACCAGGGCGACCTCGCGTTCATGGGCCGCGGCATCGGCGAGGTGGCGCCGTTCCTGGTGATGCTCGCCGTGCTGCTGATCCGGCCGGCGGGCCTGTTCGGGACGAGGGAGCTGTCGCGTGTCTGAGCGTCCGCTGCGCCTGGCGGCGGCGGCCGGGGGCCTCCTCGTGCTGCTCGCCCTGCCCTTCTACCTCGACGCGTTCTGGCTGCAGACGGGCCTGTTCGCGATGTCGGCGGCGATCGGCGCCATCGGCCTGAACCTGCTGACCGGCGCGACCGGGCAGCTGTCGATGGGGCACGCGTTCTTCCTCGCGGTCGGCGCCTACGGGTACGTGTACCTCGCGTCCGACTCGGGGCCGCACGGGGCGGGCCTCGGCCTGCCGACGCCGCTGGCGTTCGTCGGCGCGATCGTCCTCGCCGGGGTCGCGGGCGGGCTGTTCAGCCCGATCGCCGGCCGGCTGCGCGGCGTCTACCTCGGCATCGCGTCGCTGGCGCTGATCTTCATCGGGCAGCACGTGCTGTTCAACGCCGAGACCGTCACCGGCGGGTTCAACGGCCGGGACGTCCCGCCGCTGGAGATCGCCGGGTTCCGCTTCAACGACTCCCCGGAACTGGTGCTGTTCAACGTGCCGCTGGGCGCGCTGGAGCGGCTGTGGTTCCTCGCCGTCCTGCTGCTGGTCCCTGCGGCGTGGATCGCGCGCGGCATCCTGCGCGGCCGGCCGGGGCGGGCGATGAACACCATCCGCGACCACGAGACGGCGGCGGCGGTGATGGGCGTGCCGGTGGCGCGCTACCGGGCCGGGGTGTTCGTGCTGTCGTCGATGTACGCGGGGGCGGCCGGGGCGCTGCTCGCGCTGGCGTTCCGGCGGACCGTCCCGGACTACTTCGGCATGTTCCTGTCGCTGGACTACCTCGCCATGATCGTCATCGGCGGGCTCGGCACCGCCGCCGGGGCCGTCGCCGGGGCGGTGTTCGTGTCCGTCCTGCCGCAGCTCCTCACCCGCTTCGGCGACGACCTGCCGCTCGTCGCCGCGCCGGGCTCCGCCGGGGTCTCCCCCGCCGAGGCCGCCCGGATCCTGTACGGCGCCGCCGTCGTCGCCGTCGTGCTGTTCCTGCCCGGCGGCCTGGCCGGGACGTGGTCGCGGCTGCGCACCGCCGCGTCCCGGCGCCGGGCCGCCCGTCCCCTCACCCGACTCGACCAAGAGGAGCAACTCACATGAACCGAACGGCACGTCTCACGGCGGTCGCCGCGCTGGCGGTCGCGCTGCCGCTGGGCCTGGCGTCCGGCTGCAGCGGCAAGGCCACCGGCGGCTCCGGCGGCACCGGCGCGGACGGCGTCAAGACCGGCCCCGGCGTCACCGACGACACGATCCGCGTCGGCGCGGCGACCGACCTGACCGGCGTGTACGCGCCGCTCGGCAAGAGCCTCACCCAGGCGCAGCAGCTGTACTTCGAGCAGGTCAACGCCCAAGGCGGGATCTGCGGCCGCAAGGTCGAGCTGGTCGTCCGCGACCACGGCTACGACGTGCAGAAGGCCGTCGCGGGGTACAGCGAGATGCAGTCGAGCGTCATCGGCCTCGCGCAGTTCGTCGGGTCGCCGATGGTGACGGCGCTGAACCAGCGGATCACCTCCGACAAGATGTTCGTGATCCCGAACGCGTGGTCGACGACGCTGCTCGGCAACAAGTACATCCAGGTCACCGGCACCACCTACGACGTCGACATGATCAACGCCCTGGACTTCCTCACCAAGGAGAAGGGGATCAAGAAGGGCGACAAGATCGGGCACGTGTACTTCGAGGGCGACTACGGCGAGAGCGCGCTCGCCGGGTCCAAGTACGCGGCGGGCAAGCTCGGCCTCACCATCGTCGAGCAGAAGATCAAGGCGACCGACAACGACATGACCGCGCAGGTCTCCGCGCTGAAGGAGGCCGGCGTCGCGGCGATCCTGATGAGCGCCGGGCCGAAGCAGTCCGCGTCGCTCGCGGGCGTCGCGCGGGCCAAGGGCATCATGGCGCCGATCGTGGCGAGCAACTCCGGGTTCTCCCCGCAGCTGCTGCAGACCCCGGCCGCGCCCGCCCTGCTGAAGGGCTTCTACCTCGCCAGCGCGGGCGCGCCGATCTCCTCCGACCTGCCCCTGATCAAGCAGCTGGCGGACGACTACGGCAAGAAGTACCCGGGGCAGCCGCGCGACAGCGCGGTGGTCAACGGCTACACCGGCGCCGTGATCTTCGGGGACGCGCTCAAGAAGGCGTGCCAGTCCAAGGACCTCACCCGGGAGGGCGTGATCGCGGCGCACCGGTCGACGACCGCGCACGACGGCGGCTACGGCACCCCGATGGACTTCTCGAAGGTGGACGAGCCCGGCACCCGCAAGACCTACATCCTGCGGACGGACGCCAAGGCGCTCGGCGGCATGGTCGTCGAGCGGGAGGCGACGGAGTCGGAGGCCGCCGAGACCTACAAGGTCCCGTCCGGCGCCTAGACCGCCGGTCGCCGGGGCTCAGTCCTCGGCGACCAGGCGGGCCGCGATCCGGTCGAGGGCGGCGAGGTCCTCGGCCGGGAGGGCGCGCAGCTCGGGCGGCGGGGTGCTGAGGATCCGCTCGGCCTCCGCCGCCGCGGCGCGCCCGGCCTCCGTCGCGGTGACGAGCTTGGAGCGGCGGTCGGCGGGGTTGGCGCTGCGCTCCACCAGGCCGCGGCCGACCAGGTCGTCCACCACCAGCGTGACGTAGGGGCGGTCGGTGAGCAGCAGCTCGGCGAGGTCGCGCAGCGGCAGCGGGGCGGGCGCGGCGGCGATGCGGCGCAGCGCCTTCACCCGGAAGAAGCTCATGCCGAGCGCCTCGGTGACCTCGCGGCGCCGGTCGCCCCGCTCGTGCAGCAGGACGCCGAGGTTCCGCCACGCCCGCGCGGCGGTCTCTGCGGTGGAGGGCTGGGCGGCGCCGGAGGGCTGGGCGGTGCCGGAGGGATCC
>NZ_VCKZ01000395.1 GCF_005889745.1 Actinomadura geliboluensis
CGCTTTTTAGCTTCCCCAAACCTCTTCTTTTCTTTAATGATACGGCCACCCCCGAGATCTACACTCTCTCCGTCGTCGGCAGCGTCAGATGTGTCTAAGAGACAGGCGGAGCCCGCGGGCGCCCCGGAGGGCGACGGATGAGCGGGTTGTTCGAGGGTGTGCTGCGGGCGTTCGACGAGCGGCGGCGCGCGGAGGTCGTGGCGGCGTACATGGCGGTCGAGCACGCGGCGGAGCCGGTGGCGGAGGTGCGGTTCGCGGCGCTGCGGGAGCCGGCGCTGCGGCGGGCGGTCGAGGAGATGCTCGCGCTGAACGGGCGGACGCTCATCCGGTCGGAGCAGACCCGCTGGATCTCCGGGTACCGGGACGAGGTCGCGAAGGCGCTCGCCGAGGACCCCGCGTGCGTTCCGGGCGTGCGGGAGCGGGCCGTGCTGACGCTGGTGCTGATCCATTCGGTGGCGATCCCGCGCGCGGCCGGGCTGCTGGCGGACGACTCGTGGCTGTCGCCGCATCCGACGCCGCTGGACGAGCTGCGCCGCCGCACCCAGCTTCCGGTCACCGAGCTGGAGGCGTCGCTGCGGCGGCTGCGGCTCGCGGGGCTGGTGGCGCAGGTGAAGGCGGGCCCGGACGACGCCGGGGGGTTCGTGCCGGGGGCGCAGTTCCACCGGCTGACCGACGCCGCGCGCCGCCGGCTTCAGGAAGAGCTGATCTTGGCCGCCGGGCCGGACTCGCCGCTCGCCGCGGCGATCCGGGCGCGGCGGCGGGGACGGGGGGAGAGCACATGACGGCCGGGACCGAACCGATGATGGCCGCACCGGCGGCGGCCGCGCGCGACACCGGGAACGTGGTCGGCGACCGGACGCTCGTGGCCGTGCAGGCGGTGAACATCTCCCGGCTGTCGACGCATCCGGTGCCGACCGTGCCGGGGACGCTGATCGTGGTGGCCGGGCAGGGGCCGAAGGACTCCAACGGCGCGGGCAAGTCGTCGTTCATCGCGGCCATCACGGCGCTGCTCGGGGACGAGCAGTGGCGGTTCGCGTCGGGCGCGCGGGCGGTCGCGGAGCTGCTGTTCAACGCGGAGCTGGCGGCGCAGGGCGACAGCCAGTGGGCGAGCGCCGACCACGGGTACATCGTCGGCGTCTTCGACCACCCCGAGCCGGTGGAGGACGATCCGGCGGTGACGGTGTGGCTGCGGGTCAACGCGGACGCGCCGCACCTGGAGATCCGGTGGCGGCAGGGCGTGTACCTGGCGTCGGCGCCGTCCGAGGCCGACCGGGTGGCGCTCGCCGACCGGCTGTGGGCGGGCCTCCCCCGCAGCGCGGGGCGCCGCGACCTGGTCGCGAAGGACCTGACCCGCGTCCTGTACGGGGGGCAGGTCCGGTGCGTGTCGTTCCTGTCGACGTCGGTGCGGTCGAAGGTCGCGACGAACCTGCTGTCGCAGCCGCTGAACGAGATCAGCCCGGAGCGCATCTTCAGCGCGATCGCGGCGCTGACGGGGCTGGACCGGGAGCTGGAGGCCGAGCGCAAGTCCCGCGCCGACGAGCACCGGGAGCGCGCGAAGGCGGCGGAGGCCGCCGAGCGGCTCGCCGAGTGGGAGCGGGAGGCGGCGAGCCTGCTGAAGACGTTCGACCGGCACGACCGCGCGCGGGACGAGGTGGCGGCGGCGCTGCGGCACTGGCGGACGCGGCGGGCACGGCTGCTGGTGGACGCGGCGGAGGCCGACGCCGCGCACGCCGCCGAGCAGGAGCGGCTGGGCCGGGAGGGCGCGGAGCTGGCGGAGGCGGCGAAGGCCGCGGAGCGGGAGATCGAGCAGCTCACCGGCGGCGCGCTGGACGCGCAGGTCCAGGAGGCGCAGGCGGCGCTCGCCGAGCTGAAGGGGCAGGCCGACAAGCTCAGCGCGGACAAGGCCGTCGCCCGGGGCCGCATGGACGACCTGCGCCGGCAGGTGTCGGCGCTGGAGGAGCGGCAGCGGGAGGCCGACGGCCGGGACGCCGACACCGCGCGCGCCGAATTGAAGGAGGCCGAGGCGCGCCGCGACGAGGCCCAGCAGGAGTACGGGATGGCCAAGGGCGCCGTCGCGCGCGCGGAGCGCGCCCTGGCCGAGGCCGAGGCAGGGCAGAGCAGCGCTCCGGAGCAGATCCGCGCGCTGGCGGCGGGGGGCATCGCGGCGGTCGGCCTGCTGGACGCGGTCGAGCTGGCCGAGGACGTCCGGGAGCGCTGGGAGGCCGCGCTGTGGCCGTACCGGGAGGCCGTCGTCGTCGCGGCGGACGACCTGGACGGCGCCGTCGCGGCCCTCGCCGCGCTGCCCGGCTCCATGATCGTCCCGGCGGGCGGCGAGGGGCTGCCCGAGGGCGTGCGCTGCGAGCAGGCGCTGGGGCGGTTCTTCGCCGCGCTCGACGGCGACGGCACCGGCACGGTCGTCATCGGCGGCTTCGCCGAGCCCGTCACCGGCCGCGTGGCCCGCGTCCAGGCGGCCCGGACGGCGCTGGAGGCCGCGACCGAGGCGCTGGACGACGCGCGGCAGGCCACGGCCGACGCCGCCGCCGACGTGGCGCTCGCCGGCCGGCGGCTGAGCGGCGCGCGCGCGGCGGAGGAACTGGACGACGTCCGCGAGCGCATGGCGGAGCTGCGCGAGACCCTTGAGGAGCTGGCGGGCGGCGAGGCCCGGCTGGGCCCGCGGCTCGGGTCGGCGGAGCAGACGCTGCGGCGGCTCCAGGCGAAGGCCGACACGCGCGCGCTGGAGATCGACCGGCTGCGCGGGCGCAAGGAGGCCCGCGAGAAGGAACGCGACGGGATCCGCAGGGCGTCGTCCGAGCTGGCCGACAAGCGGGCCGCGCTCGGCCTGGACGCGCTGGAGAAGGACTGGGGCGGCTCCCGCGACGCCGCCACCGAATGGCTGTCGGGCCTCGACGACGACGAGGCCACCTGGACGCCCGCCGAGTGGTGGCACACCGCCGAGAAGCACCTGTCGGAGGCGCTGCGCCGCGTGTTCCCGGACGGCCCGTCCGACGAGGACATGCCGGAGGAGATCCGGTTCCTGCTGCGCGAGCGCGCCGAGGGCGAGGGCCGCCGCACCGACCGCGAGCAGGCCACGTTCGCCCGCCTCGCGCAGGCCCTGGAGGGGCATCTGCGCAGGCAGGAGGACTACGAGCGGCACCAGCGGCGGCAGATCGAGGTGCAGCTGTCGGCGCGCCGCGCCGACCTGGACAAGGCGCAGAAGGGCGCGACGGAGGCGGCGGGCGCGGCGGAGGCGCACCGCACCGCGCTGACCGCCGCGATCCGCACACGCCTCCAGCGGGTCGCGGAGGAGTTCGAGAAGCTCGACGTCGGCTACGGCGGCTATGGCGCGACGCTGGAGTTCCCGACGCCGGAGCAGCCGGGCGACCCCGAGCAGGAGTGGCGGTGGCGGGTCACGCCGAAGTGGCGCCGCTCGGACGGCCAGCGGTACGTCCCCTACAACCGGCGCGCCAACACCGCGCTGATGGACGAGAAGGCCGTCAAGCTGGTGTGCGCGGCGGCGCTCGCCAGCTCCGGCGGCGGGCGGCTCTGCCTCGTCCTGGACGAGCTGGGGCGCAACCTCGGCAAGGAGCACCGCAAGGAGGCCGTCGCGCTGTTCCGCAAGATCGGCGAGACGCACGGCATCACGGTGATCGGGGCGCTGCAGGACGACATGGAGCCGTACGCGATCGACGCGTGCGGCCAGTACGTGAAGCTGCGCCGCTCGTCCGACACGATGCCCTACAACGAGCCGCCGGTCGTCGTCGGCTACGACGAGCACGAGGCCCGCGTCCGGATGCTCGCCGACCAGATCACCGCCTCCCGGCCCGTGCCCGAAGAGGCGAAAAGCGGGTGAACCCGGGCGGTGGATCCGGCACGATGGCGCGTCATGCGCGCCGATGATCTGCTCGCCGAGATCGAGCCCCTCCCGTACCGCGCCCGCGTCCGCCGCCTGGCGGCGCTGCGGGCCTCCCGAGGCGCGCCGGAGCTCGCCGCGCTGCTGGCCGAGCTGGGCGGGCGCGGCCACTACGAGCGGTCGGCCGCGCTGTCCATCGCGTCCGCCGTGCGGGACGAGGCGTCCCTCGCGCACCTGGTGGCGGCGACCGGCGACCCGGACGCGGTGCTCGCGCTGCGGGCGACCCGGCTGGCGGTGCGGTACGCGACCGCGCCGGGACCGCTCGCGGAGCGGCTCATGGACGCCCCGCAGGCGGTCAGGTCCGCGACGTACCGGGCGGTGCGCCGGCACCGCCGCGCCGACCTCGCGGACGCGCTCATCGGGCCGGTCCTGGAGCGGTGGGGCGCGGACGAGGCCGCCGCGCTGCTGCCCGCCTGCACCCCGGAGCGCGCGGCCGAGCGGCTCGGGCCGCTCGCGCACGCCGTCCCGAACCCGCACACGCTGGGCGGCGCCCACCCCGGGACCTTCCTGGACCAGGCCGAACGGGACCTCGCCGCGCTGACGCCGGGCGCGCGCACCAGCTGGTGGCACTGGAACGGGCCGGGCATCGCGGCGGTGGTGCGGCACGACCCCGGCCGGGTGCTCGGCCTCCTGGAGGACCACTGGCACGCGGCCGGGCTGCCGCACGTGCTCCGGCCGCAGATCGGCGCGCTGCTGGACGCCGAGCCGGAGCGGACGCTGCGGCTGCTGCTGGCGGACGGCACCCGGACGGTGCTCGCCTCGCTGATCCGGCGGCGGTCCATGCGGGACCGGCTCGCCCGCGCCGGCGGGGACGGCCTCGCCGCGGTCGCGCGCGCCGTCCGGGAGGACGAGTCCGCGCTGCGGCTGCTGCTGGCGGCGGTGGCGCCGGCCCGGCGCGGCGCGCTGTTCGACGCCGCGATGGACGGCGTCGACCTCGCGGCGCGCGAGCTCGGGGACGCGCTGATGAACGTCCTGCCGCGCGCCGTGCGGGTCCGGGAGGCGCGCCGGATGCTGGGGCTCCGCGCGGTCGCCGGGCACCCGCAGCGGGTGCAGGCCGTGTCGGCCTACCTGCCGTTCGCGGAGGCCCGGCCCGTCCTGGAGGAGCCGACCCGGCGGCCCGACGCCGACGAACGCGCGGCCGGGTACGCGCTGCTCGTCGCGTGCGCCGGACGCGAACGCGACCCGGCCGTGCTGTCCACGCTGCTGGAGTCCCTCGGGCGGCTGCGCAACGAGCAGGAGCCGGTGCGGGTCGCCGCGCTGCGGGCGCTGGCGGCCGTCCCCGGCGCGGCGCTGGGGGCCGAGCACGCGGCGGCCTTCGAGCGGCTCGCCGAGGACGCGCTGAACGCCCGCGACTGCTCCAACGCGACGCGCTTGACGCTCGTCCAGCTCGGCACCGCGTTCTTCCGGCAGGGCGCGTTCCGCGACGACGCCGAGCTGACGGCGACGGGCATCGGGTTGCTGAGGCGCGTCATCGGCAGCTCCTCCCTCGTCCCGCTCGGCCGGCTGGACCGGGTGCTGCGGCGCGGGCAGGAGCACCGGCTCGTCGAGCGGCTCGCCCCGCTGCTCGACGAGGGCGCGCGCCGCGACGACCACGGGCTCGCGCTGATGCTCGTCCGGGCGCTCGGGCGCCGCGCGCACGGCGTCCCGGCGCTCCAGGACGCGCTGGAGAAGGCCCTCGGCGCCCGCGACGACCGGGTGATCCGCGAGGCCGTCGCGGGCTGGCTGGAGCCGCCCGCGACGCGCGGCGAGCGGGTGGAGCGCGTCGTCGCCGGGGACCCCTCCACGGTCGGGCTCCCGCCGGTGCTCGCGGCGGTCGCGGCGGAGCGGACCGACCTGCTGCACCTCGTCCTCTCGGAGTCCACGCCCGAGGGGCGGTTCCGGCGCGGCGACGTCACCTACGTCCCGTGGGTGGAGCCGCGCTGGACGCGCGGGTGGACGGCCCGGCAGCACGCCGCCTACCTGCGCCTCCTCGACCGGGTCGCGGGCGACGCGCGGCTCCCGGACGCCGGCCGGGCCCGCGCGGTCGCGGCCATCGCGCAGGTCCCGGGGGTGGACGCCGCGCGGCTCCGCCCGTACCTGGCGGCGGACGACGCCCGCCTGCGCCGGGCCGCGCTGACCGCCGCGCCGTGGACCGCCCGCCCGCAGGACGTCCTGCCCGACCTGCTCGCGCTCGCCTCGTCCGACGACGCGCACGTGGCCGTCTACGCGGCCGGGCGCGCGGCGCGGTTCGTCCGGCCGTCGGCGCTGGCGGCGCTGCTGCGCCCGGTCCTGACCGGCGGCAAGATCACCGCGCGGAAGGAGGCGCTGCGGATCCTGCTGCGCACCCGCGTGCCGGAGGCGCTGGACGTCGTCGCCGCCGCCTGGGACGACCCCGGCCAGCACCGGGACGTGCGCGCGGCGATCGCGTCCGCCGCCCGGGCGCACATGTCCGACCCGGCCGCCCGGCGGATCCTCGCCGAGGCGGCGGCCGGGCCGCGCGACCTCGCCCGCCAGGTGCTCGGCGCGTGGCCGTACGAGATCGAGGGGGCGTTCCGCGCCGACTACGCCGCGCTCGTCGTGCGGGTGGCGCGCTCCCCCGACCCGGAGGCGTCCGACGCGGCGCTGACGGCGCTGGGCCGGTGGGCGCAGTGGGCGCCGGAGATCCCGGCGCGGCTCGCGGCCGTCCTCACCGACCTCGGCGAGACGCGCCGCTGGCGCACCGCGCTGTTCACGCTGGTCGGCTGCGCGGTGGGCGGCACCGGAACGGACGCGCTCGCGGACGCCGCCGCGACACTGGCAGAAGCCTGTGACGCCGCGAACGCCGAGCCCGAGCGGGACCTCCCGGCCGAGCAGCGGCTGGCGGCGCTGGCCGACGCGCTCCGGCGCGCCGCCGCGAACCGCCGCGACGGCGCCGGACCCGTCCTGCGGGCGGTCACGGAGCGGCTTCCCGCGCAGCTGGCGCGGGAGCTGACGGCCGCGACCGTGCACTGGGACGACCCGGCCGTGGACGCGCTCGCCGACTCCTGCGCGGGCGTCCCCGTCCTCGCCGTCCAGCGGGTGGCCGAGGCCCTCGCGGACGGCCCGCGCGCCGGTCTCCCCGACCCCGCCGAGGTGCATCCGCACGCGGAGCGGCTCGCCGGGCGCGGCGACCCGGCGGGCGGCCTGTTCGCGTGCGCGCTCGCCGGGCGGCACGGCCCGCGCGCGGGCTGGCCGCCCGAATGGCGGGACGTCCTGCGCGCCCTGCGCGCGCATCCGGACCCCGACGTGGCCTTCACCGCGCGTGGCATCCTCGTGTCGAAAGAGTGACCAACCATCCCCGGTTCCGCCGCGTCACATGACTGGAACGTTCAGGGACGGACTGGAAAGAGGTGCCCCGTGGCGCAATGGCGCGTTTCGGAGTTCGACGAGGTGCGCGAGCTCGGCCGCGGGGCGCAGGGCCGGGTGGCGCTGGCCCGGCACGCCCGGACCGGCACCCCCGTCGCGATCAAGTACCTGCCCGCCGGCGCCGACCCGGCGGCCAAGGACGCGTTCCGCCACGAGGCGCAGATGCTCGGCCGGGTCGACGACCCGCACGTGGCGCGGCTCTACCGGCTCGTGGAGCACGAGCACGGCACGGCGCTCATCATGGAGGCGGTCGAGGGCGTCTCGCTGAAGCGGGTGCTCGCCGAGCACGGCGCCCTCGGGCCGGAGGCGGCCCTGCTGGTGCTGAAGGGGTCGCTGCGCGGGCTGGCCGCCGCGCACGCGGCCGGGGTCGTCCACCGCGACTACAAGCCCGCCAACGTCGTCGTCCGCGCGGACGGGCTCAGCAAGCTCATCGACTTCGGCATCGCCGTGTGGACGGGCGAGGGCGACCGGTCCGGCACCCCGGTGTACATGGCGCCCGAGCAGTGGCGCGGCGAACCCGCCACCCCGGCCACCGACGTCTACGCCGCGACCTGCGTCTTCTACGAGTGCGTGACCGGCGAGCGGCCCTACCGCGCCGACGACCGGGCGGCGCTGATGGGCCAGCACGCCGCCGCGCCCGTCCCGGCGGACGACGTCCCCGAGCCGCTGCGCACCCTCGTGCTCCAGGGGATGGCCAAGGACCCCGCCTACCGCCCGCCGGGCGCGGCGCAGTTCGTGGCCGAGCTCGACCGCATCGCCGTCGAGTCGTACGGGCGGGACTGGGAGCAGCGCGGCGTGCGCGCCCTGGCCGTGGCCGCGGCGGCCCTCGCCGCCCTGTTCCCGCTCGCCGCGGCCGGCCTTGTCTCTTATACAAATCTGAAGCTTCCGCC